>NC_007722.1:1394121-1725776 GCF_000013005.1 Erythrobacter litoralis HTCC2594 | reverse complement strand
GCTTCGGCAATGTCGCCGCGCGCGGCCTCGATGCCGTCATCGCGCCCAATATCGGCGAGACCAATGTCATCGGCATGAACCTGCTCAGCCGCCTCGCCGAATGGCGCGTGCAGGACAGCGTCCTGATCCTCACCCCCAATAATCCCCAACCCGCCGTCGAGTGGGAAGGGGAGTAGAGAGCAGTCTGGCTCGGCTTTTTCTGCCTGCGAGCAGATGATGGCGTGCCGAAGAGTGCGTGGCTGCACGACCCGACGCGCAGCGTGCATCCGGCACGTGAGCACCGGAAGCGTGGAGACGCGCGCTCTGCAGGCCGTCAGCGCTGTTCGTAGGCGGGAAAAGTGGCTGGGGTGGCAGGGATCGAACCTGCGAATGTCGGTACCAAAAACCGATGCCTTACCACTTGGCTACACCCCAGCAGTGGGCGCGCTCTATAGCGGCCCCAGCGCGCTTGTGAAGAGGGCTTCAGGCGGTTGCGACAGGTTTCGCCCCGCGCCGAGCCGACAGTTCCTCTTCGACTTGGCCGATCGTCTTGCGGTCGAGGCTGTAGAAGCTGACGGCAAAAATTGCGGGTACCAGTGCGGCGGCGGGAATAAGCGCGAAGGCCAGCTGGATGCCGGTCAGCGCCAAATCGCTCTGCACCGCGGCATCGGCATCGAAACCGGTAGAGCCCATGACGAAGCCCGGGACGGCCGAGCCAAGACCGACGCCGACCTTTACGGCAAACACCGAAGCGGCAATGACCAGTCCGGTCATCTGCAGCCCGCTCTTCCAGTCGACATATTCGGCGATGTCGGTGAACATGGAAAAGCTCATCACCATCAGCATGCCGAACCCGATGCCGATCACGAACTGGATCAGCGTCTGCGGCCAGACCGCGTCGAGCGGGAGCAGGTAGAACAGGACGATCCCGCCGCATTTGAGCGCGCCGCCGAGCATGATGATGCTGCGCTTTTCGAAGCCGTTGCGCATGAAATTGCCGAGGATCACGCCGGTGATTTGGCCGACGGCAAGCGCAGTCAGGAACAGGCCCAGCCGGTCGAGGAACAGGAAGGCCGGCGCGCCATCGTCGCCCGCGACATATTTGAAGAAGAACTTGGCACTGGCGAAGCGCGCGGCGATGGCGAGCACGCCCAGGATCGCCGCCGCCGCGACGGCCAGCCACGGCCCGGTGCGCACCAGCACGCGAACATCGCCCCAGATGCTGCCGTTGCTCTCGACCGGTGGGATGCGCTCCTTCGTCGTGGCGAAGCTGATCCACACGCACCCTGTGCCGAAAACGGCGATGCAGGTCATGGTCAGCAGGATGCCGCGCGCTTCGTCTCCGTCGCCCAGTTCGCGTATCAGTGTCGTGCCGAGCAGGCCGAGGACTATGCCGCTCAGCGCCGAGAAGAACATGCGGTAGGCGGTCACGCTCGACCGCTCGCTCGCGGAGGGCGAGATCGTGCCGAGCAGCCCGCCATAGGGCACGTTGACCGCCGTATAGGCGAGCATGGCGAGGCCGTAAGTCACATAGGCCCAGACCAGCATCGGTCCCGGCTCCATGTCCGGAAACAGGAACACCGCCGCGCCGAACGCGCCGAAGGGAACTGCGCCGAACAATAGATATGGCCGGTATCGCCCCCAGCGCGTGCGGGTGCGGTCCGCGATGGCGCCCATCATCGGGTCGGTTACGGCATCGAGCAGCTTGGAGAGCAGCAGCATCAGCGCGATGGCCGCAGGGGCGACACTGCCGATCTCAACGAAATAGTAGAACAGGAAGACGCCGAAGAAGTTGAGATAGAGACCGGAAGCGAGGTCGCCCACGCCGTAGCCGAGCTTTTCGCCCAGTCCGATTTTCTCATGCTTCTCGATTGCCACCTGGCGCTCCAATGAAAGGCCCGCCGATTCTCACCGGCAGGCCCAATGTCGTCACAACGCGCGAGTGCGGCTAAATATCCTTGCCTTCGAAATCGGCAGCCGAGTGGCGATTGGGGACCTGCGTGTTCTCATCGCCCCAGGTCTTGTTGACCATGCGTGCGCGCTTGACCGCCGGGCGGGCGGAGATCTCGTGCACCCAGCGTTCCACGTTGGTGTACTCATGGATCGAGAGGAAGGTCCGCGAGTTCTCGTAGATGCCGCCGTAGATGAAGGGCGCGAGCCACGGATAGGTCGCCATGTCGGCAATGGTATAGTCCTCGCCAGCAAGGAATTGCGTTTCCGCCAGCCGTTTGTCGGCGACGTCGAACAGGCGCTTCGTTTCCATCGCATAGCGATTGATCGGATATTCGTAGTTCTCCGGCGCATAGGCATAGAAATGCCCGAAGCCCCCGCCGATAAAGGGCGCGCTGCCGACCTGCCAGAACAGCCAGCTCAGCATCTCGGCGTGGTTTTCGGCCTTGCCGAGGAAGGCGCCGAACTTCTCCGCCATATGCATAAGGATCGCGCCGCTTTCGAACACGCGGATGGGCGTGTCGCCGCTGCGATCGAGCAGGGTAGGGATCTTGGAATTGGGATTGAGGTCGACGAAGCCGCTGGTGAATTGCTCGCCTTCGCCGATGTTGACGATCCACGCGTCGTAATCGAGATCGTGCCCGGCCTCGATCAGTTCTTCGAAGATAATGTTGGCCTTCACCCCATTGGGTGTGGCGAGCGAATAGAGCTGGTAGGGATGCTCGCCAACCGGCAGGTCTTTCTCCTCGCGCGCGCCCGCAGTCGGACGGTTGATGTTGGCGAATTTGCCCCCGTTCTCGGCATCGTGGGTCCAGACTTCGGGCGGGGTATAGGTTGGGTCTGCCATTCGGTATCGCTCCTGTTGCGGCGCTCTTGCGGTGCCTTTCGAATGGGATTGGAGGTTTGTTACCGCAAGCGCAAGGGCAGGTGCGTATGCTATCGATGCCAGCCGTCACCCCAGGCCGAAGGGCCGCGCAAGAATGTGCCCGACCGAAGGAACCGCGGAGGCGGGTGGTCGGTTGACTCGCCATGGCCACGCACCCCGACGACCTGATCTATGTCGACGACAGCCTGCCCGGCATCAGCCGCAAGGGTGCGGGTCGCGGCTTTGCCTATTACGATCCCAAGGGTCGGCTTATCAAATGCCTGAAGGAAAAGGCGCGGCTCAACGCCATCGCGCTGCCGCCGGCCTATCGCGATGCCTGGTTCTGCCCCGCGCCCAACGGCCATATCCTGGCCACCGGCTATGACGATCGCGGGCGCAAGCAATATCGCTACCACCCCGATTTCCGTGCCATGCGCGAGGGCGAGAAATTCGACCAATGCCTGGCCTTCGGCGAATTGCTGCCGCTGATCCGCAGGCGTGTCGAAGAGGATATCGAAGGCGCTAGCCCGACCCGCGAACGCGTGCTCGCCGCCGTGGTGCGGCTGCTCGACATGGGCTTCGTGCGGATCGGGAACGAGATCTACAAGAAAACCAACAAGAGCTTCGGCGCCTCGACCCTGCGCGATCGCCATGCGCGGATCGAAGGCAGCACGGTGCATATCCGCTTCGTCGGCAAGGGTGGCAAGGAGCGCGAACTGACGCTCGAGGACGAAAAGCTCGCGCGCGCGGTCGAGGATGCGCGCGATGTCCCGGGCCAGCACCTGTTCCAGTATTACGACGCCGATGGCCAGCGTCACGAGATCGGCAGCGGCGATGTGAACGATTACCTGCGCGAAACGATGGGTGAGGAATTCTCGGCCAAGAATTTCCGCACCTGGCATGCGAGCGTGCTGGGCTTCTCGCTACTCGAGCAAGCCAGGAAGCGCCCGGCCATGGGCGCGCTATTGGACGAAGTGTCGGAGAAGCTCGGCAATACGCCGACGGTAGCGCGCAACAGCTATATCCATCCGGCGATCATCGACGTGCTCTCGCGCGACGAGGGCTGGGGCGAATTCCGCGAGAGCGTAACACTGCCGCGCTCCACCAAATATCTCACCCGCCACGAACGCGGCCTGATCGAAATGCTGCGGCGCGGGCCCAAGGCACAGGAATTGCTTGCCGCGTAGTATCCTCTTGGGATACCGATCCGCCATGCATCAGGCAGGCGCCAAAATCCGCCGCTTTCGCGAAACCCACGATCCGCCGCTTTCGGCGGAGGAGTTCGGTGCGCGCTATGGTGCGCCACAGCCATGGGCTAGCCGCACGGTTTATGGCTGGGAAGTCAAGGGCAAGGTCGCCCGCCCGCCCGTTCAGAAACGGCTCGCCGCGCTCGGCGTCTGCGATCCCGGCGATTGGCTCGAAGAGGCCCGACCCGAAGACAACATCCCCACCAGGAAAGGCACAGCCCGTATGAGCGACGCCGCACATCCCTTCTACGATCGCCACCGCCAAGGCATGATCCGCGTCGCCACGGCTACGCCGGCTGTTCGAACAGCTGACGTGCCCTTCAACCGCGACGGCATCATCGCCGAGGCGCGCAAAGCGCATGATCTGGAGGTCGATCTCGTCGTCTATCCCGAACTGTGCGTCTCTTCCTACGCCATCGACGATCTGCACCTGCAGACCGCGATGCTCGACGCGAGCGAAGCCGCAGTCGGCGCAATCGCGCAGGCCACGCGCGATCTCTCGCCCGTGCTCATCATCGGCGCGCCGCTGAGACGGAACGGGAAAATCTACAATTGCGCGCTTGCCCTATCACGAGGACGCGTGCTGGGCGTGGTGCCCAAGAGCTTCCTGCCCAATTACCGCGAATTCTACGAGAAGCGGCATTTCGCCCATGGCCGCAATTGCCAGGGGCTGGAGATTGCGCTGAACGGTGAGAGAATGCCGTTCGGCACCGACCTGATCTTCGCCGCGCACGACCTGCCGGGATTCACCTTCGGCATCGAGATCTGCGAGGATTTCTGGTCGCCCAATCCGCCGGGCACGCTGGCGGCACTGGCAAGCGCGACGATCCTCGCCAATCTTTCCGCCAGTCCGATCACCATCGGCCGCGCCGACGATCGCCACCTGCATTGCCGATCCAGCTCGGCCCGATCGATCTGCGCCTACGCCTATTCCGCCAGCGGTTTCGGCGAAAGCACGACCGACCTGTCGTGGGACGGGCAGGGCGTCGTCTATGAAATGGGCGAGCTGATGAAGCAAAGCACGCGCTTCGATCTCGATACCGAGCTCTGCGCGGTCGATATCGATATCCAGCGTATCCTCGCCGAACGCATGCGCAACCAGACCTTCAGCGACGCCGCCGAGCACGAGGGCCGACCCGAGGACTGGTATCGCCGCATAGAATTCCAGCATGCCGGCACCGGCGGCGATACCGGCCTGATGCGCCCGATCCGCCGTTTCCCCTTCGTGCCCAACAACCGCGCGACGCTGGACGAAGATTGCTACGAGGCGTTCAACATCCAGGTCGATGCGCTGATGCGGCGGATCAAGGCGACCGGTCCCAAGAGCCTCGTCATCGGCATTTCGGGCGGTCTCGACAGCACCCACGCGCTGATCGTCGCCGCCAAGGCCTGCGACCGGCTTGGCCTGCCCCGCACGACCATTCGCGGCTACACCATGCCGGGCTTCGCGACGTCCGACTACACCAAGTCGAATGCATGGAAGCTGATGCAAGCGATGGAGATCACCGCCGAGGAGATCGACATCAAGCCGACCGCGCGGACCATGCTGGAGAATATCGGCCACGCCTTCGCCGATGGCGAACCGGTTTACGACACGACCTTCGAAAACGTGCAGGCGGGGCTGCGGACGGACTACCTGTTCCGGCTCGCCGGCCAGCATAAGGGTTTCGTTGTCGGGACCGGAGACCTCAGCGAACTCGCGCTCGGCTGGTGCACCTATGGCGTAGGCGACCACATGAGCCACTATGGCGTCAATGCGGGCGTGCCCAAGACGCTGATCCAGTACCTCATCCGCTGGACCATCGAGACCGAGCAATTTGTGCCTGAATGCAGCGCGGTACTGGGCGCGATCCTCGATACCGAGATTTCGCCCGAACTGGTCCCGGCGGGTGAGGACGGCGAGATACAAAGCACCGAAAGCACCATCGGGCCCTACGAGCTCAACGACTTCTTCCTTCACCACATCGTCCGCTACGGCCAGAGCCCGAGCAAGGTGGCGTTCCTCGCATGGCATGCCTGGAAGGATATCGAAGCGGGCGAATGGCCCGAAGGATTCCCCGAGGATCGCAAGAACGCTTACGACCTCGCGACCATCCGCCACTGGCTCGAAAAGTTCCTCTGGCGCTTCTTCCAGTTCAGCCAGTTCAAGCGCAGCGCGCTCCCCAATGGCCCCAAAGTCTCCAGCGGCGGTGCGCTCAGCCCGCGCGGCGACTGGCGCGCGCCGAGCGATGCGGTGGCGGAGGTGTGGCTGGCCGAGCTAAAAGACAACGTACCGGAGAGCTGACCCGCGATGAATGCCAAGAGCCTCGCAATCATGCTGTTCTGCAATTGCGCCTGGGCCTTCAACACCATCGTCAGCAAATGGGCGGTCGACGATCTCGCCGTGCCGCCGCTGTTCTACACCGTGCTGCGCTCGCTGCTGGTGGCGGTGGTGCTGATCCCTTTCCTGCGCCGCATCCCGCCCGATCCGGTGCGCGTCCTGCTGGTTGGCCTGTCGATCAGCGGCGGCTCCTTCGCACTGCTCTATATCGGATTGCAGACGGCAAGCCCGTCCGCAGCGGGGATCGTCTCGCTAGCCGGCGCTCCGCTGACGGTGATTTTCGCGATGTTCATTCTCGGCGAGAAAGTGCGCTGGCGGCGCGGGATCGGCATCGCGCTGGCCTTTGCCGGAGTCGCGATCGCGATCGGCTCGCCGTCGGGCAGCGAGAGCGGCATCGGATTGCTCTTCATTATCCTGTCGGTGCTGGTCGGCGCGGTCGGCTCGGTCTTCTTCAAGAAGATCACCATCGGATCGGTCGAAATGCAAGCCTGGGCCGCGGTCATCTCGATCGTGGTGGTGGCGCCGCTGTCCTTCGGATCGGAAACGGGACAGGTCGCCGCGGTGCGGGCGGAGCCCCTGCTGGTCGGACTATGCGTGCTATTTGCCGGACTGGTTGTTTCAGTCGTGGCGCATTCGGCCTATTTCAAGTTGCTGCAGGAGCATGACGCCAACCTGCTGGTGCCGCTGACGCTGATCAATCCACTGCTGACCATTGCGCTCGGCGCCTGGCTGACGGGCGACCCGATCGGCTGGCCGCTGCTGATCGGCGCCGCCATCGCCATGGCCGGCGTGGCGATCATCCTCGTCCGCCCGAGCGGCACGATCTTCAAGCCGCTGCTGGTCCGGCCGAGGCTGTAGCCGCGACGCCCCCGGTGGCGGGAACGTCGCGGCCTTGGCGCCTGCGCTGGGTCGATCAGGCCGCGACCTGCTCGACCTGTTTGTGCGCGGAGGCGATCTTCTCTTCGCCGCCTTCGCCCATGATGCCGTCGGCGGTCGCGACCACTTCGACCTCGGAGATACCGAGGAAGCCGAGGAAGAATTTCAACCACGGGCTCATGAAGTCGACTTCGCTGCCGACCGGCGTGCCGCCCGATGCGACGGTGATGTAGGCTTTCTTCCCGTCCAGCTTACCCTTCGGCCCGGTCGGGGTGTATTCGAACGTCGTGCCCGCGCGGGCGACCGTGTCGGCCCAGGCCTTGACGGTGGCGGGGACGGAGAAGTTGTAGATCGGTACGCCAAGGACGATGGTATCGGCCGCCTGCAATTCTTCGATCAGCGTATCGGCGATGGCGGCCAGTTCCTGCTGCTCGGGCGAGCGCTCGGTATAGGGCGACAGGTTGGCGGCGAAGCGGTCGGCATCGACATAGGGAATGTCGTTTTGCGACAGGTCACGCGTGATGACCTTGGTGTCGGTCCCAGAGAGGCGCTCGACCAGCTTGGAGCTGAGCGCGCGCGAAATCGATTCGTCGCCGCGGATGCTGGCGGTGATGTGAAGGATGGTGGACATGGAAATTCTCCTGCTTGGAAATGAAATGCCCCGCCCTCGGGGGTGAGGGCGAGGCCGGGGGTCAGGCCGCGTCGACGAGGACGAGTTCGCTGTCCTCGAGCGCAGTGATGGTGACGCTGTCCTGCCGAGTGATGGCGACACCGTCACGCGCCTTCGCCTCCACGTCCTCGACCTTCACCTTGCCGGTGGCAGGCACGAGGTAGAGGTGGCGCGAGGCATCGCGCGGGGTGTAGGTGACGCTCTCGCCCGCCTTCACCGTCGCGCCGAGCACGCGGGCATCGGTGCGGATCGGCAGCGCATCGTCGTCGTTGGCCACTCCACTGGCGAGCGGGACGAACGAACCTGCACGGTCATCCTTCGGGAACTTGCGTGCGCCCCAGCTTGGCTGACCGCCGCGTTCGCTGGGGATGATCCATAGCTGGAACAGCGTGGTGTCCACCTCCTCGGCGTTCCATTCGGAATGCTGCACGCCGCTGCCTGCGCTCATGACCTGGACATCGCCCGCTTCCGTGCGGCCTTCATTGCCCATGCTGTCGCGATGGGTGATGGCGCCTTTGCGGACATATGTGATGATTTCCATGTCGTTGTGCGGGTGGGTCGGGAAGCCGGTGCCGGGAGCGATGGTGTCGTCGTTCCAGACCCGCAGGCTGCCCCAGTTGACCCGCGCCGGGTCGTGGTAGTTGGCGAAGGAAAAGTGGTGATGCGCGTCGAGCCAGCCGTGGTTGGCGGCACCGAGGCTATTGAAGGGACGCAATTCGATCATGGCATGTCTCCTGCGGGAGTGTGCTTGTGTGACGCCGAAATAGGACTTGTCCGGTAATCCGATAAGTGAGATAAAACGCGCCGAAATGTTCAGAGAATCCGAACGATGAAGATCGGCGAGCCGAGCCTCGATCAGCTACGCATCTTCCTCGCGGTGGAAGAGGCGGGCAGTTTCGGCGGCGCTGCGCGCGCCATGGGCCGCGCGGTCTCGGCGATCAGCTACGGCATCGCGCAGATGGAAGCCCAGCTCGGCGTGACGCTGTTCGAGCGCGAGGGCTCGCGCAAGCCCGTGCTGACCGAAGCCGGGCGCGGCCTGCTACCTGAAGCGCGCGCCATCGCCGACCGCGCGGATGCTCTGCTGGCCAAGACGCGCAGCCTGCAGGCCGGGCTGGAAAGCGATGTCGGGCTGGTGGTGGACGTCATGGTCCCCGGCGAAGCGACTGCGCGGGTATTGCGCGAATTTCGGGCCATGTTCCCGACCGTGGCGCTGCGATTGCAGGTCGAGGGGCTGGGCGCGGTTGCCGCATGCCTCCTCGAACGCTCGTCCGAACTCGCCATCGGCGGTCCGGTGATCGGCGACCACCCCGAGCTGGAAAGGCAAGTTATCGGCGAGGTCGAACTCGTCCCCGTCGCCGCGCCGGATCACCCGCTGGCGCGTTCCGATGTCGCGCCGGGCGAGAGCCGCGAGCACTTGCAACTCATTCTCACCGACCGATCGAAACTGACCGACGGCCGCGAATTTTCCGTGCTGAGTCCTCTCAGCTGGCGGCTGGGCGATCTCGGCGCGAAACACGCGCTGCTCAAGCAGGGTATCGGCTGGGGCAACATGCCCCGCCCGATGGTGGCGGGCGATTTGGCCGGTGGAGCGCTGGTCGCGCTGGACCTTCCGGAAAAGCCCGGCACCGGGTACCAACTCAGCGCGATCTGGCGGCGGGATACCACGCCCGGCCCGGCGACCAGCTGGCTGATCGATACGTTCAGAGAGCGGCTGGCGGATTGCCCGGCCTAGGCGGCGAAGACGACAGGTTCGTCACCGTCTCGCCACGGCGCAAACTTCGGCATGATGGCGGCGAACAGGTCGGAAGCGAGATGACCGTCGAGCCAGCTTTGCAGGTGCGGCAGGTCCAGCGCATCGAACCAAGCGCGATCGTGATTGGCGAACTGCCGGACGAAAGGAAATAGCGCGATATCGGCAAGCGTGCGCTTTGGCCCGCAAAGTTGGGGTTGGTATTCCAGCCGCGCGTCGAGATCTTGCAAGGACACGAGGCCCGCTGCGCGGTGCTCGAGCGGATCGGTATCGTGCCGCGTGGAGTATTTGTAGCGGTCGAGATGGTGTTTGAACGGGCCATCGTTGCGGGCGACCAGCGCCGTGTCGTCACCGGCCAACCAGCCTTCCGGGTCGCGCTGATCGAGCGCCCAGCGCATGATATCGAGGCTCTCGTCCAGCACTCTGCCATCGTGCAAGGCGAGTATCGGGACTGTGCCCTTGGGCGAGGCCTCCAGCATCGCCGCAGGCTTGTCTGCCAGCTTGACCTCGCGCAGTTCGCAGGTTGTGCCGCCGATCCACAGCGCCATCCGCGCCCGCATGGCATAGGGACAGCGGCGGAAGCTGTAGAGGATCGGCAATTTGCTCATTCTCCCGGCGGAAATTCCGCCCCGACATGCGCGGCGCCACGCTTCCTCGCCAGTTCCTCCTGCCGCTGGCGTTCGCGATAGCGGGCGCGCTGGGCCTCGTCGCGTTCGTCGATGCAGGCGGGGCAGCTGATGCCTTCTTCATAGGCTTGTGACTGCTGGTCTTCCAAGCTGACCGGTCGGCGACAGGCGCGGCACAGGGCGTGGGTGCCTTGTTCCAGCCCGTGTTTTACCGTGACGCGCTCGTCGAAAACGAAGCATTCGCCGTCCCACAGCGTTTCTTCCTCGGGCACGGCTTCGAGGTATTTGAGGATGCCGCCCTTGAGGTGATAGACATCCTCGATCCCCTCTTGGCGCAGAAAGCTGGTCGATTTCTCGCAGCGGATGCCGCCGGTGCAGAACATGGCGACCTTCTTGCCTTCCAACTCGGCGCGATGGGCGCGGAACCATTCGGGGAAGTCGCGAAAGCTCTTGGTCTCGGGATCCACCGCGCCGCGAAATGTCCCGGCGGCGACTTCGTAATCGTTGCGGGTGTCGATCACCACGGTGTCCGGATCGCTGATCAGCGCGTTCCAGTCATGCGGATCGACATAGTGCCCGACGCTGAGCGTGGGATCGATATCGGGCTCCCCCATGGTCACGATCTCGCGCTTGAGGCGGACCTTCATGCGGTGGAAGGGCAGCTCGTCGGCGCCGGAGAACTTGACCTCAAGACCGGCGCATCCAGGCAGCTGGCGGATGTGGCCGAGCACTGCTCCGATACCATTATGCGACCCCGCAATCGTCCCATTTATCCCCTCGCGCGCGAGCAACAGCGTGCCTTTAATCCCCGCTTCTTCGCATGCGGCGAGCAACGGTGCGCGGACCGAAGCGGGATCGTCGAAGCGCGTAAACTGGTAGAGCGCGGCAACGGTAATGGGCGGGTGGCCCGACATGAAGATCAGACCTTCACTACCCAGCCGTGCGTGTCGGCTACTTCGCCGGTCTGGATGCCGACCAGCCGCTCGCGCATCTTCTGCGCCATTTGGCCGATGCCGCCGGTGCCGATTTCGAACGAACCATCAGGGGAGGACACCTTGCCCACCGGCGTGACCACGGCTGCCGTGCCACAGGCGAGCGTTTCCAGCAGCATGCCGTTCTCGGCCTCTTCGCGCCATTGCTGGATCGAATAGGGCTCCTCGCGCACCTCCAGCCCCTCTTCGCGCAGCATAGCGATCAGGCTGTCGCGGGTGATGCCGGGCAGGATCGTACCGGTCAGCGGCGGGGTAATGACGCTGCCGTCCTGCCGCACGAAGAACAGGTTCATGCCGCCCAGTTCCTCGACCCATTTGTGCTCGATCGCGTCGAGGAAGACGACCTGGTCGCAGCCCTGTGCGATCGCCTCGGCCTGGGGGACGAGCGATGCGGCGTAATTGCCGCCCGTCTTGGCCGCGCCGGTGCCGCCGGGGGCGGCGCGGACATAATCCTGGGCGACCCAGATATGCACCGGGTTCACACCGTTCTTGAAGTAATTGCCCGAGGAGACGAGGATCACGACGAACTTGTACTGCTTGGCCGGCCGCACGCCGAGGAATGCTTCCGAAGCAAACATGAAAGGCCGGATATAAAGCGTGCCGCCTTCGACCGGCGGCATCCAATCGGCATCGGTCTCGACCGCCAGCTTCACCGCATCGAGGAACAGCTTTTCCGGAATCTCCGGCATCGCCATGCGGCGCGCGCTGGCGTTGAAGCGGCGCGCGTTTTCCTCCGGCCGGAAAAGCGCCAGGCCGCCGTCCGGGTGCTGGTACGCCTTCATCCCTTCGAAGATTTCCTGCGCATAGTGCAGCACGCTTGCCGCCGGATCGAGCGCGATGGCTTCGCGCGGGCCGATCTGTGCAGAGTGCCAGCCGCCCTTCGCTTCGTCATAGTCGACAGTGACCATGTGATCGGTGAACACCGTGCCGAAACCGGGATCGGCAATCGCCGCCTTGCGGACGTTTTCGTGCGTCGGGGCAGGGTGGGGAACGCTTGTGAATTGCATGGTGTGCGCGGATAATGTCCGGCGGGTGATTGGACAAGGGTGTTGGTTGGGGAGCGGGAGGATTTGGGCGAGGAGTCTTTTGTTGGGCCTCAAGCGCCGGCGTGCGCATCCGCGCACTTGGCTATCCTCCGGGGGCCCGACCCCTGCGGGGCCACCCCTCCGGGCGCGCAGTCGCGCTTGCGGGCCGCTGGTCGCGGCCCGTGCTCCGCCACACGGTAGTGACCTAGGTTCTAATTGCGCTTTTGGCTTGGTCGCGGAGCACGGCCCCGGCGGAGGGGCCGCAAGGGCGACCGCCCGTCCGTAGGGGCCCGCAGCGCAGCGAAGGAATAGCCTCGAGGACGCAGCCACGGATGTGGCTGCATGAAACAAAGGTTCAAATGAAAAGGGCGATCCAGCCCGTCGGTGGATCGCCCCTAACATGGTCAGCGGCCGGAAATGCCGCTCACAAAGCCTTACTCGGCCAAGGAAATGTTACCGAATATGCTCCGTGCGGAATTTCACCGACCTCGCAACTGAACCATGAGACATCGGATCACCTCCTTTCAAGCTATGAAGCAAGACCCACACCGTTTCACCGGGGGCCGAGTACCGCGTGCGCCGTGGAACTCATGGACCAATCTGAGTCGTTGCGGACACGAAAACAAGACTTGAAATAAAGTTTTCCCACGTCAGTATGTTTGCTTTCCGAAAGCGTGTCCGCACTCGGAAATCTCACCTACAATCCTCGATCGCACGCGTGACCTCGGCCCAGGCGGGGAGGTAGAGCGTCGTCGTGCCGGCTGCTTCGACGGCGAAGCGGCCGCGCGTCAGGGCGATGGCATCGAGCAGCGGATCGTTCGCAGGCACGCTGGCGACGATGGTCGGCGTGCCCGACGGGTTGGGGCGCGCGCTCAGCATACGTTCGGTCGTCTCCGTGCGGATGCGCATCGGCGCGTCCCCGGTCGCGCGCGCGGTGCGCACCAGCCGGATGCTGCGCGCGGAGCGGCTGCATTCGATACCGAACAGAGCCGGGTCGCCGACCGGGCCGAAGGTCGCAAAGCCGCCGTCGGGCCGCTCGCGATAGGTCCACGTCCCCTCGGTCTGCGGGGCGTCGAGCCAATTGTCGTAAACGGGCGCCTGCACGACTGGCGGCGTGGGCGTCGGCGCAGGCCGTTGCACCGCCGGCGGCACGGGCGCGGGCGGCGGAGGCGGCGGGGCGCAGCAGGCGAGGGCCAGCGCGCCGGCAAGAACGGGATAGCGGATCATATGAGTCAGTCGGCTTTGCATGCTTCACCAATGCGCGCTAACCGCCGATGGGTCCAAGGAAAATCGCACGAGCCCGTCTCGCCCCATGCCGAACAAACAGCGTATCGACCAATTGCTGGTGGCCCGCGGGCTCGCCGAAAGCCGCACCCGCGCGCAGGCGCTGGTGATGGCGGGGATCGTGTTCTCCGGCGAGACGAAGATCGCGAAGCCGGGCCAGCAACTGCCAGAGGACGCGCCGGTCGAAGTGCGCGGGCGCGACCATCCATGGGTCAGTCGCGGCGGGCTCAAGCTGGCGCACGCGCTGGAGCACTTCGAGCTCGATCCTGCGGGCGTCACGGCGATGGATGTCGGCAGCTCGACCGGCGGTTTCACCGATGTGTTGCTCAAGAACGGCGCCGCGCATGTGATCGCGGTCGACAGCGGGACCAACCAGCTGGCGTGGAAGCTGCGGCAGGACGAGCGCGTGAGCGTCATGGAGCAAACCAGCGCACGCATCCTCACGCGCGAGATGATCCCGCAGCCCTATAGCTGGGTCGTGTGCGATGCGAGCTTCATCGGCCTTGCCAAAGTGCTCGAAGTACCGCTCGCGCTGGCCGAGACCCAATGCCAGCTGGTCGCGCTGATAAAGCCGCAGTTCGAGGTCGGGCGCGATGAAGTGGGCAAGGGCGGCGTGGTGCGCGACCCGTCGCTGCATGCCCGGGTTTGCGACGACGTGCGCGGCTGGCTCGAAGGAGAGAGCTGGCACGTGAAAGGCATCGTCGAAAGTCCGATCACCGGGCCGGAAGGCAATGTCGAGTTCCTGATCGCCGCCCGGCGCATGGGCGAATAGCGCGGCGGGCGGCTCGATAAGGGACAGGCTGTGCGTTTGGCGCGGGATATGGCGCAGCGCTGCTTGCTATGCCCCGCGCACCTAGGCAAACAGCGGCGCGACGGTCGCACGAGATTCGGCAATCGAGAGGGCTGATGAGCACGCTGGCTTCAAAGGCGCAATTGCGCGCGAGCTTCATTCGCTGGGCGCTGTTCGCCGTGCCCGCCGTGTTCCTGCTCGCCTTCCTGACCCAGCAGTTCACCCCCGGCGGCCCCGGCAATCCGTGGTATGCCGCGCTCGAAAAGCCCGCGATCAATCCGCCAGCCTACCTGTTCGGGATTGTGTGGCCGATCCTGTATTTGCTCATGGGGCTCGCGCTCGCGCTGGTCTTGTCGGCCTGGGGCGCGCGGGGCCGGACGGCGGCGATCGTTGCCTTCGCGGTGCAGTTCGTACTCAATCTCGCCTGGACCCCGGTGTATTTCGGGTTGCAGCGGATCGACTATGGCCTTGCAACGATCATCGCGCTCGATGTGGCCTTGCTGGTAACGATCGTGCTGTTCTGGAAGGTCCGCAAGCTCGCGGCGGTGCTGCTGCTGCCCTATCTGGCGTGGGTGCTGTTCGCGACCGTGCTCAATTACCAATTCCTGCAGCTCAATCCCGAAGCCAGCGGCATCAGCAGGGACGATGGCGCGGCGCAGGTGATCGAGTTCGGGGAATAGGCGCGCTTGCGTTTGCAGGGCCGAGCGACCAAATAACCACCCATGCAAAGCAAGAACCCAGCCATCGCCGATTTCGTCAAGCTCATCAACGGAGCCGCGGGTACCTTCGCCGGCATGGGCCGCGAAGCGCGCGAGAGCGCGCGTGAGCGGGTGCGCGAAGCGATGGGCGGGATCGACTTCGTCAGCCGCGAGGAATTCGACACGGTCAAGGCGATGGCGGCCAAAGCCCGCGACGAGAACGAAGCGCTCAAGAAGCGCATCGAAGCGCTCGAGGCGAAGCAAAAATGATTCGTCACCCCGGACTTGATCCGGGGTCCAGCTTCTTTCTGACAGAGGACAAAGCGAGCTGGATCCCCGCCTTCGCGGGGATGACGCAAGTGGGTTTGTTCGCGTGGCCCTGAACCTGCGCGCCCCCGCCATTTTGCTTGCCGCTCGCCCGCATGGGGAGACGGCTGTGATCGCCCGGCTGCTGACCGAGGAATTCGGCATGGTTGCGGGCTATGTCGCCGGTGGGCGCGGGAGGCAGCTCAGGCCGGTGGTGATCCCGGGCAATCTCGTCGAGCTGGAACTGCGCGCCAAGTCCGACAGCCAGTTGCCCTTCGCCAAGCTGGAACTGGTCGAGAGCCGCGGGCCCTGGCTGAGCGAGCCTCTGCCCGCCGCCGCCATCCAGTGGGCCACCGCGCTGACCGCCACCGCGCTGCCCGAGCGCAACGCATATCCCAATCTTTACAGCGCATTGGTCGCGCTTCTTGATGCGGTGTGCCAGGCGCCCTCGGCGCGCGGCTGGGCGCCGGCGCTGCTCTCCTATGAAGCGCTGCTGTTGCGCGAACTCGGCTATGGCGGGGTTAAGCCCGAGGCGAGCGAGCTAGCCGAAGTATTGTCGGCGATGGAAAAACTGGCTGATCCCTTGCAGCGCTATTTGCTAGCCGACCGGCGCGGCGACACGCTGGCGGCGCGCGAGCAATTGCTGGCACGGCTGCGCAAGATGGTCTGAAGGAAGGGCGGCAGTTCCATGAAAATAGCGGTTTTTCCCGGCGATGGCATCGGCCCCGAAGTGACCCGCGAGGCGGTGCGCGTGCTGGAGGCGCTGGGCCTGCCTGGGCTGGTGCTGTTCGAAGGCGATGTCGGTGCCGCCGCCTACCGCAAGCACGGCCAACCGCTGCCCGACGAGACGCTCAACATGGCGCGCGAGGCGGATGCGGTGCTGTTCGGCGCAGTCGGCGATTCTTCGTGCGATGGGCTGGAGCGTGCGCTCCGCCCCGAACAGGCGGTGCTGGGCTTGCGGGCCGAACTCGGCCTCTTTGCAAACCTTCGCCCGGCGACGCTCTTTCCGGGGCTGGAAGAGCATTCCGCGCTCCGCCCTGAAGTCGCCCGCCAGATCGACCTGCTGATCGTGCGCGAGCTCAATGGCGATGTCTATTTCGGCGACAAGGGCCAGCGCCGGACCGAAGACGGGCGGCGCGAAGGCTGGGATATAATGTCCTATGCCGAAGACGAGGTCCGCCGGATCGCCCACACCGCATTCCGCGCGGCGCAAGGGCGCGGCAAGAAACTGACCAGCGTCGACAAGGCCAATGTGCTCGAGACGAGCCAGCTGTGGCGCGACGTGATGATCGAAGTGGCGACCGACTATCCCGACGTCGCGCTCGATCATCTTTATGTCGACAATGCCGCCATGCAATTGGTGCGCGCGCCGGGCCAATTCGACGTCATCGTCACCGGCAATTTGTTCGGCGACATCCTGTCGGACCAGGCCAGCATGTGCGTCGGCTCGATCGGCCTGCTGCCCAGCGCTTCGCTGGGTGAGCGGCAAACCGCGCACGGCACTTTTGGCCTCTACGAGCCGATCCACGGTAGCGCGCCCGATATTGCCGGGCAGGGCAAGGCCAACCCACTCGCCGCGATCCTCTCGGCGGCGATGATGCTGCGGCACAGCTTCGGCAGGGAAGCCGAGGCCGAGCGGATCGAAGCGGCAGTCGGCGCGACAGTGCGCGACGGCATTTTCGGCGCGGATCTCGGTGGCAGCGCTTCGACCGAGGAAATAGCTGACGCGGTGCTGGAACAGCTTTAAGGCGCCGGGCCGATGCTCGACCTCGCCATCATCCTGCCCACGCTCGACGAACGCGAGAATATCGCGCCGCTGGTCGATCGGCTCGACGCCGTCTTGGGCGACATCGCGTGGGAAGCGATCTTTGTCGACGACAACAGCGCGGACGGCACCGCCGAGGCGGCACGCGAACTGGCGCGCACCGACAGCCGCGTGCGGGTGATCCAGAGGATCGGGCGGCGAGGGCTCGCCAGCGCCGTGATCGAAGGCGCCTGCGCCACCGCCGCGCCTTACATCGCTGTGATGGACGCCGACCACCAGCACGATCCCGCGCTGTTGCCCAATATGTTTAAAACCGTGCGCAGCGGCAGCGCCGATGTCGTGGTGGCGAGCCGATTTCTGGCGGGCGGCACGGCGGCCGGACTTTCCAGCGAGCGCCGCGAGAAAGGCTCGCGGCTAGCCAATGCGCTGGCCCGTCGTCTCACGCGGACCGAGCTCAGCGATCCGATGAGCGGCTATTTCCTGCTGGAAACCCAGCGCGTGCGCGACCTTGCGCCCAGACTGGCCGGGATCGGCTTCAAGATCCTGCTCGACATCCTCTCGGTTGCGCCCGAGCCATTGCGCGTCGCCGAAGTGCCGCTGCAATTCGGCGAGCGGCGCGCTGGCAAAAGCAAGCTCGACCGCGCGGTCGCTTTCGAATTCCTAGTCGGTTTGTACGAGCGCTATCTCGGCCAGATCGTCCCGACGCGCTTCATGCTTTTCAGTACTGTCGGCGCGCTCGGCGTCGGCGTCCACATGGGCGTACTGGCGCTCCTGCTCCTGCTCCTCGGCAGTGGCTTCGCGCTCGGGCAGGCGGTGGCGACCTTCACCGCCATGACCTTCAATTTCTGGCTCAACAACTGGCTGACCTACCGCGACCAGCGGCTGAAGGGCACGGCGCAACTGCTAAGGGGCTGGATCGGCTTCTGCCTGACCTGCTCCGTCGGTGCGCTGGCCAATATCGCGCTGGCCTCCTGGCTCGAGGCTAATGGACTCTTCTGGGCGCTCGCCGCGCTGGCGGGGATCGTGATCGGTGCAGTCTGGAATTATGCGCTGTCCAGCCGGTTCGTCTGGGGGCGTTTCTAGCGCCAGCCGTCGATCCAGGCCCAGGTCAGAAAGCTGCCCGATGCCTTCAACCGCATGGCGGTCAGGATCGGAAAGAAGAAAGCGAACAGCGCCGCGCTCGCGACCAGCACGCCATAACTGACTTTCGGCCAACCCCTGTCGCGCAGCTCGTCCAGCGCCAGGGCGAGGGCGGCGAGCAGGAAGCAGCTCGGCAGGAAATAGTGATAGTAGAACTGGATCGGCTTGGCGGCGAAGATCCAGAAACCGAGGCTCAGTATAAAGAGCAGATAGACCGCGAGCGCATCCATCCGCTTGTGGCGAACGGCGGCCCAGCCGGTCCACAGTACCGCCGCCAGGCCCACCAGCATGGTCAGCGGATTGCCGATCAGCAAGACGCCGCGCTGTGCCCCGTCGACCTCCTCGTAAAGGTACCAGATGCCGCGCAGGTTGAGCAGCCACTGGTGCCAGGTACTCTGGTAATTGTGCGGCTCCTTCACGCTCTGCTGCATCTCCAGCATCATCGCCTGGATCGCGACGAGACCCCGGTCCCCGAAAGGGTTTTCGGATGCCCACAGCAGAGGCGCGAAGCTGGCGGCATAGACGGCGAGCGGGAGCAGGCCGAGCCAGAGCGCGGCCTCTAGCAGGCTGACGCCGGGCACGGGCCCGCCGCGTCGGCTCAGAAGCAAGCGCCGCCTGCCCGCCATCAGCCGGACGACGAAGAACGTCAGCCCAGGCACGACGGCAAGCGGGGCGGCATTCCACTTGGTCGCCATGGCCGCGCCCAATGCGAGGCCTGCGATAATGAGGCGCTTGCGGCCTTCTTCCGGCGCGCGCACCGCGCGGGCGCATTGCCACAGCGCGACGGCGAAGAAGCCGACCATGATCCCGTCGAGCATGGCGATGCGCGCATGCACCAGCAGGAAGAAGCCGGTGCCCAGCAACCACGTATAGGCGAGGGTGGCGAAGCGGCTGCGGCTCGCCTCCCACAACGCACGCGAAAAAGCGAAAAGGGCCAGTCCTGAAAACAGCGCCGGAAAGATGCGCCATCCAAGCGGCGTGTCGCCGAACAGCGCGATCCCGATGGCGAGGATGATCTTGCCCAGCGGCGGGTGTTCGGAATTTAGCCAGACACCGCCCTCCAGCATCGATCGGGCCGCCGGCAGGTAATGCACTTCGTCGAAATAGGCGATCGAGGGGACCTGGATCTGCCATAGCGCCAGCGCGAGGAAGAGCCACACCAGTGCCAGCGTCGGCATCAGGGGATCGGGTGATCGTTCGGGCGCCGACAGCATGATGGTCGCAGGCGTTACTGTGGCCGAATCGCTCGCGCAAGTGCGGATCGGGCGCGTTGGCGACACACTTGGTCGTGTCGCATCCGTGCCGATCGCCAGCGCAGGGAACAAAACCGGCGCGGCGGCGTCTTTCCCCTGACCCGGTCGCGCTAGATCGCTGGAAAGACTATGGAACTTACCAAACGCCTCACCATCCTCGTCGCCATAGCCTGTGTGCTGCTGATGCCGCTCGCCACGCAGAGCGTTGCGCGCGGTTCGATGAATGCGGCGCAGGCAGAGCAGCAGGAGGCCGACGCTTCGGGCCTGGCCGCGCTGGGCGCAGTCGTGCTCGTTGCGCTGGCCATCGTTTTCACGTCGCCCGAGCCGGGTGCGGAATAGGGCTACCCAGGCGCTGCAAAAAGGTTTATCGTTCTAGGAACTTAATCGCCCGACAGCCGTTCGGGGCGTGGACATGGAGAAAACATCAATGAAACTAATGAAATCGCTTGTATTCGCCGGCGCCGCCGCCGGTTTGGTCGCCGCCCCGATCGCGGCGCAATCGACTCTCCGCACGGCCGCACCGGTCGGAGACGCGGAAGAGCTCGACGGCGGCATCGGACCCGCCTTCATCATTCTCGCGCTGGCCGGCGCCGGCATGGCGATCCTGCTGCTGACGGACGACGACGATCCCCAAAGCCCCTGATCGCGGCCTATACCAGATACCATAAAGGACCTAAGAAGCCTGAACGGAGCCTCCCAGTGGGGCTCCGTTTTTTATGCGCGGAACGAATCAGGCAGTGCGGGCGGCATGGCGTTCGAGCCAGAACAGCCGCGCCACCATGGCCAGCAGTCCGATGCTGGCGGTGAGCGCAACGAAGATTGTCCACGGCACCACATGCATCCCCGCCGCACGCGCCCGGGGCAGGATAAAGAACAGCGCGATGCTGACCGCGATCAGCAGGTCGTACCAGACCTGCGTTCCCCAGTAGTTGAGGTTATGGTTGGCAATGACCTGCCCCACGCCTTCGCGTGCGATGGTGAATGCGGTGAACAGAGCGAAGGCGATCGAGAGGCCGGCGGCAGCCAGGGGCGAGCCGGTCGGCTCGCGATTGACGACGATATAGATCAGGATCGGGCCGACCAGCGCCGCGCCGATCAGGAAGAGAAGGGTGAAGGTGTCCATGGCTCAGCTCCGAGTCGGATGTAGCAGGTGCTACACTTGTAGCGTTATGTAGCAGTCGCTACAAGACCCGCATGGCCAGATCCGCAATGTCCCGCGAAACCTTGCTTCCGGCGATGGCTGCCCATGTCCTCGAACACGGTCTGGTGGGGCTGAGCCTGCGACCGCTGGCCAAGGCTGCCGGTACGAGTGATCGCATGCTGATCTATCATTTCGGTAGCAAGGATGCATTGGTGGCCGCCTTGCTCGACCATCTGGCGGGCCTCTTCACACTGATGCTCGACGAGGCCTTCCCCATGGGGAGGGCGGAAAGCCGCAAGGCCTGTTTCGAAAGCGTCATGGATAGTACCGCACAGCCGGAATTCCGGCCGTTCTTCGGGTTTTGGTGGCATGTTGTCGCTGGCTGCGCGCGCGGCGAGGGCGCCTATCTCGATGCCGCCGGTCGGATCATGGACCGCCTCCTGCAATGGGTCGAGGAGCATTTGCCACCGGACGATCCCGACCCGGCGGACGGCGCGCGCCAGGTGTTGACGCTGATCGAGGGCGCACAGATGCTCGATGCCGTCGGACGCGGAAAAATAGGGCGTTCTGCAGCGGAGATATTCGACTGAGCGGGAAAGCTGCGCTTTCTGCCGTGGACCGATCACCGGGGAGAGCGTGTCGCGGCCCAGCTAATAACTTGCCCAATTCATCGCTTTCGCCATCTTTTCGTCGCAATTATCCTAGACGTAGGCGGATGCGTATGCTTGATGCGATTTGAAGAGGCCGTGAGAGCCTCTCGTGACAATAGGTCGACGGGTCGCACTTAGGTACCTAAATACTTGAATTGGAGTAATAATATGAAACTCAAGAGCATGGCTCTCGGCATCGCCGCACTCTCAGCTGCCATGGCTCCTGTTGCTGCATCGGCCGTTTCGGCCGATCGCGTTTCGGCCCCGGTCGAAGCAACGAGCGAGCTTGAAGGTGAGAACGGCATCCTGATCGCAATCCTTGCGGCTGCTGCAGTCATCGCGGGCATCATCATCATCGCCGATGATGACGATCCCGACAGCCCGTAAGCACCGGCTACACTATCGAGAGGGCGGGGCCGCGAGGTCCCGCCCTTTTTCTATGCGCGTCGTGACTAGCCCGCGCTTCGCTGCAACCTGCCGTTGCCGCACCTAAAGCGCGCGCCGCTTGCCGCCCGCCCGCTCGCTGCGTAAGCGGCATGGCATGAAGAAGACTACCGGCACCGACCGTTCCGTCACCCGCAACTGGCGCCCTGCCACCCAGGCGGTGCGCGGCGGCACCTGGCGCAGCGAACACGGCGAGACCAGCGAAGCGCTGTTCCTCACCTCCGGCTACACCTACGACGATGCGCGGACCGTGGCGGACCGCTTCGCCGGCGATGCCGAGGGCATGACCTATTCGCGTCTGCAGAACCCCACCGTCGCCATGCTGGAAGAGCGCATCGCGCTGATGGAAGGGGCCGAGGCCTGCCGCGCGCAGGCGAGCGGCATGGCGGCGATGACCGCCGCCCTGCTGTGCCAGCTATCGACCGGCGATCACATCGTTTCGGCCAAGGCCGCCTTCGGCTCGTGCCGCTGGCTGGTCGATCACTTGTGCCCGCGCTTCGGGATCGAGACGACGGTTATCGACAGCGCCGACAATGATGCCTGGGAGGCCGCGATCCGGCCCAACACCAATGTCTTCTTCTTCGAGACTCCCGCCAATCCCACGCTCGACGTGGTCGACATGCAGCATGTCTGCGACCTCGCCCGGGCGCACGGCATCACCACCGTGGTCGACAACGCTTTCGCTACCAGCGTGCTGCAAAAGCCGCTCGACTTCGGGGCCGACGTGATCGCCTACAGCGCGACCAAGCTGATGGACGGGCAGGGCCGCGTGCTCGCCGGTGCGGTGTGCGGCAGCGAGGAGTGGATCAACGAAGTCCTGTTGCCGTTCCAGCGCAACACCGGGCCGAACCTTTCGCCCTTCAATGCCTGGGTGGTGCACAAGGGGCTCGAAACGCTCGAGCTGCGCGCCATGAAGCAGAGCGAGAATGCTGTCGCACTCGGCGAGTTCATGGAGGATCGGGTGCGCAAAGCCGGTGGCACGATGCTCCACCCGGGCCTGCCTAGCCATCCGCGCCACGATCTCGCGATGAAGCAGATGCGCGCGACCGGCCCGATCTTCGCTTTCGATGTCGGCAGCCGCTCCACCGCCTTCGCCGTGCTCGATGCGCTCGCGCTGGTCGATATCTCCAACAATATCGGCGATGCGCGCAGCCTCATGTGCCACCCGGCCAGCACGACCCACGCCAATATGGGCGCAGAAGCGCGTGCGGACATGGGCGTGACCGAGGGTCTCCTCCGCATCAATGTGGGGCTGGAGGATATCGAGGATCTGAGGGAAGATCTCGACCAAGCGTTCGCGGCGGCCGGTCTTTAGCGCGCGGACAGCATCCGCCTCTCCAGCACGTCGATCTCCTCCCGCAGGGCAAGCGCGACGGTCAGTGCGCGCCCGCAATCGTCATTGTCGGTCAGGGCTGCAAGGCTCGCCAAGTCGGCGGTCGCCAGCGCGTCGATTAGCAGCGCTTCGTCCCGCGTCATGCGCGGCGCGCAGCACGGGGCGACGCTGATATTGCGGTTCGAACATGTCGCGACCTCGTGCATGAAGCATCGCAACAGCGCGAGCGGCCGGCGAAACCCGCTGCCGAAAACCTGCATTGCGAGCATCGTCGCTGATGCATCGCGCAGCCCGTAAATCGCCATCTTGCGGGCCAGCAGCACCAGCACCTTGCGCGACGGATCGCGGGGCAGCGGCAGCGGGAGACAACACGATGCGGGGCGGGGGTTGCGATTGTTCCCGGGCACGAATCTCTCCTTCGCCTGCGATCTAATGCGAATGAGAATGAGTTGCAACAAGAGATGATGCGAGTACGCTGAGGTCGTCGCTAATCCGATTGTTCGCCGGTTGCTTCTCCACCATCCGGATCCCATCGCTCGGTGAAGGGAGCGCTCGCAATCAGCAGGAGCAGCACGCCGCCTGCAACGATGGCGGCCAACCAGACTTCGCCCATGCCGCAAATGACGCCAATAGCCCCGGCGCACCAGATGGCGGCTGCCGATCCGGCGCCCTGGACGAAGTCGCCACGCCGAAACATCGCGCCGGCGCCGATGAACCCTATGCCGGTGATCACGCCCTCGATCACCCGGGTCGGATCGATCTGTGCTTGCTTGTCGCTTTGCGATTGCAACAACTCGATCGAACCGATCAGCAGGCCGCATGCCGCCAGCGAGATGATGACGAACGGCCTGAAATCGATCGGCTTGCGGCGCAGAAAGCGTTCCAGCCCGATCAGGAATGGGAGCAGCGCTGCCATGCCGACGCGCAACGCCACGTCGAGCCAGGTCATCGTGTCGGGTCGAAGCGATGCGAACAGTTCTGTCATATATCTGCAACGTTGCGGGGGCGACAAGTTTCCGGCAAGCCGAAAGGGACTTTATAGCTCCCTTTTCGAAAGGCGACCTGCATGACCAAAACCGTCGAGTTCATCTTCGATTTCGTCAGCCCCAACGGCTATCTTGCATGGTATCCGCTGCGCGATCTCGTCGCGCGGACCGGGGCGGAACTGGTGGTCACACCGGTATTCCTAGGCGGGATGCATAAGCTGACGGGCAACGCGCCGCCGATGATCCGCGACAAGGATGTGAAGGGCAAGGTCGAGTATTCCCTGCTCGAAATGCGTCGCTGGATCGACAGGCACGGCTTCGACAAATACCGCCTGCACCCGCAATTCCCGTTCAACTCGGTCACTCTCCAGCGCATGCTGCTGGCGGTCGAGGGCGAGGAACGGGTCAGGCTGGTCGAGACGCTGCTGCCGATGCTGTGGGAAGAGGGCGTACCGGTTGACGATCCCGCCGCCATCGGCAGGGGCCTCAGTGATGCCGGCTTCGACGCCGAAGAGCTCCTCGCCAAGACGCAGGATCCGGCGATCAAGCAGCAGCTGGTCGACAATACACAGTCCGCCGTCGATCGCGGCGCCTTCGGCATCCCGACGTTCTACGTCGACACCGGCGGCGAAGACGAAATGTTCTTCGGCAAGGAACGGCTGGTGCAGATCGAGGAAATGCTGGCGGGCTGAGCCCTCCGGCCGCGCTCACCGGCTGGCGAGCGTGGGGCTGAAGCCCGAAGTCATCTCGCCCGGCGCAAGGTCGTGATGAGCGGGACGGGTCACCGGCCTGGCGGTGGTTCTGGCTTGTGTCGCCGCCCAGGAAAAGTCCGAAATGGCAGGGGGCGTCGACGGGTCCGCGCTCGCCAATCGTGCGTTGCCGGGGGCGATGGTGGTACCGGTGCTGCCTGCTTCATCCTCATACAGCTCCGGTTCGTCTTCGAGAGCGTCATCGTCTTTCGGACCGAGCTCGTTGTCCGGGGTGAACCCGCTCATGTCGTCGGCCACGGCCGCGCGTTGGCGGAGCTCTCCGCTATCCATACTCGCAATCTGCGAAACTTGGCCTTCTTGCTGCATCATGCTGGCGACAACGAGCAGGACGGCGGCCACAAGCATGAGTGAAGTTTTCGGATTCACGGACCCCTCCTCAAATCGATTCATATTTCGAGCATGCGGACACCGGCGAGGACGAGCCTGAGCGCTGGTGGATGCCCGAAAGATCGCGGGCGTTGCGGACGTTGAACGCGGCCTCGCTGCGGATCGCTGCGGCGGGCAGGAATTTGCTGGTCAGCGTGTTGTTGACTAGCGGCTGGTAATCGTATTCGATTTCCACGAACATGATCGCTTCGCCCGATCCGGCCTGCAGTTCCTTGCCGCTCTCGCCCATCCCGGGAAAACCCGTTCCCGTCGCGCCGGTCCCTTCGCCGCCATAGGAAGAGCCGACGACCTTTTTGCCCATGCAGCGTTGCCACTTGATTGTCTGGCCGCCGTCGCCGTTCCGTTCGAGGCTGCTCAGGACGATACGGCCGTTCTCGAACAGGTCGATGCCGTTGCCGGCCTGGATCCCCACGCCGATGAAGAGATCGTTGATGTCGCCTTCGTAGATTTTCTGCGCGACCAGCGAATCGCGGTCGCCGATGCGCGAGGCGTTGTCGGCGATATGCATTGCCGCCTGGCTGATCCGCATGTTGACCACCGCCTGGTTCGCCATCTCGATACCGACGACGCCCATCAGCAGGATGATCGGCGAAATGAATGCGAATTCGACCAACGCCACGCCGCGCGTGTCGCGGACGATGCGGCAGAGCGCATGTATCCGGCGCAAAAAGCTGTGCGACCCCGGCCTCATCACGGGCAATTCAGGACGACCGGATCGCGATCGCCCTGCTCGTTATAAGGCTGGTTGCGCAGCACTGTGGCCCCTTCGATGACGACATCCTTGCTCATACCCGGCACGAAGCTGTGGAACGGGAACACCCGTTCGAAACTGGCGCTGGCACCGTAGAGAACGGCATCGCGCGCCCCGCCCAGGCCGTCGGCCCCGCGGTCCGCATCCCATACGCCGTTGCCGTTCACATCGTCGAACGGTTCGCCGTTATTGCAAATGCCGTCTTCCGATCCGGACGTATCGGTAAAGTCTTCGGGAATGCCGACATCCTCGAAATTGGCGTAGTTCTTGCGCGTGAAGGTAAGCGTTGCCCCGGGGATGACAGTCTGCACGTTCTTGCGCACGGTGTCGTCCAGTGCGGCACTGTTTGAGCCCCCGCTCTCCAGCGTCGAAGCGCGCGCCGCTTCCTGCACGGCGCCCTGGACGATCGACTGCGCGTATATCTGGAAGCCGAGGTCGAACAGCGCCATGAGGATGACGGCGAACACCGGCATCGCGAAGGCGAATTCGATGATCGTCACGCCGTCTTCGCGGCGCGCGATTCTCTTGAGAAGCGATGTCCTGCGCATGGCGACCCCGTCAGTTCACCAGCCGCAGTTCGGCAATCGAACCGGCGATGTCACGGAAGCGGGAATCGAGTTCGGAAGAATTCGCCGCCGTCAGCGCCCGCGAGGTCCCCGTCGCGCACCCTTGGGTATAGGCGCTGTGCGGCAAACCGAAGGCGATCGACCAGATGGTCACGTTCTTGTTGCGGATCGCCTTGCAGATGGCTTCGAGACGTAAATTGTGGATCGCCGCGAGCTGGTTCTCGGTCCAGCTGCCGCTGGCTGCGAACCCTGCCATGCGGCCGTCCATGTCGTAATTGCCGTAGGCGGTCGTGTTGCTCGGGCTGGCTCCCATTTCGCCATCGGTCATGAAGATCACGTGGCGCGAGATCGGATCGCCGTTGGGCGCGCTGGCATTGTCGGCGGCGAAGATCCCGTCAGGAGAAATCAGGCGACCGGCCCAGATCATTCCGATATCGTGCATCGTGCCGCCCTTGGGCGACAGGGCGTTGATGCGCGACACGAAGTCTGCGTTACGTGCGCTGCCGTTGAGCAGGTATTCCTGCAATTTGTGCGTACGATTGGGGCAATTGTAGCCGCGCGTGGGCTTGTCGTCCGTCGTCTCGAGCGTCGCGGGGCCGCCGCGATCGTAGGTGATCTGCGGCCACATCGGGTACCATTGTGTCTCGGGCTTCGATGAATCCGGCACCAGGTCGATGTCGAGGTCGTGGGCGCCGGTCGGGAGCGGATCGAAGGACGAAGCGGCGATGGTCTGCCGTTCCTCGATGCACCCATTGGTCCAGGAGCTGGAAACCCAGCCGCCATTCGAACCGGTCCGCGTCGACACGCTGGTGCCGGTCTTGAAACCAGAAATATCCATCGCCTTTTCGAGATAGACATATTTGTCGAACTCGGTCCGGAAGGTTTCCGGCTTGACGTCATCAGGGCCGGCGATGGTTTTCTTGGTGATGTTGGCGACACAAGCAGCCTTTTCGGCCTTTTTCCATTTGTCGCCCCAGTACTCATCGTCCCAGGTTACGCTGTTGATTTCCCAGATTTCGCTGCCGACCGTGTAGCTCTGACCGGCATAGTCATAGCAATCCTTGTCTTTCTTGGCGTTCTTGTTCGCGTTCCAGTGATAATGCGCGCTGTTGCCCGAACCGAGCTGGCTCGGCTGGCGCGGCAGCAGTTCTGTCACATTGGTTTCGCTCAGGATGTCGCCTTCTTCGACGCCATCGTTATTGCTTACCTGTTTCCATTTCGGTTCGCGGGTCTGGTAGTCCCAGCTATCGGCGAGATAGTCGATGCCTGTCGTGGTGCTGAGCGTCAAAAGCTCGTCGCCGACACTGACCGCGCCGTTGTAGGGCACGATCCCGATCCGCACCCGCGTGCCGGCTGGCTTTGCCGCCATGACGACATCGTAGAAAGAGAACACCGCGTTCTTCAGCGCTGTAATGCGCTTGGAACCGGTCGTGCCGTTGGAATTCATCGATCCCGACATGTCGAGCACGAGGACGACGTCGATATTGGGAAGATCGAGCTCTGCGCTGCAGTTCACCGCGATATCGATCTGCGGCACGTTGAAGACCTTCATCAGCGTCGTCGGCACAGATGCGGTGGCGGCGCCGTCCATCTGCGTCGCGGTGCCGGCGCTCAGCGTGTAGCCGACATTGGTCGTACCGTACATTCCGCTCGGGAAATTGGTGTCGAAGAAATTGTCGGCCTTGTCCTGGATATTGGCCGGGATGGTGCCGTTGCTGATCGAAGACCCTGCCAATTCCTTGCGCGCAGCGAGCGTTGCGGCATCGCAAGCCTGCTGCAGCCGCGACTTGGCCAGGTACATCCGGCTCGCATCGACCCCGCCGCCGACCACACCGACAAGCGGAATGATCGAAGCCGCCCCGATGGCCATCATATTGGCTTTCCGATCGCGAAGCAGTCGCGATAACAAACCCCACCTGCTCACTTGCCCGTGCCTCCAATACGTCTCCGGTCGACGGTATCTACAAGCAAGGACTTAAGGTTGTACGAAGACTTCTTTTACTCGATGGTTACCAACGCAGGCGCCGGATGGTTCGACGGCTGCACGAGAAAGCCCTCGCAGGGCGCGGGAACGCGTGTTCAGCCCGGGTTGATGGGATGCGGGCTATATCGACACCTACTGATGCAGCTTCGCCACGCTCGAACCGCAGCGGCGCGCGAAGTGGATAAATAGCCTTTTGGCCCCCTTGCGGGGCGCGCGGGCACAGTTACGGTCTCGAATCGCTATGAAAGAACTCTTCCAGCACGCCGCCAACACCGACGACGTCATCGTGCGCGTCGCGGTCAATTTCCTGCCCGAACAGAGCCAGCCGAGCGCGGGCAAGTGGTTCTGGGTCTACCATATCCGGATCGAGAACCATTCGAACGAGCGCGTGCAGCTGATGACCCGCCACTGGCGCATCACCGACGCGCGCGAGATGGTGAACCATGTCGATGGCGACGGCGTGGTCGGCGAACAGCCGGTCCTGCGCCCGGGAGAGAGCCACGATTATGTCAGCGGTTGCCCGCTCGGCACGCCTTACGGTTCGATGGAAGGCTTCTACACCTTCCACCGCGAGGATGGCTCGAGGATGGAAGTGCGCATCCCGTTCTTCCCGCTCGCCGCGCCGGAGACGGCCGAGAGGTAGGTTCGCGAAGGGACGCCTCGTCCTTCGCAGTTGCGGTATTGAAATCGTCCCTCTAAATCCCCCGCACGATGAAGCGGACCCATCTCCCCCTCAACGCCTTGCGCGTTTACGATGCTGCGGCGCGGCACCTCTCGTTCACCCGCGCGGCAGACGAGCTGGCGGTGACGCCCGCCGCGGTCGGCCAGCAGATCCGCGCGCTGGAAGATCATCTCGGCACCGTGCTGTTCCGCCGCACCTCCAAGGGCCTCGAACTCACCGAGGAAGGCGCCAGCGGCCTCGACGCCTTGCGCGAAGGTTTCCTCAAGTTCGAGGAATCGGTTCAGAACATGCAGGCCGGTCAGGCGAGCGACCGCTACACCATCGCCGCCCCGCGCGAATTCTACGCCCAATGGCTCGCCCCCAGGCTCGCCGCCTTCCGCGAGCAGAGCCCCGGCGTGCACTATTCGCTGGTCGAGAACGAAAACGCCGATTTCACCGAGGCCAACCTGGACGTCGCGATCCGGCTGGTCGACGGCCCGGGCGATCTCGAGGGAGTCGAGCTTGCCCCTGCGCGCCGCGTGGTGGTGGCCGAGCCCGGCTATGAGGGCGACGACTGGATCGACTGGCCCGGCGCGCCGCTGCCCGAAGGCGTCAAGGCGACGGTGCAGGTCGGCAATGCCGGCCAGGCGCTCAGCAGCGCGATCAGCGGCCTCGGCAAGGCGGTGTTGCCCTATTTGCTGGTCGAGGAGAGCATCGAAGCGGGCAAAGCCGAGATCCTCGAAGGCCCCGACGAAGGCCGCCGCGCCTACTGGCTGGTCGCGCCGCTGCCGCAATGGCGGCAGAAGAAGGTCAAGGCGCTGATCGCCTTTCTGACTTCTTAGTTTGTCGCAGCCACATCCGTGGCTGCGTCCCCGGTGCTGTTCCTCCTTTCAGTCGGGCACCTGCGGGCGGGCGCCTCCGGCGGGCTACCGCCTGACGGCTACTTGAGCCCACGCCCTTGCCGGGCCTCCACCGGCCCGGTCCTGGTTCTAGCCCTCGAACGCCGCGAACACCGCCGCGATGCCGGGCGGGTCGCACTCCTCCTTCAACACCGCCAAAGCGCCGGCCACATCGAGCATCCAGCCGCTGGTGGTCCCGTCGGGCGCCCCGTCGCGCGCCTGCGCCTTGCCGCCCAGCGACAGGGTGAACTCGATCGCGCGCCGGTTCTCCGCCAGCGTATCGACATGAAACGCTTCGATCCCCTCCTCCTGCGCGTCGAGCAGGATCGTCGCCGTCAGCAGCTTGCCGAGCCCGCGCCCGTGCCACGCATCGAGGATGGCGACGGAAAACTCGGCACACTGCGGATCGTCCTCCTCGCGAAAGACATGCACCGCGCCGATCGCCGGCTCGCCCGGCGCATCCGTGGCAATCGCGCCCCAGGCAAGGTGCCGGTCGCCGTCGGCATCGAGCAGCCGCTCGATCACCCAGTCGGGCGGCGTGCGCGCGCCGGAGAAGAACCGCAGGTAGCGCGATTGCGGGCTCATCTTCGCGATGCCTTCGCGCATCCGCGCCTCGTCGCCCGGCCGGATCGTGCGCAGGCACACCGCCTCGCCATCCTCCAGCACCGTGTGCACGACCCGCCCGTCGGGGGCGGCCGGGGACGCAGGTGGAGGAGGGGGCGGCGTGGCCATGGCGACGGGTATAGCAGAAAGACGGCGCCCAGCCCCTATTCTTCGTCATTCCCGCGCAGGCGATAACCCAAGGCAGGGTGCTCGACCAGACTTCCCCAGGCTCCGGCTTTCGCGCGCGTGACGGGAGGGCTCAATCGCTCACCATCCGCTCCACCATTTCCTCGATGATCTCATCGTCGAGATCGGGATAGTGCCCGCGATAGGTTTCGCGCCACCTCGTTCGCTCCGCTTCGGTCTCGTCCCCGTCGTCGCCTGTTGCGGCCGCTTCGCACTCGCGCAACGTCGCCTCGCGCGTTTCGGCCCGGGCGGCTTCGACGCGGCGCTCGATTCGCTTCTCGAGCGCTGCCGCCTCGCGCTCGGCGGCGGCGATCTCCTCCAGCACCTCGGCGCGGATGCTGTCATAGACCGGGTGGCCGGGGCCAAGCTGCTGGACGCCGTATTTCCCGGAGAGCCGGTGCTGCAGCAGGAAGCGCAGCATAACATTGTCCGGCTTGTCCCAATAGCCGAGGATTTCGCCGCCCGAGACGATCGGCGTCGGCGTGCCCTGCAGCGCGCGTTCGAGTGCGCAATCCTCCAGCCGCTGCACGCCCCGCTCGAGCGCCGCCTCCCACGCCGCGCGAAAGCCCTCCGCCCCGGGCCGCTGCCGCAACTTGTAGAGCGCCTCCATCGACTTGCCGATCGACTTCGCCGCCTGCGTGACGATCCCGGTGGCCGCGAGCGTGGCGATAAACGCGCGCTGGAGATCGGGCGTGATGGAGTTGGACCGCGGCGCGACATGCGGCACCGGCTCGAACGCGAGCAGCGGGTCGTCCGGCGCAGGTGGGGGAGCGATATGCGCGACGGCGGAGGTGGCCTGGCGGGCGATCTTGCGGGTAGGAAGGGATGGTGGGTCGAGCATAGCCCGCAGGCAGATTGCAAATTTCAGGCGTGTAGGAAAACGATATTGTGTTGATTAGGCAGCAATTGGTGTTGGCAATCTTTTTCTGATCAGCTCGACTGTTCGTTCTGCGAAGCGCAAGTGCGGGGAAACGATCATAAGCTCCTTGCCCGTCCGTTTCTTATTTGCGGAATAGCTGATCCCGAATTCGATCTGGTCAAAGTCACGATAAAGGTCTGATATTTCATCGCAATTATCGTATGTCACGATCCATGGTTTGGATAGATGGGCGATAGCATCTCTAACGGCAGAGTGATCATCCTTTCCGTAAAAGTTCGTATAAAGTGACGATCCTTTCTCATAATATGGTGGGTCAATCATATAAAGCGTGCGCTCTGACAAGGTTACATCGCTGCTTTGTAGAAATTCGACTGCATCAAGATTAGTTAGATGGATGGAATTTCTATATCTGTTGATCTTTCGGATTTTTTGGACCAAGTTATATTTATTAAATCTGCAATCAATCTTATAATTTCCTTGTTGTTGGAGGCCCCCAATGATTCCACCTGACCCTATGATCCCCGACCGATTTGTGCGGTTCAAGAAGAACGTCGCGAACCCCAATTTGAGAGGTGCTGACGTGTCAGCCTCCCGGTAGATCGACTTTTGATGATGCCACTCGTCGACGGTTATCTCGCAGCGATCGATAAGTCGGATTAGCTCTTCAGCGTGGTTGATCACGCTGTGCCAGAAGCTCCAAATGCCAGGGTCCAGGTCATTCAGGTGAATATCCGAGACTTGCCGGGTATACAGCAAATGCAACGCGAGGCTTGCGCCGCCAGCATATGGCTCGACGTAGTGCGCGCGGCCAATACCGTTCTCCCGAATTAAAGATGCTGTAACTTCAGCAAGCGCCGACTTTCCGCCGGGGTAGCGCAGCGGGGATTGAGAACGAGCCATACGCCTCAATCCTCCAACTGAGCTTGAAGGGCTAGCACTAGCATCGGAGTGATAACCTCCATATCACTGATAATCTGGCGATGGTCGAATGAACCACTTTTTGCATGGTGCTTGGTGGTATTGCCGCCTGACGACAAACGGGTCAGCGCTTCGTGGATGACGCCTGCCTCGTTGTGATCGATGCCGTAGGTCGCCATTCTACCATTCTTGCCCCTCGTAAAAAATGACGGAAAGGAGGTGTCTTTGTTCGCCCCGCAAAGTTTCGCGCTGCTTTCGATGAAGGCCCAAGCGCCTACGGCAATGATCTGAGTATTCGTGTTAGCGCTGACCTTCGTAAGCGATGAGTAAAGACCGATCAGTTTCTGTGCATCGAGTTTGTCGAGGACACGAACGAGATCGTTTGAGCGCTTTATTTTGTTGGAAGTGCGCGGGCGCGGAGGTGGCGGGCTCGGGCTGGGCGGGGGGCTCGGAGTTGGCTCGGGATTCGTGGCGTCGTCCTCTTCAGCTAAAGGCCCAACGTCGGCCTCCTCCTCAATCGTTGCCGCGTATTTCGCAATGTCTGAGTCGTTGGAGCGGGAATTTATCTCGCCAGATAACAGATCGTCTACGATCACCTGTAGAAGCGCTGCCATATCGGCGTCGCTTCTGCGAAAGGTGACGTTCTCCGGGTCGGAATCATCAACGCCAAGAACTTCTCGCATCGTTGGTTTCTCGACGAAACGCTGGAGCGTCGTCAGTTTGCCTTTGCGCTCGCTACGGGAGATTAGGCCTTGAGTTTCGGCCATCTCCAAAAGTTCGAACGCAATGGCGTTCTTTCGCGTGGGATTGTCTCTGTGCTGCTCGTCCGGCCCCCAATCCTTCCGCCCACGTCCATCCTGCATGCCGTTGTGAATGTTGCGCATCCAAAATCGTAGCTCTTCGTGATCGTCAAACGAGCGACCTTCGATGTTATCGATTGGATCGACTTCATCGGAAAGTCTGCGAAAGCGTTTGCGCCATTTTGGCGGGGCGAGGTCGGGATCGTTAAGCAACATTACGGCGCAGACACGGCGATTGCCTTCCCAGACCTCATAAGCCGGCTCCGAACTGCCCTCTTCGGTAATTTCCACCACGCCGAGCAATTCGAGAGGGTTCGTTTTGTGCTGAGCTATACTTTTTGCTAGCTCGTATACCTGTTCATCCTCGAGTAGATATTCGATGATCTCTTCCGGATCGGTGATTTCGCCATGACGAGGATTCGCCTCGTACAGGTGAATACGATTTACAGGAATTTGAAATACTTCACTCGGCATAGCGACCCCCTCTCGCTGCTTTTTGATTCCTTCGGCCGAAACGTCAACCCTCCCTTGACCCACCCCCCACTCCCCGCTAATGGCGCGCTCAACCGAGGCCCTCTTGCGAGTCTCCTCGGGCAATAGAGCTGAACATTGGCGTTTCAGTCCCGGGGCCTGGTGCTGCGTGCACCGAGGCTCTTTTCTATTGGGCATTCATGGATGGGCCCCTGCCTTCGCAGGGGCTGCGCTTCCCGGAAGGGGAGCCTTCCGGAAAGCTTGGGGCTAGCGTCAAAGTAACCCGGTGTCCGATGTCGGGTGGAGTGTTTCAGTTTCGCGTTTGTGCAAGATGTCCGCTGCGCGGGCGTTCTTGTTAGCTGGACCCCGGATCAAGTCCGGGGTGACGGCAAAATGCGAACCTGCTTCTCTTCACCTTGCACCATGGCCACCGCCACACGGTGAAGAGAAAGAATTCTATGCCGACGATCAACCAGCTGGTCCGCAAGGGCCGCGTTCCGCAGAAGGCCAAGTCGAAGGTCCCTGCGATGGAGCAGAACCCGCAGAAGCGCGGTGTCTGCACGCGCGTCTATACCACGACGCCGAAGAAGCCGAACTCCGCCCTGCGCAAGGTCGCCAAGGTGCGCCTGACGAACCAGCGCGAAGTCATCTCCTACATCCCGGGCGAAGGCCACAACCTGCAGGAGCACTCTGTCGTGCTCATCCGCGGCGGCCGTGTGCGCGACTTGCCGGGCGTGCGTTACCACGTCCTGCGCGGCGTGCTCGATACGCAAGGGGTCAAGGACCGCAAGCAGAGCCGTTCGAAGTACGGCGCCAAGCGGCCCAAGTAAGGAGTGGGTCGGCGCTCGCCTGATTGCACCCGTCATCCCAGCGAAAGCTGGGACCTCGTGCCACCAGGTCGAACGTCAACTGGCAAGTTTCTGAGATAGAGCGCCAGCGGAGAAAGATCCCGGATCAAGTCCGGGATGACGTTTTGAAGACCTCCGCTTCGCTCCGGACATTTGGAGATTAAAGAATGTCACGTCGTCGTCGTCCCGAGAAACGGGAAATCCTGCCTGATCCCAAGTTCGGTGATCAGGTCCTGTCGAAGTTCATGAACAACCTGATGCTGGACGGCAAGAAGGCCGTTGCGGAAGGCATCGTCTACACCGCGCTCGACACTGTCGAAGCCAAGGCGAAGACCGATCCGGTGCAGCTGTTCCATGATGCGCTGAACAACATCAAGCCGCAGGTCGAAGTGCGCAGCCGCCGTGTCGGTGGTGCGACCTACCAGGTACCGGTCGAGGTGCGCCCCGAGCGTGCCCAGGCGCTGGCGATCCGCTGGATGATTTCCGCCGCGCGCGGCCGTCCGGAAACCACCATGGCAGCGCGCCTGTCGGGTGAGCTGATGGATGCCGCCAACAACCGCGGCAATGCGGTCAAGAAGCGTGAAGACGCGCACCGGATGGCCGAAGCCAACCGCGCCTTCTCGCACTACCGCTGGTAAGGTTGTGAGCGGGCGGGGCGCTGGCCTTGGGGCTCGCGTCTTCCCGCTGTCACAATCGTCACTATATGGGGGCCTGACCGCTGAGCGAGCGGCCCCCACAAGACGCTAAGGATAAGAATTATGGCCCGCGAGTATCCGCTGGAGCGCTATCGCAATATCGGCATCATGGCTCACATCGATGCCGGCAAGACCACCACGACCGAGCGTATCCTCTACTACACCGGCAAGTCCTACAAGATCGGCGAAGTGCACGATGGTGCCGCGACGATGGACTGGATGGAGCAGGAGCAGGAGCGTGGCATCACGATCACCTCTGCTGCGACGACGACGTTCTGGACCGCCGAAGATGCGACCAAGGACCCGATGTCGGATCCCGAGACGCTGCGCGAAGGCCAGCCCAAGCACCGCATCAACATCATCGACACCCCGGGCCACGTCGACTTCACCATCGAAGTCGAACGCAGCTTGCGCGTCCTCGACGGCGCGGTCGCCGTGTTCGACGGCGTTGCCGGCGTCGAACCGCAGTCCGAAACCGTCTGGCGCCAGGCCGACAAGTACAAAGTCCCGCGGATGTGCTTCATCAACAAGCTCGACCGCACCGGCGCCGATTTCTACTACTGCGTGCAGTCGATCATCGATCGCCTCGGCGCAACGCCGCTGGTCCTCTATCTCCCGATCGGCGCGGAAAGCGACCTTCAGGGCGTGGTCGACCTCGTCAACATGCGCGGTATCGTGTGGCAGGCCGAAGACCTCGGCGCGAAATACGAATTTGTCGAAATCCCCGCCGACCTTGCCGACAAGGCTGCAGAATATCGCGAAAAGCTCGTTGAGACTGCCGTCGAGCAGGACGACGATGCGATGGAGGCATATCTCGAAACCGGTGAGGCGCCCGATGCTGCAACGCTCAAGCGCCTGATCCGCAAGGGCACCATGGATCGCGCATTCGTGCCCGTGCTGTGCGGTTCGGCATTCAAGAACAAGGGCGTCCAGCCGCTGCTCGACGCCGTTGTCGACTACATGCCGAGCCCGCTCGACGTCCCGGCGATCAAGGGCGTCCTGCCCGACACCGACACCGAAGAGACGCGCCCGTCGTCGGACGACGAGCCGTTCTCCGCGCTCGCGTTCAAGATCATGAACGATCCGTTCGTCGGCTCGCTCACCTTTACCCGCATTTATTCGGGCAAGCTCTCGAAGGGGCAGGTCCTGAACTCGGTGAAGGACAAGAAGGAAAAGATCGGCCGCATGCTGCTGATGCACTCGAACAACCGCGAGGACATCGATGAAGCATTCGCCGGCGATATCGTCGCGATCGCGGGCATGAAGGATACGACGACCGGCGACACGCTGTGCGACCCGGCCAACCCCATCATCCTCGAGCGGATGGAATTTCCCGATCCGGTTATCGAACTGTCGGTGGAACCGAAAACCAAGGCCGACCAGGAAAAGATGGGCGTCGCGCTCAACCGCCTGGCTGCCGAGGATCCGAGCTTCCGCGTCAGCACCGACCACGAAAGCGGCCAGACGATCATCAAGGGCATGGGCGAGCTTCACCTCGACATCCTCGTCGATCGCATGAAGCGCGAATTCAAGGTCGAAGCCAACGTGGGTGCACCGCAGGTGGCCTATCGTGAATCGCTCGCCCGTGAAGTCGAAGTGACCTACACCCACAAGAAGCAGTCGGGTGGTTCGGGTCAGTTCGGTGAAGCCAAGGTTGTCGTCACCCCGGGTGAGCGCGGCCAGGGCATCATTTTCGAAGACGAGATCAAGGGCGGCAACATTCCGCGCGAATATATCCCGTCGGTCGAAAAGGGCATGCGCGAGCAGGCCGAAAGCGGCTATCTGGTCGGCTTCCCGATCATCGACTTTACCATCCGCCTGATCGACGGCAAGTACCACGACGTCGACTCCAGCACGGTGGCTTTCGAGATCACCGGTCGCGGCGCGATGCGCGAAGCGGCCGAACGTGGCGGCATCAAGCTCCTCGAGCCGATCATGAAGGTTGAAGTGGTGACCCCCGAGGATTACCTCGGTGACGTCATCGGCGATCTCAACAGCCGTCGCGGCCAGATCCAGGGCACCGACAGCCGCGGCAACGCCCAGGCCGTCGAAGCTTTCGTTCCGCTCGCCAACATGTTCGGATACGTCAACGAGCTGCGTTCGTTTACCCAGGGCCGCGCCCAGTACACGATGCAGTTCAGCCACTACGACGAAGTGCCGGCGAACGTCGCACAGGAAGTCAAGGAGAAGCTTGCCTAAGGCGAGCAACAGGTCTAGGGGCGGCGCCTGATTCAGCGGGCGCCGCATCCTCTCCCGCAGGAATTCAATTTCAAGCAGAGGTTATTTGAGAAATGGCTAAGGAAAAATTCGAGCGCAACAAGCCGCACTGCAACGTCGGCACCATCGGTCACGTCGACCACGGCAAGACCACGCTGACCGCGGCGATCACGAAGGTGATGGCCGATGTGTACGGCGGTTCGGCTGTCGACTTCGCCAACATCGACAAGGCTCCGGAAGAGCGCGAGCGCGGGATCACCATCTCGACCGCGCACGTCGAGTACGAAACCGACGCGCGCCACTACGCTCACGTCGATTGCCCGGGGCACGCCGACTATGTGAAGAACATGATCACCGGTGCGGCCCAGATGGACGGCGCCATCCTGGTCGTGAACGCTGCCGACGGCCCGATGCCGCAGACCCGCGAGCACATCCTGCTCTCGCGTCAGGTCGGCGTTCCCGCGCTGGTCGTGTACCTCAACAAGGTCGACCAGGTCGATGACGAAGAGCTGCTCGAACTGGTCGAACTCGAAGTTCGCGAACTGCTCAGCGAGTATGATTTCGACGGCGACAACATTCCGATCGTCAAGGGTTCGGCTCTGGCCGCTCTCGAAGGTCGCGACGACAACATCGGCAAGGAATCGATCGTCGAGCTGATGAAGGCCGTCGATGAGCACATCCCGCAGCCGGAACGTCCGGTCGATCAGGACTTCCTGATGCCGATCGAGGACGTGTTCTCGATCTCGGGTCGTGGTACGGTTGTGACCGGTCGTGTCGAAACCGGCGTTGTCAATGTGGGCGATGAAGTCGAAATCGTCGGCATCAAGGACACCACCAAGACGACCGTTACCGGCGTCGAAATGTTCCGTAAGCTGCTCGATCGCGGTGAAGCCGGCGACAACATCGGTGCCCTGATCCGCGGCGTCGGCCGTGAAGACGTCGAGCGTGGCCAGGTCCTCGCGAAGCCGGGTTCGGTTACGCCGCACACCGAGTTCAGCGCGGAAGTCTACGTCCTTTCGAAGGACGAAGGTGGCCGTCACACGCCGTTCTTCGCCAACTACCGTCCGCAGTTCTACTTCCGCACGACCGACGTGACCGGTGAAGTGATCCTGCCGGAAGGCACCGAGATGGTGATGCCGGGCGACAACGTGACGATCAACGTCAAGCTGATCGCTCCGATCGCCATGGACGAAGGCCTCCGCTTCGCAATCCGCGAAGGCGGCCGCACCGTCGGCTCGGGCGTTGTTTCGAAGATCACCGTCTAAGCCGGCGCCTGATCTGACGGCACGCTGCTAGCGTTAGAAACACCCTCTCCCGGCAACGGGAGGGGGTGTTTTCTTTTGCACGAGCGAGTTAGCTAGCGGCATGAGCTTCCTGTCCCGTCTCACATCCTATGCCAGCCTGGGCCTGATCGGCGCGGGCAAGGGGCTGGCGGGCAATCGCTATGGCGACGGCTGGAACGGGCTGGCGGCGATCCCGGCGAAGACGGTGCTCGATATCGGCGCATGCGGCGGCGAACTGGCGGAGCGGGAATTGCTGGGCGCCTTCCCGCAGGCGCGACTACATTGCTTCGAACCGCATCCGGCCAGCTTTGCGCGGCTCGAGCGGGTCGCAGCGCGGCACCCACGCATCCACGCCCACCACATCGCGCTCGGCGATAGCGAGATGATGGTGGACATGCAGTTCAATCCGGGCTCGCCATCTTCCTCGTCACTTCGCATGCAGACTGCCGAGAACGTCACGTTGTTCCCGCAAGTCGCCGACACCATCACCACACCGGTGAGCCAGCGGCGGCTCGACGACTGGGCGAGGGAGCAGGGTGATGCGCTTGAAGGGCCTCTCGTCGTCAAGATGGATGTGCAGGGGTTCGAAGATCGCGTGATCGCCGGTGGGCAGGAAACGCTGCGCCGTGCGGATGGTATCGTGCTCGAAGTTTGCCTGGCACCGCTCTATGAGGGCCAACCCACGTTCGCCGCCTTGCATGACAGCCTCGCATCCCTAGGTTTTGCCTTCGCCGGTACCCGCGACCAGTTCTTTGGCGAGGGCGGCAAGGTCATCTATCTCGACGCGGTGTTCCTGCGCGAGGGCGGCTGACGCAAAATTGTTCCGATTTTGGGGTTGCCCAGAATCGCATGTACCCGTATAGGCGCGCCCGAAGCCGCTTCCGAGCGGCCAGGTTTTCTCCAACCCGTTGGTTCGGTTTGGCCCCTCGATAAGAGATACGGTCAGGCGGAAGCTATGGGGCGGACACAGAAGTAGAAGAGCCGGAGCGGCGGGGGTGACCTGGCGTTGCGGCGATTTTTGGCTCTTTCGCATTGGTGTAGGTAATGGAAGCTCAGAATATCCGCATTCGCCTGAAGGCGTTCGATCATCGCGTGCTCGACCAGGCAACTGGCGAAATCGCAGACACCGCTCGCCGTACCGGCGCGCTTATTCGCGGCCCCATTCCCATGCCGACGCGTATCGAAAAGTTCACCGTGAACCGCGGCCCGCACATCGACAAGAAGTCGCGCGAGCAGTTCGAGGTGCGCACCTACAAGCGGCTGCTCGACATCGTGCAGCCGAACGCCCAGACGGTCGACGCTTTGATGAAGCTGGACCTTGCTGCAGGCGTGAATGTCGAGATCAAATTGGCCTAAGCCAATTTGCCGCGAGCCCCCGCGAAGGCGGGGGTCTCAGTCCTCTTGGTCGGACGTAAAATGACCGGGAAGAATTGCAGGTCGCGCCAGCGGCCTGAGGTCCCTGCCTTCGCAGGGACTCGGACATAGAGATACCGCCGGTCCATCGACCGGGCTGCGTCTCCCGTCTCGCTCAATCGGCCCCTGCCGTGCGAGCATTCAGCCCGGACGGGGCGATGCATGAAAAATTGGGCTGAAACGGGTCTGACCGTGATGGCAGGCTCGCATGCACCTGGGGATGGGCCCCTTGTGCCTCTGTTAGGAGTTTTGACGATGCGCACCGGCGTGATCGCAAAGAAAGTCGGGATGACCCGCCTGTTCCAGGAGGACGGACGTCACGTACCTGTGACCGTTCTCGCTCTGGAAGATTGCCAGGTCGTGTCCCAGCGGACCCAGGAGCGCGATGGCTATTTCGCTCTCCAGGTCGGCTCGGGCGTGGCCAAGCAGAAGAACGTTGCCAAGCCGCAGCGTGAGGCTTTCGCCAAGGCCGAAGTCGGCCTGAAGATGAAGGTCGCCGAATTCCGCGTCGAAGGCGAAGACGGGCTCCTGCCTGTCGGTGCCGCCATCAGCGCCGAGCACTTCATTGCCGGCCAGAAGGTCGACATCACCGGCTACACCCAGGGTAAGGGTTTCGCCGGTGCCATGAAGCGTTGGGGCTTCGGCGGTTTGCGTGCAACGCACGGCGTCTCGATTTCGCACCGTTCGCACGGTTCGACGGGTAACCGCCAGGATCCGGGCCGCGTGTTCAAGGGCAAGAAGATGGCCGGCCACATGGGCGACCGTCAGCGCACCCAGCAGAATCTCGAAGTCGTCCGCACCGATCCGGAACGCGGCCTGATCTTCGTCAAGGGTTCGGTCCCGGGCACGAAGAACAGCTGGATGCTGATCCGCGATGCCGTGAAGCTGCCGCTTCCCGAAGGCGTGCCGTTCCCCGGCGCAGTCGTCGAGAAGAACGCTCCGGCCAAGGAAGCCGACGCTCCGGCCGCTGACGAGCAGAAGCTCGACGACGTGGCAAACGAAGAAGCTGTGGTGGAAGAGAAGGCTGCTGACAAGCAGACCAACGACACCGCGGCTCCGGCTGAAGAAACCCCCGCTGAAGAGGCTCCCAAGGCCGACGACAGCGATGCAGGCAAGGAGGGCTGATCCGTGAAGGTGAAGGTCCAGAAAATCGACGGCAAGGCTGCCGGTGATGTCGAGCTCGACGATGCCGTGTTCGGTGTCGAGCCGCGCGCCGACATCCTCCACCGCGTAGTTACGTGGCAGCTCGAAAATCGCCGCGGCACCGCCCGCCCGACGCGTGAGCGTTCGGACGTGGCGCGTACCGGTGCGAAATTCGGTCGCCAGAAGGGTTCGGGCAACGCTCGCCACGGCGATCGCGGCGCTCCGATCTTTATCGGTGGCGGTAAGGCTCACGGCGCTCGCAAGCGCGATTTCAACCCGTCGCTCAACAAGAAAATCCGTGCGCTCGGCCTCAAGATGGCGCTTTCGAGCAAGGCGAAGGACGGCCTCGTCGTCGTCGACAGCCTCGACCTCAAGGATGCCAAGACCAAGGTGCTCAAGGGTCACTTCGACAAGGCCGGCTGGAACGGCAAGGTCCTGGTGATCGACGGCGAAAGCGTGAACGAAGGCTTCTCGAAAGCCGCCGGCAACCTGCCGGGCGTTAACGTGCTGCCGGCCATGGGTGCCAATGTCTACGACATCCTCAAACACGACACGCTCGTCCTGACCAAGGACGCGGTCGAAAAGCTGGAGGCGCGTTTCAATGGCTAAGCAGGAAATCGACGCTCGTCACTACGACGTGGTGCTCGCGCCGCACATCACCGAGAAGGCGACGCTCGCCAGCGAGAACAACGCGGTTGTTTTCAAGGTCGCGAACGATGCCACCAAGCCGCAGATCAAGGAAGCGGTCGAGGCACTCTTCTCGGTCAAGGTCACCGGCGTGAACACGATCGTGACCAAGGGCAAGACCAAGCGCTGGCGGGGCAAGCCCTACAAGCGCTCCGACTTCAAGAAGGCGATCGTTACGCTCGCCGATGGTGACTCGATCGACGTCACCAGCGGTATCTGAGGGGCTAGGGAACAATGGCACTCAAGAATTACAACCCGACCAGCCCCGCGCGCCGCGGCCTGATCCTCGTCGACAAATCCGGCCTGTACAAAGGCAAGCCGGTCAAGTCGCTCACGGAAGGCAAGCGCAAGACCGGTGGCCGGAACAACAAGGGCCATGTCACTTCGCGCGGCATCGGCGGCGGTCACAAGCAGAAGTACCGCTACATCGACTTCAAGCGTCGCAAGTGGGATGTGGAAGGCACTGTGGAGCGGATCGAATACGATCCCAACCGCACCGCTTTCATCGCGCTCGTCAAGTATGACGACGGCGAACTGGCCTATATCATCGCGCCGCAGCGCCTCGCTGTGGGTGACAAGGTGATCGCAGCCGAGAAGGCCGACACCAAGCCGGGCAACGCCATGCTGCTGGGCCAGATGCCGGTCGGCACCATCTGCCACAATGTGGAGATGAAGCCGGGCAAGGGCGGGCAGATCGCCCGTTCGGCAGGCGCCTACGTGCAGCTCGTCGGTCGTGATCGCGGGATGGTGATCGTGCGCCTGAACTCTGGCGAGCAGCGGTATCTGCGGGCCGATTGCATGGGCACGGTTGGCGCGGTTTCGAACCCCGACAACCAGAACCAGAACCTGGGCAAGGCCGGTCGTCGCCGGTGGATGGGCGTCAAGCCGCTCACCCGCGGTGTCGCCAAGAACCCGGTCGACCACCCGCACGGCGGTGGTGAAGGTCGCACCAGCGGTGGCCGTCACCCGGTCACCCCGTGGGGCAAGCCGACCAAGGGCGCCCGTACCCGCAAGAACAAGCAGACGGACAAGTTCATCATCCGTTCGCGCCACGCCAAGAAGAAGAGGTAAGACACGATGGCACGTTCCGTCTGGAAAGGTCCTTTCGTCGAACTCAGCCTTCTGAGGAAGGCGGAGGACGCACAGGAAGCGAGCAGCAACAAGCCGATCAAGACCTGGTCGCGTCGCTCGACGATCCTGCCGCAGTTCGTTGGCCTGACGTTCAACGTCTACAATGGTCACAAGTTCATCCCCGTCTCCGTTTCGGAAGAGATGGTCGGCCACAAGCTCGGTGAGTTCGCGCCCACGCGGACGTTCCCCGGTCACGCTGCCGACAAGAAGGGCAAGCGATAATGGGTAAGGCAAAATCCCCCCGCCGTGTCGCTGACAACGAGGCGCTGGCCGTCGGCACCACGATCCGTGGTTCGGCGCAGAAGCTCAACCTCGTTGCCGAGCTGATCCGCGGCAAGAAGGCCGAGGAAGCGCTGAACATTCTCGCTTTTTCGAAGAAGGCCATGGCACGCGATGCGAGCAAGGTGCTCGCGTCGGCCATCGCCAATGCGGAAAACAACCACGACCTCGACGTCGACGCATTGGTCGTCGCCGAAGCGAGCGTGGGCAAGTCGATCACCATGAAGCGGTTCCACACCCGTGGCCGCGGCAAGAGCACCCGCATCCTGAAGCCCTTCAGCAAGCTTCGGATCGTCGTGCGCGAAGTGGAAGAGGCGTAAGATGGGCCAGAAGAGCAATCCGATCGGTCTGCGCCTGCAGATCAACCGTACCTGGGACAGCCGCTGGTATGCCGAAGGCAACGCCTACGCGAAGCTGCTCGCAGAAGACATCGAGATCCGTAAGTACATCCTCGAAACCGCTGCCCAGGCCGCGATTTCGAAGGTGGTGATCGAGCGTCCGGCCAAGCTGTGCCGCATCTCGATTTATGCGGCTCGCCCCGGTGTCATCATCGGCAAGAAGGGCGCGGACATCGAAAAGCTGCGCCAGAAGCTGTCGACCATGACCGAAAGCGAAGTGAAGCTTAACATCGTCGAGATCCGCAAGCCGGAAATCGACGCCAAGCTCGTCGCCCAGGGCATTGCCGACCAGCTGATCCGCCGTGTCGCTTTCCGCCGTGCGATGAAGCGCGCCATGCAGTCTGCCATGCGTCTGGGTGCCGAAGGTATCAAGATCGTCTGCGGCGGCCGCCTGGGCGGTGCCGAAATCGCCCGTGTCGAGCAGTATCGCGAAGGCCGCGTTCCGCTCCACACGCTGCGCGCCAACATCGACTATGCCGAAGCCGAAGCGCTGACCGCATACGGAATCATCGGCATCAAGGTGTGGGTCTTCAAGGGCGAGATCCTCGGCCATGACCCGACCGCACAGGACCGCCTCATGATGGAAGCTCAGACTTCCGGCGTGCGTCCGGCTCGCTGATTGCAGAGATAGAGACAGACAATGCTGCAACCGAAGAAAACCAAGTACCGCAAGGCCTTCAAGGGCCGGATCAAGGGTGATGCCAAGGGTGGCACCACGCTGAATTTCGGCTCCTACGGCCTCAAGGCTCTCGAACCCGAGCGCGTTACCGCGCGCCAGATCGAAGCCGCGCGTCGTGCCATCACCCGCCACATCAAGCGTCAGGGTCGTCTCTGGATCCGCGTGTTTCCCGATGTGCCGGTATCGAAGAAGCCTGCCGAAGTCCGTCAGGGTAAGGGCAAGGGCTCGGTCGAATATTGGGCTGCCCGCGTGAAGCCGGGCCGCATCCTGTTCGAACTCGACGGTGTGCCGGGTCCGCTCGCCGCATCCGCTTTCGAGCGTGCTGCGATGAAGCTGCCCGTCAAGACCAAGGTCGTCGCCCGCTTCGGTGACACCTCGCACCTGGGAGGCAACTGATGGCCAAAGTCGAAGACCTGCGTCAGAAGAGCGACGACCAGCTCGCCGAAGAGCTCGTCCAGCTGAAGAAAGAGCAGTTCAACCTGCGCTTCCAGGCTGCCACGAACCAGCTCGAAGCACCGGCTCGCATCCGCGAAGTCCGCCGCTCGATCGCCCAGATCAAGACGCTTCAGAACGAGCGTGCCGCATCCGCGGCGAAAGCTTGAGGAGTTAGACAATGCCGAAACGTATCCTGATCGGGACTGTCACCTCCGACAAGACCGACAAGACCGTGACCGTGCTGGTCGAACGCAAGGTGAAGCACCCGCTCTACGGGAAGATCATCCGTCGTTCGAAGAAGTATCACGCTCACGACGAGAAGAACGAATACACGCTGGGCGACGTCGTCCGCATCGAAGAGACCAAGCCGATCTCGAAGACGAAAACCTGGGCCGTGAAAGACCGCGTCGTTGCGGGCGGAACGCAGGCGATCGAGGCGGATCTCGATGTGGCCGAAGCCACCCCCGGTGGTGCCGAGTAATCAGACGTAGGAACTGCCGGGCCCCCGCCAACAGTAGAAGTGGCGATTTGGGTGTCTCGGCAAGCCAAGAGAAGGAACCGGATCGATGATCCAGATGCAATCCAATCTCGACGTCGCGGACAACAGCGGCGCAAAGCGCGTCCAGTGCATCAAGGTACTGGGCGGGTCGAAGCGCCGCACCGCGAGTGTCGGGGACGTGATCGTGGTTTCCGTCAAGGAAGCCCAGCCGCGCGCCAAGGTGAAGAAGGGCGATGTCCATCGCGCCGTCATCGTGCGCACGAAGAAGGATGTCCGCCGCCCAGACGGTAGCGTGATCCGCTTCGACAGCAATGCCGCCGTGCTTGTCAGCAAGAACGAAGAGCCGATCGGCACCCGTATCTTCGGCCCGGTCGTCCGCGAACTGCGCGGCCGCGGTTTCATGAAGATCATCTCGCTTGCTCCGGAGGTGCTGTGATGGCGTCCGCAAAGATCAAGAAGGGTGACAGCGTCGTCGTCCTGTCCGGTAAGGACAAGGGCAAGACCGGCACCGTCGCGAAGGTCATGCCGAAAGAAGGCAAGGTCGTCGTCGAAGGCGTCAACATGATCGCGCGTCACCGCAAGCCGAGCCAGGAAAACCCGCAGGGTGGCATCGACCGCTACGAAGCGCCGATGCACATCGCCAAGGTTGCCGTGGCTGACCCGAAGGATGGCAAGCCCACCCGCGTCCGGATCGAAGAGAAGGACGGCAAGAAGGTGCGCGTTGCCGTGAAGAGTGGGGAGACCATCGATGGCTGATTATACCCCTCGTATGAAAGCCCGGTACGAGAACGAAATCGTCAAGGCGATGACCGAGAAGTTCGGTTACAAGAATCGTCTCGAAGTGCCGCGCCTCGAGAAGATCACGCTCAATATGGGTGTGGGCGAAGCGAGCCAGGACAAGAAGAAAGTCCAGACCGCTGCCGAGGAAATGGCACTGATCGCCGGCCAGAAGCCGGTTATCACCAAGGCCAAGAAGTCGATCGCACAGTTCAAGCTGCGCGAAGGCATGCCGATCGGTTGCAAGGTCACCTTGCGGCGCGACCGGATGTTCGAATTCCTCGATCGCCTGGTGACCATCGCGATGCCGCGTATCCGCGACTTCCGTGGTCTCAACGCCAAGTCGTTCGACGGTCGTGGCAACTATGCCATGGGCCTGAAGGAACAGATCATCTTCCCGGAAATCTCCTACGACAAGATCGAGAAGGTCCGGGGCATGGATATCATCGTGACGACCACTGCCAAAACGGACGAAGAAGCGCGCGAATTGCTGCGCCTGTTCGGTTTCCCGTTCCCGGCGGAAGCGTCTGCAGAGAAGGAAGCGGCGTGAGCCGCTAACAGAGGAACTTAAGTCCAATGGCGAAACTGAGTTCGATCAATAAGAACGAAAAGCGCAAGAAGCTCGTCAAGCAATATGCTGCCAAGTACGAGAAGCTGAAGGCGATCGCGAACGACAAGTCGCTCGACGAAACCGAGCGTCTCATCGCGCGCCTGAAGATGGCGGAAATCCCGCGCAACGCGAACCCGACCCGCGTGCGCAACCGCTGCGCCACCACCGGCCGCCCGCGCGGCTATTATCGCAAGTTCGGCATCAACCGCATCGAACTGCGCGACCTCGGCAACAAGGGCCTGATTCCGGGCCTGACCAAGTCGAGCTGGTGAGGAATCGATAGATGGCTATGACCGATCCCCTGGGTGATATGCTCACCCGCATCCGCAACGGCCAGCAGGCGAAGAAGGACAGCGTCCTTTCGCCCGCTTCCAAGCTGCGTGCCAACGTTCTCGAAGTGCTCCAGCGCGAAGGCTACATCCGTGGCTACAGCGAAGACGCTTCGGGCAAGCACGCCGCGCTGCGGATCGAACTGAAATATTTCGAGGGTGAGCCTGCGATCAAGCATGTCGCCCGCGTCTCCAAGCCGGGTCGCCGGATCTACTCGGGTTCGAAAGAACTTCCGACAGTCCGCAACGGCCTCGGCATCACCATCGTCTCGACGCCCAAGGGCGTGCTTTCGGACAACGAAGCGCGCACCCAGAATGTCGGCGGCGAAGTGCTGGCGGAGGTGTTCTGATGAGCCGCATCGGCAAGAGGGCCGTGGCGATCCCGAGCGGGGTCGAGGCCAAGATCGACAACGGCACGCTGACCGTGAAAGGTCCCAAGGGCACTCTGTCCCTGGGTCTTTCGGATCTCATCGATTACAAGATCGAGGGTGACGAGATCGCGGTGAACCCGGCCAACGACACGCAGAAGGCGCGCTCCTATTGGGGCATGCAGCGCACGCTGGTGTCCAACCTGGTCGAAGGCGTGACCGAAGGCTTTTCCAAGACGCTGGAAATCTCGGGCGTCGGTTATCGTGCGCAGGCGCAGGGCAAGACGCTCAAGCTGCAGCTCGGCTACAGCCACGATGTCGACATCGCTGTTCCGGAAGGTCTCGAAGTGAAGACCCCGGACCAGACGACCGTGATCATTTCCGGCATCGACAAGCAGGCCGTCGGCCAGCTTGCCGCCGAAATCCGCCAGTGGCGCAAGCCCGAGCCGTACAAGGGCAAGGGCATCAAGTACCAGGGCGAATATGTCTTCCGCAAGGAAGGGAAGAAGAAGTAAGATGGCGAAACTTTCCCTCTTCGAACGTCGCCGCCAGCGGGTCCGCTCCGCTCTGCGCAAGCGCTCCGGCGACAAGCCGCGTCTGTCGGTCCATCGCACCGGCAAGCACATCTACGCGCAGGTGATCGACGATGCCGACGGCAAGACTCTTGCCGCTGCCTCGACGCTGGGCGCGAAGGGCTCGGGTGCGAATGTCGATGCCGCCGCCAAGGTCGGCAAGGACATTGCTGCTGCCGCCAAGAAGGCCGGCGTTACGACTGTCGTGTTCGATCGCGGCGGGTTCCTGTTCCATGGTCGCGTGAAAGCGCTGGCCGACGCCGCTCGCGAAGGCGGGCTGGAGTTCTGATGATGGCTGACGAAAAGAAAACCCCGGAAAACGAAGCCGAAACCGCAACGCCGGCAGTGGCTGTCGAGGATGCCCTTAAGGCCGAGCCGACGGAAACGCTCGAAGCGCAGAAGGCCAAGGCCGAGGCCGAGACCCCGGCTGTGGCCGAGACACCCTCGGAAGCGGCTGCGAACCAGTCGGCTGCCCAAGGCGCCGAAGGCCAGCCGCGCGAGCGTGGCGGCCACGATCGTGGCGGGCGCGGTGGACGCGGCGGCAACGACCGCGGTCGCGGTCGTGGTGGCCGCGACAATCGTCGTGGCGGTCGCCGCGAGGAAGAGGACGACGGCATCATCGAGAAGCTGGTCCACATCAACCGCGTCAGCAAGACGGTGAAGGGCGGTAAGCGCTTCGGTTTCGCTGCGCTCGTGGTTGTCGGTGACGGTCAGGGCCGCGTCGGCTTCGGCAAGGGCAAGGCCCGCGAAGTGCCGGAAGCGATCCAGAAGGCCACGGCCGCGGCTCGCAAGAAGATGATCCGCGTCGCGCTCAAGGAAGGCCGCACGCTGCACCATGACGGCAACGGTCGTTTCGGTGCCGGCAAGGTGACCGTCCGCACCGCGCCTCCGGGTACCGGCATCATCGCCGGTGGTCCGATGCGTGCCGTGTTCGAGAGCCTCGGTGTGGCCGATGTGGTGACCAAGTCGGTCGGCACCTCGAACCCCTACAACATGATCCGCGCCACCTTCGACGCGTTGCAGGACCAGACTTCGCCGAAGTCGGTGGCCCAGCGTCGCGGCAAGAAGGTCGCCGACCTGCTCGGTCGCGGTGGCGCCAGCGAAGCCGAGGCGGAAGCCGACGCCGCAGCTATCGCGGAGTAAGAAACATGGCGAAGATCAAGATCAAACAGACCGGTTCGCCGATCCGTCGTCCGGAAAGCCAGAAGAAAATCCTGGTCGGCCTGGGCCTCAACAAGATGCACAAAGTGGTCGAGCTAGAAGATACTCCCGAGGTCCGCGGCGCGATCGCCAAGATCCCGCATCTTGTCGAAGTGGTCGACTAATGCATTTTCGCCTTTTGGCTGTTGGCGAGAATTTCCCGATGGTCCAAGATGGCGAGAAAGTAGCGATGGGTTGGTTTAAGACCGTATGGGTCAATGCAACCGACCTTGAAGAAGCAAAATCGCGCGCGCTCGGCGTGATAGGCGATGAGCTTCGTGAGGCTGGCATTCGAACCGGGATAGGTTCTTCTGTCAGTTGGGACGAAATCGAAGAGATCGAAGAAGGTGAGGCACTTGATACTCCGAGTGGATTCACTTTCTTTGAGATCGAAAATTGAAGCGCGAACAAAAGCGAAAGCGAGTGCAAGACTATGAAACTCAACGATCTCCGTGACAATGAAGGCGCCCGCAAGGGTCGCATCCGCGTCGGCCGTGGCATCGGCTCGGGCAAGGGCAAGACCGGTGGTCGCGGCCAGAAAGGCCAGAAGAGCCGTTCGGGTGTCGCCATCAAGGGCTTCGAAGGCGGCCAGATGCCGCTCCACATGCGTCTGCCGAAGCGCGGCTTCAACAACCCCTTCGGCAAGGATTTTGCCGAAGTGAACATCGGCATGGTCCAGAAGTTCATCGACGCCAAGAAGCTCGACGGCAAGAAGGACATCACCGAAGAGGCGCTGCGCGAGGCGGGCCTGGTCCGTGGCGGCAAGGACGGTGTTCGCCTGCTCGGCAAGGGCGAACTTAAGGCCAAGGTCAAGTTCATCGTCGCTGGTGCCTCCAAAGGCGCTGTCGAAGCCGTTGAAAAGGCTGGCGGTTCGGTCGAAGTGATCCCTGCTGCGCAGCCCGAACACGAAAAGAAGGCTGCCCGTAGCGAAGCCAACAAGAAGGCCAAGGCCAAAGCCGAATAATCGGAAAAATCGGGGCGACGGGTTCGACATCGAGCCCGTCGCTTCCTATGTGTCCTTCCGATAAGCCGGGAGGGACCGGCGACAAGCTAGGATTTCATCGTTCCCATGGCATCACGCGCCGATAATATTGCGAGCAATCTCAGCCTCGCCAATTTCTCGAAAGCCACCGAGCTGCAGAACCGCATCTGGTTCACCATCGGTGCGCTGATCGTCTTCCGCTTCCTCAGTTTCGTGCCGCTGCCCGGTATCAATCCGCTGGCGCTCGCCGAACTGGCCGACCTTACGTCGGGCGGCGTGATCGACATGTTCAACATGTTCACCGGCGGCAGCCTCGAGCGGATGAGCCTGATTGCTCTCGGCGTCATGCCTTACATTACCGCCTCGATCGTGGTGCAGATGGCCGCAGCCCTGCATCCGACGCTGATGGCGCTGAAGAAGGAAGGCGCGACCGGTCGGCAGAAGCTCAATCAGTACACCCGATACGGCACGGTGTTCCTGTGCATGATGCAGGGCTGGTTCCTGGCTGCGGGCCTGGAGGCGTTTTCCAATTCCGCAGGCCTGCAGGCGGTCGTCGATCCCGGCTATATGTTCCGCGTCGGCGCGGTCATCAGCCTGGTGGGCGGGACGATGTTCCTGTTGTGGCTTGGCGAGCAGATCACCAGTCGCGGTATCGGCAACGGCGTTTCGCTGATCATCATGGCGGGCATCGTGGCGCAGTTTCCAAGCTTCGCCGGCAATATGTTCGAAGGCGGTCGCACCGGTTCGATCAGCGCTTTCCTGATCGTCGGGTTCCTGATCATGGTCGTCATCCTGATCCTGGTCATCTGCTTCATGGAGCGTGCCCAGCGGCGCCTGCTGATCCAGTATCCCAAGCGTGCCACCCAGCGCGGCATGATGCAGGCGGACCGCTCGCACCTGCCGCTGAAGCTCAACACCGCTGGCGTGATCCCGCCGATCTTCGCCAGTTCGTTGCTGCTGTTGCCGCTGACGATTAGCCAGTTTTCGGCCAATTCGCTCGATCCGACCTCCGGCGCGGGCGCGGTGATCCAGACGCTGAACCAATACCTGCAGCACGGCCAGCCGATCTACATGACGCTGTACGGTATCGGCATCATCTTCTTCTGTTTCTTCTACACCGCGGTGGTCTTCAATCCGGAAGACACGGCCGACAATCTCAAGAAGAACGGCGGTTTCATCCCGGGCATCCGCCCCGGCAAGCGGACCGCGGAATATCTCGACTATGTCCTGACCCGCATCACCGTAGTCGGCGCGATCTACTTGACGGTCGTCTGCGTGTTGCCTGAATATGTGATCGCGCAAACCGGCATCCCGCTGTTCCTCGGCGGCACCAGCCTGCTGATCGTCGTCAACGTTACTGTGGATACGATCAGCCAGATCCAGTCGCATTTGCTTGCTCACCAGTACGGTGATCTTATCAAGAAGGCCAAGCTGAAAGGCCGGATGCGCTGAGCCGACGCTGGCGGATCGATTGAGGGGAATCGCGCACGTGAATATCATCCTTCTCGGCCCTCCGGGCGCAGGCAAGGGCACGCAATCGCAGCGGCTCGTCGAGCGGCATGGCATGCGCCAGCTGTCGACCGGCGACATGCTCCGCGCCGCGGTGAAGGCGCAGACCCCCGTCGGTCTCAAGGCCAAGGCGGTGATGGATCGCGGCGAACTGGTTTCGGACGACATCGTCTCCGAGCTGATCGATGCGGAACTGACAGCCATGCACGGTAATGTCGGGGCGATCTTCGATGGCTATCCGCGCACCGCGGCGCAGGCCGGGCAGCTCGACGTCATCCTCGCCAAGCATGATCGCTCGCTGGACAAGGTGATCGAGCTCGAAGTCAATGAAGAAGCGCTGGTCGATCGTATCACCGGGCGCTTCACCTGCGCCAAGTGCGGCACCGGTTATCATGACCGTCACAAGCAGCCCGCCAGGGAAGGCGTGTGCGATGTGTGCGGATCGACCGAGTTCAAGCGTCGCCCCGACGACAATGAGGAAACCGTGCGCACACGGATGCAGGAATATCGGGCCAAGACGGCGCCGATCCTGCCGATCTACGAAGAGCGCGGGCTGGTCGAACGGGTCGATGGTATGGGCGGGATCGACGAGGTCACCGCCGCAATCGATGCGTTGCTGAAGTAGGTCTTTTCCTCCGCCCTCGTCCGTGGAATAGGGCGAGGCAGCAAGGAGGGAACCGCAATGCTCCGTATGACTATCGCAACCGCCGCGCTGGCGTTGGCCGCGACTGCCCCGGCGCGAGCCGATGTCCTCAGGCTCGACGACGACGGCTTCGTCACGCGCGATGCCGCTGCAGTCGGCGCAAACTTGCAGACGACGTGGCTCGAATTGATCACGCCGGGCAATTGGTGGAACGACACGCATACGTGGTCGGGCGATGCCTCGAACATGATGATCACGCCGCAAGGGGGTGGGTGTTTCTGCGAGCGCATCCCGGCCCATGAAGAGGATGGCGCGATCGGCCTTGCCGGAAGCGTCCGGCACATGACCGTATTACAGGCTTTCCCGCGCAAGGCGCTGCGCATGCGCGGCGGTCTCGGCCCTCTCCAGAGCGAGCCGGCCGAGGGCGTGCTGACGATTACGCTCAAGGAGATCGACGGCGGAACCCGGATCCTGTGGGAATATGTCGTCGGCGGCTATATGCGCTACAAGACCGCCGAGATTTCCAAGGCCGTCGACGGCGTGATGAGCCAGCAGCTCGCTGGCCTCGCCGACAAGCTGGGGCGGATCGACGATCCCGAGGCGGCGGAAGAACCCGCACAGGCGGACGATCTTGACGCTGAAGAGGGCGCCGCAGGGGAAGACGACGCCGAGGCAGCCGTCGAAACGGTCGATCCGGAACCTGTCATCGAGAGCGCTATTGGCGAAGATTTCCTCGACGACACGGGCGACGGGGTGAGGGCGGGACCCGGCAATCGGTTTTGACAGGCTGGATCGACCGCGTTACACCCCTTGATATTGCGAACGCAGTGCCCACCTTGGGCACTCGCGTCGTTTTGCGCGCGCTGGCGGTTGACGGATGGGCCGAATCGCCCTAAGCGCGCCTTTATTCGACAGTTTCGAACGGGTCCGGCAGGCGGCAGCCACACATTGCGCGCCATCCGGACTTTTTGCCGTCCGGCATCATTTCGCAAACTGCCGGGTGTTTTGAGCGATGAGATAGGGAAGGGCGGCACGCCCATATCCCTGTGGAGCATGGAGAAGTAAGTGGCTCGTATTGCCGGGGTCAACATCCCCACCAACAAGCGCGTTATCATCGCGCTCACCTACATTCACGGGATCGGTCGAACCACCGCCGTGAAGATTGCCGACAAGCTTGGAATCGATCACGCCCGCCGCGTGCAGGACCTCACCGACGAGGAAGTGCTGCGTCTGCGTGAAACGATCGACGAAGACCTCATGGTGGAAGGCGACCTTCGCCGCGAAACCGCCATGAACATCAAGCGCCTGATGGACCTCAAGTCCTATCGCGGTTTGCGCCATCGTAACGGCCTGCCCGTTCGTGGCCAGCGCACGCACACCAATGCGCGCACCCGCAAGGGCAAGGCGAAGCCGATCGCCGGCAAGAAGAAGTAAGCAGCGGCCCTGCCGCAGCTGCTTCCGCAAGAGACGAATTAGGGGAATATCACCATGGCACGCGAACCAGGCCGCGTTCGGCGCCGCGAGCGCAAGAACATCACCAGCGGGGTTGCACATGTCAACGCCAGCTTCAACAACACCATGATCACCATCACCGACGCACAGGGTAACGCGATCAGCTGGTCTTCGGCCGGCATGATGGGCTTCAAGGGCAGCCGCAAGTCGACTCCCTATGCCGCCCAGGTCGCCGCCGACGACGCGGGCCGCAAGGCTGCCGAACACGGCGTACGCACCCTCGAAGTCGAAGTGAAGGGCCCGGGCTCGGGCCGTGAAAGCGCGCTGCGTGCCCTGCAGGCGGTCGGTTTCACGATCACTTCGATCCGCGACGTAACGCCGATCCCGCACAACGGTGTGCGGCCGTCCAAGCGTCGCCGCGTCTGATCCGTGCCTGCCCGGCGGCCATTCGGTCGCCGACACCTCTTACGGACCGGACGCGCCCACAAGCGCTCCGGTCCCGCCCGCATCCAAGTCCCAGGGGAATTTCATGTCCGTGAACACCAAGAACTGGCAGGAACTCAAGAAACCCACGCAGCTCGACGTCAAGGAGAGCAGCGACAAGGCCCGCAAGGCGACCTTCATCGCCGAGCCGCTCGAGCGTGGCTACGGCCTTACGCTCGGCAACGCACTGCGCCGGGTCCTCCTGGCCTCGCTCCAGGGCGCTGCCATCACCTCGATCAAGATCGAGAACGTGCTGCACGAATTCAGCTCGCTTGCCGGCGTGCGTGAAGACGTGACCGACATCGTCCTCAATGTGAAGCAGATCGCTCTGAAGATGGAAGGCGAAGGCCCCAAGCGCCTTCAGCTTTCCGCCACCGGCCCGGCCGAAGTGAAGGCCGGCGACATCGCGGTTTCGGGCGATATCGAAGTGATGAACAAGGATCTCGTGATCTGTCATCTCGACGAAGGCGCGACGCTCAACATGGAACTGACTGCCGATATCGGCAGCGGCTATGTCCCGGCGGTCCAGAACCGTCCGGCCGATGCGCCGATCGGCCTGATCCCGGTCGACAGCCTCTATTCGCCGATCCGTCAGGTCAGCTACAAGGTCGAAAAGGCCCGTGTCGGCCAGGAGCTCGACTTCGACAAGCTGAGCCTGACCATCGAAACCGACGGCACCGTCACCCCTGAAGATGCCGTGGCCTATGCGGCGCGCATCCTGCAGGACCAGTTGACGCTGTTCGTCCACTTCGAAGACGGTATCCCGCAGCCGCAGAGCGCCATGATCGGCGTCGCTGCCGAGCCGCAGCAGGACGATGCCAACCAGCTCAATCGTTACCTCCTCAAGAAGGTCGACGAGCTGGAACTGTCGGTCCGCTCGGCCAACTGCCTCAAGAACGACAACATCATCTATATCGGCGACCTGGTCCAGAAGACCGAAGCCGAGATGCTGCGCACGCCGAATTTCGGTCGCAAGTCGCTCAACGAGATCAAGGAAGTTCTCTCCAGCATGGGTCTGCGCCTCGGCATGGACATCCCCGGCTGGCCGCCCGAGAACATCGAGGAAATGGCCAAGAAGCTGGAGCAGGAATTACTCGGGTAATTCCTGCGGAAGGCCCCGCGCAGGCGGGGGCCTTTCGCCGCTGGCGCTTCGCCGGTGGCCTGAGACCCCCGCCTGCGCGGGGGATCGCAGCAGGGCGAAGGTGGCGGGCCCTAACCGCCGCCAGCACTGGGCTACCTAGAACGGGCCCTTTTCGAACTGAAGGAAGTATCAAATGCGTCACGGAATTTCGCAGCGCAAGCTGAGCCGCAAGTCGGGCCACCGCAAGGCCCTGTTCCGCAACATGAGCGCCGCGCTCATCAAGCACGAGCAGATCGTCACCACCCTGCCGAAGGCGAAGGAACTGCGTCCCTACGTCGAGAAGCTGATCACGCTGGCCAAGCGTGGCGGCCTGTCGAACCGCCGCCTCGCCATGGGCCGTCTGCAGGACGAGACCCAGCTCAAGAAGCTCTTCGACGAGCTGGCCGATCGCTATTCGGATCGTGACGGAGGCTACACGCGCATCGTCAAGGCCGGATATCGCGCCAGCGACAGCGCCCAGCTCGCGGTGATCGAACTTGTCGACCGCGACGAAGACGCCAAGGGCCAGGACAGCGGCCCGGTAATGGTCGACGAAGACGATTTCGCCGAGGCGTAAGTCGACTCGCAGAGAGAGAAACAGGGCCGCGCGGAGCAATCCGGCGGCCCTTTTCTTTTGCGCGGGCGGGCGTAGGGTGCCCGCCATGATCCGCACCACGATTGCCGCAGCCGGCGCCGCGCTGCTCCTCGCCGCTGCCCCCACCACCGCCCAGAGCCAGCAGGAGCGGCTCGATGCCCGCTACGACCGCGCGCTGGCGGCCGGCTACAAGGCGCTGTTCCTGTGCAGTGCCATTGCCAATGCCGAACGCAATGGATCAGGCCGGTCGGCGGAAAGTGTCGAAAGGTGGGAAATGACGGGGATCCAGGCCCCGCTCGACGCGATCGTGCCCGAACTGTCCGCAAGCGTGGTCCGCGACGATGAGGGTGTGATCGACGGCGTGCTTGTCGATTGGGCAAAGGACATGCCCCCACGCGTCGCCGTGCATCATGTTGGTCACGGCTGCCGCGCCGCGCCCGTTGGCGCGACCCTGACATCGCTCGAGAACGCGATCCGTGACCCTGTGGGACCCGCGACCATCTATACTCAGCCGCCCCGTCTCGCCCCTATTGTCGCGCCGCAAGGCAACCTCGAACCTGTAGTCGGCCAGGCTTTCGCCGAAACCTATGGCGAAGGGAGCCGGACGACGGCCGTCCTGGTCCGGCAGGGGCGTGCAACCGTCGGCGAGGCCTATGACGATGACTTCGGACCCAACACGCCCCAGCGCACCTGGTCGGTCGCGAAGAGCATAGCCGCCACGCTGGTGGGCGCTGCAGTTGAAAGTGAGGGCGTGGATGTCCTCGCCCCATCCGACTTGGGAGAGAGTTCAGACGATCCGCGCAGGGCAATCACGCTCGATCACTTGCTGCGAATGGCGTCGGGCCGCTATTCGGACACGCCGGGCAACCGCACCGACCCGCTTTATTTCGGCGGTTCGACGGTTGCGGAGACGGCTGCCCATTGGCCGCTCCTGCACCCGGCGGGCACCGTGTACCGCTATGCGAACAACGACACGCTGATGGCAGTGGCGATGATCGATCATGTGCTAGACCAATCGCCTCCGGCAGAATTTTTCAAGCGCGTCGGGATGCCGCACACGGTGGCGGAGCGGGATATGGCGGGCGACTACATCCTGTCCTCGCAAGTCTGGTCGACCGCCCGCGATCTGGCGGTGCTGGGCGAGCTCTATCTCGACGACGGCGTCCTGCCTTCTGGCGAACGCGTGCTTCCCGCAGACTGGGTCGAATACGTTTCCTCACCTTCCGGCCCGCAGCCGGAGGGGCGAGGCATTGGCTACGGAGCCGGCCTCTGGCTGTTCAACCAGAACGAGGGCATCCCGCCCGACACTTTCGCGGCCATGGGCAACCGTGGGCAATATGTCGTCATCGTGCCCAGTCGCGATGTCGTGATCGTTCGGCGCGGCGAGGATCCGGCGGGCAGCCGTTTCGACATCCTTGCGTTCACAAGGGACGTGCTCGCGGCGCTGGAGAACTGAAATCGCGCAAATTTCTCTCTATTCAGAAAAACACCTGTTTATCTGAATATCGGCTGTAACCGAAATTCAGTCTGACCTCATTGCCGTTCCTCTATTCCATCACTCGACCGGGGCAACCCCGTCCCGGCGAAACGAGGAATGAGAGATATGCAAACCGTTTCCAAAGCCCTGTTCGGAACCGTCGCCGCAGGTGCGATGGCGGTTTCTTCCGCGACCCCTGCCATGGCCTCCGACCGTGACCGCGACCGCGGGATCGACGCCGGGGATGTCATCGCCGGTGCCGTGATCCTCGGTGGGATTGCCGCCGTCGCATCTGCTGTCGGCAAAAAGGATCGCTATCGCGACGGATACCGCTACGACAATCGCTATCGCTACGACGACCGTCGCGGCTATCGCGGCGACCGCTGGCAACGCCGCGGCAACCCGCGACGCGCCGTCGAGCGTTGCATCCGCGCAGCCGAAAACCAGGCCCGTCGCTTGGGCGGCTATCGCTCCGCCGACGTGACGCAGATCCGCGACGTCGACGACACCCGTTATGGCTGGCGGGTGAAGGGCCGGATCGTTGTCGATGGCCAACGCGGCTATCGCAGCCGGACCCGCTATGACGACCGTCGCTACGGCTACGGTCGCCGCGCCTACGACCAGGGCAAGTTTACCTGCTACATCGAGCGCGGTCGCACGCAAGTCGATTTCAGCGGCATTCGCGGACTGCGGTGATAGCCGATAACCGACAAATCCAACCCGTTCTCCCGGGCTTCGCGGTTCAGGCTGGTGACAGTCTGGGCCGCGTAGCTCTTTCGCCAATATTGCGGTAACCGTACCGCGCCTGCAGACCACAGGGGGTGCTGCCATGATCCATTTGAAGTCTATCGCTGCGGCCAGCGCCGCCGTTTCCATGCTGGCGACGCCGTTGGCCGCTGCCGATCTGCCGGTATCCAGTCAGCGCAGCGCCTATGCCGCGCCGGCCTATGATGCGGAGCAGGACAAGGCCGAACGTCACCGCCGCTATCGGGGCTGGCGCCATGGCTATCGCCACCGTAACCGTGTCGATGCCGGAGACGTGATTGCCGGGATCGCCATCATCGGCGGGATTGCCGCCATCGCCAGCGCTGCGAACAGGAACAAGCGCGATCGCTACGATGACCGGCGCTATCGCTATCGCAACAGCTCCTACAATTCGAACAACATCGACCGCGCGGTCGATGCCTGCCTGCGCGAGATCGAACGCGATGTGCGGGTCGAAGGCGTCGACAACGTGGGGCGCGCCGGTGACGGCTGGCAGGTGAGCGGTCGCCTCTACAACGGCGACAACTTCACGTGCGCCGTTGGCCGCAATGGCCGGATCGATCGCATCGATTACGGTGGCGGCGCCTTCTCGGGCGCGGCAGTTTCACCCGACGGCCAGTGGAGCGACGATGCCTATGCCGAAGCAAGGCTCAACTACGGTCTCGGCGATCCCCGCGCGGCTGTGCCGACGAGCCCGAGCGGTCCGCAGCCGGCCTATCCCGGCGGCCCGATCGAAGGCAACCTCGGCGGCTAGTCCGCCTTTTCGCCAGACGGCTTTTCGAACGCCTCGCTGTCGGTGGCAGCGAGGCGTTCATTGTAATTGGGCAGCGCGAGGTTGAACCGGATGGCAGCGCTCCGCAGCACCAGGCCCGCCGCCGTTGCCAGCGGCCAGGCGATGGCGCGCTGGATCTCCAGCACCTCGCCGATCACGCACAGCGTCGCGGAAAGCGCGGCGGCGGTGACGTAAAGCTCGGGCTTCATCAGGATCGAAGGGCGTCCGGCGACAACATCGCGGATGACACCGCCGACCGTGCCCGTCACCACGCCCATCATCATCGCCGGCACCGGGGGGATACCATAGGTCATCGCCTTGGCCGCGCCGAGCACTGCATAGGCGGTGAGGCCGATCCCGTCGGCATAGTCGAGCAGCCGACCCTCCCACCAGCGCGTGGGAGTGTACCAGACCAGCAGAGCCACAATCAGGCAGGTGGCGGCGACCCACGGATCCTTGATCCAGAACACCGGCGCATCGATCAGCAGGTCCCGCACGGTCCCGCCGCCGACGCCGGTGATCAGTGCAAAGAACGCCAGCGTGACGAAGGTCTGTCGCTCCTTCGCGGCGATAAGCGCGCCCGACAGCGCGAATACCGCAACGCCCGCGATGTCGAGCCAGTCGAGCAGCGGTGTCAGGATGACGGTCGGATCGGCGATGGCTGGCGTCATGCCGGATGGCCTCCTTCAGGGTCGCGCCCCAGAATCGCGAGCGCGAGCGATAGTCCCAGTATCGATGCCGCGCCATAGCCTACCAAAGGCGTCGGGAAAGGACCGATCAACGACACGCCGATGAGGCCCGTCATCGATGCGACGAGCGCTGCCTTCTCTTTCGCCGGCGCACCGGCGCGCCACAATAGCAGACCCAGGCTGATGACCAGCGCCGCGATCAGCACCCACGTCATGAGCGGCATCTGCGCGAAAGCATCGGGAAAGACGCCTTCGACGAAGCGGACCGGCTCCAATGTGTCGCGAAGGGCCAGATATGCGCCGATGGCGAGGATCAGCAGGCCACCTGCAATGGCGACCAGATTGATGCCTCCCAGAACGAAGATAACCATTGCGAGCGCGATCGTGATCGACGGGTCGCTCTGGACCAGGCTCGCCACGAATATCAATGCCAGCGGACCGACGAACCAGCTGCGGCGCGCGCGTGCAAGAAGGACGGAGAGGGCCGGGACGCAAAGCAGTCCCGAGGTCAGTGTCACGGGACCGAGGGCCAGCCAGCGCTGCTCGCCGCCGACCTCCGGGCCGAGTGCGAGCGGGAGGTAAAGGAGAACAACCAGCGCGACCCCCAGGGGCTTGGCGGGGAACGCCAGTCTGGCGCCCACAACGATGAGCGCGCACCCGATCGCCAGCGCGACAAGCTGGAGGGCTATCTGCGATGTCGCCGCTCCGGCCAGCAACATCCACGCAATGCCCGCGAAGACGGGAAGCGCCAATGCGGCCAGCCGTGCGATCACGCTGTCACGCGCGCTTTGCGGCGGCGAAACATCAGGATGCAACCGAGCAGCGAGCCGAGTACGCCGAGGACGGCGAACAGGATCAGGATCGGGTGCGAGGTATCTTCGCGGGTCTGCAGATCCATGATGTGGAGGCCCCAAACGAAGTCGAACACGCGCCACCAGCGGGTGCGCACGCTTTCGATTGTGCCAGTGTGCTGCCCAACATAGACATGCGTCCCATCCTCCAGCGCGACCTGCCAGACATCGACCGGGCGGCGAAAATCGAACGGCACCGCACCGGCGTCGAAGGCAGTAACCGATGCGACTTTGTCGCCACCGACGATCTGCTCTGCCACCAACAGCCGAGCCTCGACGTCGGTAAGCGGTGCGAGCTTGCGGCCATCCTCGCTGTAGCGCTCGATAGCGCCATCGGTATAGGTGAGCGTCGTGATCGCGCGCACTCCCTGCATCGCGGTGGCGACCGATTTGACGGCGCGCCCGGTCGTGTCCGGCAGGGTGATGGCGATGTTGGTTTCGGGTGGCAGTGCGCGTTCTTCGATATCGGCACGCAGGTGATTGCCGCGCACCTCCTCGATCGGCTTGATAACCATGATCAGGCCGGTCACGGTCCACATCAGGATCGGAACGCCGACCAGCCAGCCGAGCCAGATATGCCATTTTGCAAAGCGCTGCATGATAGGCGTCCGCGCCATAATGTCGTCCCTGCTTGCCGCTTCAGTCGTGCAGCAGCGCCCCTATGGCCTTGGCTGCTGCGATGCAATCGAAGTCCGACCAGCGCGGCCCTATCACCTGCATCCCGCACGGGAGGTCGCCGGTGCCGCCGACGGGCAGCACGGTGGAGGGCAGGTTGGGGAAGGTGGCGATACCAGCCCAGGCAAGCCCGTCCGCCGCGGCATGGGTGTTGCCGTTGATGATGGTCTCGCCCTGGAAATACTGACCTTCGACATGCTTCATCGCGAGGATCGGCGCCGGCGGCGCGAGGATGAAATCGTAGCTGTCGAAAAGGTTTGCCCAGGAAAGTTCGCAGCGCGTCTGGGCATCGAGCAGGTCGAACCAGTCGGTGGCCGTCGCGCGCGTGCCATCGTCTGCCGGGGCTCCGCGCGCCATCGCGATGTTGAGCATGCGCATATAATCGGCATGATCGCCTTCGAGATCGGGCATCTCCGGCGCTGACGTGTCGACATGCACGCCTGCCTTGCGCAGCGCTTCCGCTGCAGTTTCGATCGGCCCGCGCACGCTGGCGTCGACCTCGCTGACCGGGTGATCGAGCAGCAACAGGAAGCGGCAGGCTTTCAGGTCCTTCTCGCGGCGGCGCAGTGGCAAGGTGGCCGTCAGTTCCAGCATCAGCGCGAGGTCGTCGGCATTGCGGGTCAGCGGCCCGGCGATGCTCAGCGCGCCGTCATGCGCATCCATGCCCTTGAAGGCCGGATGATCGTGACCTTGCTTGGAGACGAGGCCCCAGCTCGTCTTGTGGCCCCAGGTGCCGCAGAAATGCGCCGGCACGCGGACCGAGCCGCCAATGTCGGTGCCATACTCCAACGGCACCATCCCGCTCGCGACCGCCGCGGCGGAGCCGCCGGACGAGCCGCCGGGGCTGCGCGTCGTGTCATGCGGATTGCCGGTGCGGCCATAGACCGGGTTGGCGCTCTGCCAGTCGGCGAGGGCAGGGGGGATATTGGTCTTGCCGAGCAGGATCGCCCCTGCTGCCTTCAGTTGCCGGACGACGGTCGAATCCGCGTCCTGGACCTGCCCTTCGAACTCCTTGAACCCCCAGCAACTCGGCAGGCCGGCAATGGCGAAGCTTTCCTTGATCGTCATCGGCACGCCGAACAGCGGCTGGTGCGGCATGATCTCCATGCCATCCATCGCCCTGGCGGTCTCGCGCGCGCGGTCGAAATCGCGGATCACGACGGCATTGATCGCCTCATCGAGCTTTTCGATCCTGCCGATTGCCGCTTCGACCGCCTCGAGCGGCGAAATATGTCCGTCCCGGATCTGCGCGGCGGTTTCGATCCCGCCCGGTTCGTCGGTCAATGTCGGATAGGCCATGCGTATTTCCCCTCTCGCACGGCGTTCTGCCACGCGGCGGGACGATGCGCAAAAGTCTATTTGGCGAACAGGTTTTCCGGGTTCGCCATCGCCTTGATCTCCAGCGCGTTGCCGCTGGGATCGCGGAAGAACATGGTCGCCTGTTCGCCGGGTTCGCCTTCGAAGCGGACGGTGGGTTCGATCTCGAAGGCGACGCTCGCGTCGTTCAGCCGCTGCGCAAGCTCCTTCCAGTCGTCCATCGGCAGCACGACGCCGAAGTGGGGTACGGGCACATCGTGGCCGTCGACGTAATTGCTACCCGATGCGCCCTTGGCCACCACCGATGGCGCCTGGTGCGCGACGATCTGATGCCCGTAGAAATCGAAGTCGATCCAGTCGTCGCTGCTGCGCCCTTCCGCACAACCCATGACCCCACCCCAGAACTCGCGCGCAGCGATCAGGTCATGGACGGGAAAGGCGAGGTGGAAGGGAGGCATGGGCAGACCAGTCGATCAAATGTGGATCGGCTTGCCCTGAACTGCCATCGCCGCTTCCTTCATCGCTTCGGCGTGGGTCGGGTGGGCGTGGCAGGTGTAGGCAATGTCCTCGCTCGTTGCGCCGAATTCCATCGCGATGCCCGCTTCGGCTATCATCGTGCCGGCGACGCTGGCGATGGCCCATATGCCCAGAACGCGGTCGGTCTCGGCGTCGGCGATGACCTTCACCAAGCCGTCGGGCTCGTGATTGGTCTTGGCGCGGCTGTTGGCCATCATCGGGAATTTGCCGACTTTCACCTTGGTCTTGTCGCCGCCAGCGGCTTCGATGGCTTGTTCGGTGGTCAGGCCGACGCCAGCGATCTCGGGCAGGGTATAGACGACGCTGGGGATGACGGCGTGGTTCACGATGCCGGTCTGCCCGGCGATGTTCTCCGCCACCGCGATGCCTTCGTCTTCCGCCTTGTGGGCCAGCATCGGACCGGGAACGACGTCGCCGATGGCCCAGACGCCTTCCACACTGGTGCGGAAATCGTGATCGGTTTCGATCTGGCCGCGCTTGTTCACGTCGAGGCCGATAGAGTCGAGGCCGAGCCCTTCGGTGTTGGGCCTGCGACCGATGGAGACGAGCACGCAATCGGCCTCCATCGTCTCTTCGTCGCCTCCGTCGGCAGGTTCTAGCGTCAGATGGGCTTTCTTGCCCTTGACAGTTACGCCCGTGACCTTGGTCTTCAGCTTGAACTCGATCCCCTGCTTCTTGAAAATCTTGCGCGACTCCTTGCGGATATCGCCGTCCATACCGGGCAGGATTTCATCGAGAAACTCGACGCACGTCACTTCAGCGCCTAGCCGCCGCCAGACCGAGCCGAGTTCCAGCCCGATCACGCCGCCGCCGATCACGACCATTTTTCTGGGCACCTTGGCCAATTCGAGCGCGCCGGTGGAATCGACCACCACGCCCTTGGCATTGTCGACCTCGACCCCGGGCAGGGGGGTGACGGAAGAGCCGGTCGCGATCACGATGTCTTTCGCGGTGACGGTCTCGTCACCGATTTTGACAGTGTGGGCGTCCTGGAAGGTGGCGTAACCCTTTTTCCAGTCGACCTTGTTCTTCTTGAACAGGAATTCGATGCCCTTGGTCAGCCCGTCGACGGCATCGAGCCGCTGGCCGTGCATCTTGTCGAGATTGAGCTTGGGCTTCACCTCGATGCCCATGCTTTCCATAGTGCCGTTGGCGGCCGCATCGAAATATTCCGAGGCATGCAGCATCGCCTTGGACGGGATGCAGCCGACATTGAGGCAGGTGCCCCCGAGTGTTTCGCGGCCTTCGGCACAAGCGGTCTTGAGCCCCAGCTGCGCAGCGCGGATGGCGGCGACATAGCCACCCGGACCAGCGCCGATAACGAGGACGTCGTAATCAAAGGAATGGTCAGCCATTTCCAAACTCCGTTCGCCCTGAGCCTGTCGAAGGGCTGTACTTCCTTTTTTCCGTCGGTCCAGAAGAAGGACAGGGCTTCGACAGGCTCAGCCCGAACGGACATGGGGGTTGATCTCTAGAGGTCGATCAGCATCCGGGTGGGATCTTCGATCGCTTCCTTGATGATCTTGAGTGCGGTGACGGCTTCGCGGCCGTCGATCAGGCGGTGGTCGTAACTCAGCGCGATGTACATCATCGGGCGGATGACGACTTCGCCATTCACGGCAACCGGACGGTCTTCAATGCGATGCAGGCCCAGCACCGCGCTTTGCGGCGGGTTGATGATCGGGGTCGACATCAGGCTGCCGAACACGCCGCCGTTGGAGATGGTGAAGGTGCCGCCCTTCATGTCTTCCATCGTCAGCGTGCCTTCCTTTGCGCGCTTGCCGAAATCGGCGATGTCTTTCTCGATCTGAGCGAAACCCTTGGCCTGCGCGTCGCGGATCACCGGAACCACCAGGCCATTGGGCGCGCTGACGGCGACGGAAATATCGATGTAGTCGTGATAGACGATCTCTTCGCCTTCGATATAGGCGTTGACGCTCGGCACGTCCTTCAGGGCAAGGCACGCGGCTTTGGCGAAGAAGCCCATGAAGCCCAAGCGGATGTCGTGCTTCTTGGCGAACAAATCCTTGTACTTCGTGCGTGCCTCGATCACCGCGGACATGTCGACATCATTGAAGGTCGTGAGCAGCGCGGCCTCTTCCTGCGCGCCCTTCAAACGCTTGGCGATGGTCTGGCGCATGCGCGTCATCTTGACGCGCTCCTCGCGGCGTTCGCCGCCGGAAGTGGCTGCGGCCGGGGCTGGGGCGGGAGCGCTGGCGCTCTCGCCGCCGCCATCGCGCTTGGCGCGCGCCGCGGCGACCACGTCTTCCTTGGTCAGGCGCCCGTCCTTGCCGGTGCCCTTGATGGTCGAGGGATCGACCCCGTGTTCCAGCACTGCGCGGCGCACGGCCGGGCTGAGCGTCTGCGATCCGTCGACAGAGGGGGAATCGGTCGCTTCTTCCTGCTCGGCGCGTTCTTCCCGGCCTTGCTCGCGTTTTTCCTGCGAGCGGGCGGGCTCTTCACCCTTGGTCGCAGCGCCGGTCGCGCCTTCTTCGACCGTTGCGATCACGGCGCCGACTTCGACGGTGTCGCCAACCTCGGCCTTGAGCTCGCCGATCACGCCCGCGACCGGGGAAGGCACCTCGACCGCGACCTTGTCGGTCTCGAGGCTGGCGATGGGCTCGTCGACCTCGACCGCATCGCCGGGCTGCTTGAGCCATTCGCCGATCGTGCCTTCGGTGACCGATTCACCGAGCTGGGGGACCTGGATTTCTGTCGTCATGTGTTCTTCCTCAGCCCTTTGGCTTGTTCGGCGGGCGTTTCAGGGTGACCTTGGCGGTCTCGCCGCAATTGGCGAGGTCGAGAGCGATGCACACCAAGCTTTCCTGCTGCGCCTGGTGGCGGCTGGCGAAGCCCGTTGCCGGCGATGCCGCGACCTCGCGGCCGGCATAGATCGGGCGTAGCTTGTGCCCCGCGTCGAGAGCGGCCTGTTCGATCAGCCGGTCGACGAAGAACCACGCGCCGTTGTTCTTGGGCTCTTCCTGGCACCAGACGATTTCCTTGAGATTGGTCATGCGCTTGAGCCGGACGGTCAGCGGCTCGCCGGGGAAGGGGTAGAGCTGCTCGATACGAACGATCGAAATGTCCTCGATGCCTTCCTCGTCGCGTTTCTGCATGAGGTCGTAGGCGACCTTGCCGCTGCAAAGCACCAGCCGCTTGACCTTTGTGTCGTCGATTTCCTTGAGGTCCGACTTGATGCGCATGAAATGATGGTCGCCCATGAATTCTTCGGCGCTGCTTTTCGCCATCGGGTGGCGCAGCAGGCTCTTGGGCGTCATGATAACCATCGGCTTGCGGAAACTGCGCAGCATCTGGCGGCGCAGCACATGGAAGTAATTGGCCGGCGTCGTGATGTTGCAGACCTGGATATTGTCGTTGGCGCACAGTTGCAGGAAGCGCTCAAGACGGGCGCTGGAGTGCTCCGGCCCCTGGCCTTCGTAGCCATGCGGCAATAGCATCACCAGGCCGTTTGCGCGCAGCCACTTGGCTTCGCCGCTGGCGATAAACTGGTCGATCATGATCTGCGCGCCATTGGCGAAATCGCCGAATTGCGCTTCCCACAACACCAGTGTCTTGGGATCGGCCATGGCAAAGCCGTATTCGAAGCCGAGCACGCCGAATTCGGACAGCGGGCTGTCATATACCTCGAACTTGCCGTGTGGCAGGTGGACGAGCGGAATGTATTTGTGCTCATCCTTCTGGTCGACCCAGACGGCGTGGCGCTGGCTGAAGGTGCCGCGGCCCGAATCCTGGCCCGATAGGCGAACGCCGAAGCCTTCGGTCACCAGGCTGCCGAATGCGAGCGCTTCTGCAGTAGCCCAGTCGAAACCCTCGCCGCTGTCGAACATCTGGCGCTTGGCATCGAGGACGCGCAGCAAAGTCTTGTGCGGGGTCAGGTCGTCGGGAACGGTGGTCAGCTTCTGGCCGAGGCTGTCGAACAGCTTCTTCTCGATCGCGGTTTCGACATTGCGCCGCGCGGTTTCGGCATCGACCGGCTTGTTGAGCCCCGCCCAGCGCCCGCCGAACCAGTCGGCCTTGCTCGCTTCGTAATTTTCCGCCGCGTCGAATTCGTCTTGCAGGAGCTCGGTGAACGCCTTCTCCTGCTGGGCCGCATAATCGCTGTCGATCACACCCTCTTCGATAAGCCGTTCGGCGTAAATCTTGCTGACTTTCGGGTGCGCGCGAATGGCATCGTACATTAGTGGCTGGGTGAACTTGGGCTCATCGCCTTCGTTATGTCCGAAGCGGCGATAGCACCACATGTCGATCACTACGTCGCGGCCGAAGGTCTGGCGGTATTCGATCGCGAGCTTGCAGGCGAAGGTCACCGCTTCCGGATCGTCGCCGTTGACGTGCAGGATCGGCGCCTGGATGCCTTTGGCAACGTCACTGGGGTACGGTGACGATCTGGCGAATTTCGGGCTGGTCGTGAAACCAATTTGGTTATTGATGATGAAATGGATGCAGCCACCGGTGTTGTAGCCGGGGATGCCGGAGAGCGAGAGGCTTTCCCACACCACCCCCTGGCCCGCGAAAGCCGCGTCGCCGTGGATAAGCACCGGCAGGACCTGCTGGTGCTTAGTGAGGTCGTCGCGGATCGCCTGCTGCGCGCGGGTCTTGCCGAGCACCACGGGGTCGACCGCTTCAAGGTGGCTGGGATTGGGGACCAGCGACATGTGCACTTCGATATCGTCGAAGGCGCGGTCGGTGCTGGTGCCGAGGTGATATTTCACGTCCCCCGATCCGCCGACGTCTTCGGGATTGGCGCTCCCGCCGGAGAATTCGTGGAAGATCACGCGATAGGGTTTGCCCATGACGTTGGCGAGCACATTCAATCGCCCGCGGTGGGCCATGCCGTAGATGATTTCGCGCACGCCGGCCTGGCCGCCCTGCTTGATGACTGCTTCCAACGCCGGGATCATGCTTTCGCCGCCATCGAGGCCGAAGCGCTTGGTGCCGACATATTTCTTGCCGAGGAAGGTTTCGTATTGCTCGCCGCGGATCACCGCAGACAGGATCGCCTGCTTGCCTTCATCGGTAAACTGGATCGTCTCGCCGGGGCTTTCGAACTTGTCCTGCAGGAAACGCCGTTCCTCGGTATCGGCGATATGCATGTACTCGAGGCCGACATTGCCGCAATAGGTCGCGCGCAAGGTGTCGTAGAGCTCGCGCACGGTCACCCAGTCGAAACCGAGCACACCGCCGACGAAGACTTCCTTGTCCTCCTGACCGGCGAAGCCATGCCATTCGAGCTGGAGGTCGGCCGGCTCCTTGCTGTCGTTTAGGCCCAACGGGTCGAGATTGGCCGCCATATGCCCGCGCACACGATAGAGCCGGATCAGCAGCATCGCGCGGATCGAATCCGCCGCCGCTTCCTCGATCGCTTTCGGATCGGCGGCCTTGCCCGCCTGCTTCGCCGCCGCTTCGACCGCGAGCTTCATCTGCGTCGGGTCGAGCGCCGCCGTCAGGTCGGCATCGGCATCCGCGACTTCCGCCAGCCAGCGCGGGTTGCCCCAGCTCGGGCCCTGTTGCGGGTCTCCCTGGTCGCCCATTTCGGGCATGAAGTCGTGCGTTTCGTTACCCATAGTGATTGTGAGTCCCAGCGAGGGCTGGGACCTCCTTCATCTTGGCGCTTGTCAAACGAGGGTGTCGGCCAGATCGTTCCAACCCGGATTGGCCTCCTCGATGAGCCGAATTTTCCAAGCGCGTTTCCATGCTTTCATCCGTTTTTCGGTTTCGCGGGCGTCGTGAATATTTTCGAATGGCTCGAACCAGACGAGCCGATGACATTGATACTTCTTCGTAAAGCTTGAGACCGTCCCGGTTCGATGCTGCTCCACCCGATTGGCAAGGTCGTTGGTCACTCCGAGATAAAGAACTCCATCCTTTCGGTTGGTGAGGATGTAGACAAAACCGCCCTTCAACTAGCCGTGAGCTCCAGCGCAGGCTGGAGCCTCCATCGGGCTCGCGCCAGATTGAGGGAGGTCCCAGCCTGCGCTGGGACTCATATAGAGGGCCTTGGCGATCACGCCATTTCCTTCAGCATCGCGTCGAGCGTCGTGCCGAGTTCGCTTGGCGAGGGGCTGACGCGGATGCCCGCGTCTTCCATCGCGGCGATCTTGTCGTCCGCGCCGCCTTTGCCGCCGGAGACGATCGCACCGGCGTGACCCATGCGGCGGCCCGGAGGGGCGGTGCGGCCGGCGATGAAGCCGACCGTCGGCTTGCTGCGGCCCTTGGCCGCCTCGGCCTTGAGGAAGGCAGCGGCTTCTTCTTCGGCGCTGCCGCCGATCTCGCCGATCATGATCATGCTCTTGGTCTCGGGATCGTCGAGGAACAGGTCGAGCACGTCGATGAAGTTGGTGCCGTTGACCGGGTCGCCGCCGATGCCGACCGCGGTCGACTGGCCGAGGCCGACCATGGTGGTCTGGTGCACGGCTTCATAGGTCAATGTGCCCGAGCGCGAGACGACGCCGACGCTGCCCTTCTTGAAGATGGAACCCGGCATGATGCCGATCTTGCACTCGTCCGGCGTCAGCACGCCGGGGCAGTTGGGGCCGATCAGCCGCGAGTTGGAGCCCTGCAGCGCGCGCTTGGCGCGGACCATGTCGAGCACCGGAATGCCCTCGGTGATGCAGATGATCAGCTCGATCCCGGCATCGATCGCTTCGCAGATCGCATCGGCGGCGAAGGGTGGCGGGACATAGATGCAGCTCGCGGTCGCGCCGGTCGCGTCCTTGGCCTCGCGCACGGTGTCGAATTGCGGCAGGCCGATATGCTCGGTGCCGCCCTTACCGGGGGTCACACCCGCGACCATCTGCGTCCCGTAATCGAGCGCCTGCTGCGTGTGGAAGGTGCCCGTGTTGCCGGTCATCCCCTGGGTGATGACCTTGGTGTCTTTGTTTACGAGGATGGACATATGGTTTCCCCTATGGAGCTGCGGATGCGTTGTTTGAGGTGATAACGATGATCACGCGGGTTTGATCGGTCACGTCTGGTTTGGTGAAGCTCATAAGGGCATAGTTCCAGCCGTTACTTTTTGCAGTTTTCGCGCCAGTCGGATCATCCTCAAATTCCAAGCCAAGCAAGCGGGTGACTTGGTTTTGTACCTCATCAACGCTGGAGGTCTCGTTGACCCAGCCGATGATAACGCAGGAGTCTTTTTTCCGCACATCGCTGTCAGAGATGGTGATACTTGCCCCGCTCGGCAGTTTGCCAAACATAGAGGGGCCGCCACGACTGCGCCAACCTTGTTGCTTAATTTTCAGGGTGCTGAAAACACTCCCGTCTTTTGCTGCTTCGCAAGTATTTACGGCGCCAACGAGATGCTCACTTGTCGCTTCAATGAAAGTTTTCTCTTGGCCAAGCGCTGCCGAGCTAGCCGATAGGGCCAGCGTTAGCGCGGCAAGCGAGTGGGTCAGGATTGGCAGGGCTTTAGACAAGCGAGCTATCCAGACCCTTACAAGCCTCAAGCAACTCTTCAACCGCGTCGGTCGAAACCTTGAGATTGCTCTTCTCTTCGTCCGACAGCTCGATCTCGATCACTTCCTCGGTGCCGCCCGCGCCGATCACGGTGGGGACGCCGACGTACAGCCCGTCGAGGCCATACTTGCCTTCGACATAGCTTGCACACGGCAGGATGCGCTTCTGGTCGCCGAGATAGGCTTCGGCCATTGCGATCGCGCTGGTGGCGGGGGCGTAATAGGCCGAGCCGTTGCCGAGCAGGCCGACGATCTCGCCGCCACCTTTGCGGGTACGGTCGACGATTTCGTCGATGCGGTCTTCGCTCACGCCCTTGATCTTGGCGTAGTCGTCGACCGGAATGCCGTTGATCGTGGTATAGCTTTTCACCGGGACCATCGTGTCGCCGTGGCCGCCGAGCACGAAGGCGTTCACGTCACGGGTCGAAACGCCGAATTCCCAGGCGAGGAAGGTCGCGAAACGCGCGCTGTCGAGCACGCCTGCCATGCCGACCACCATGTTGTGCGGCAAGCCGGAGAATTCGCGCAGCGCCCAGACCATCGCGTCGAGCGGGTTGGTGATGCAGATCACGAATGCGTCGGGGCAGTTGTTCTTGATGCCTTCGCCGACCGCCTTCATCACTTTCAGGTTGATGCCGAGCAGATCGTCGCGGCTCATGCCCGGCTTGCGCGGAACGCCGGCGGTGACGATCACGACATCGGCGCCAGCGATATCGGCATAGTCGTTCGAACCGGTGATCTTGGCGTCGAAGCCCTCGATCGGGCCGCACTGGCTGAGGTCCAGCGCCTTGCCCTGGGGCATGCCTTCGGCGATGTCGAACAGGACGATGTCGCCCATTTCCTTCTTCGCGGCGAGGTGGGCGAGGGTGCCGCCGATCATGCCGGAGCCGATGAGGGCGATCTTCTTGCGTCCAGTCGCGTGGGCCATAGTGGGATTCAGTCCTTCCAGGGCGCGGGACCGGTCAAGCCTCTCCGAATGGCGCACGCCCGCGTCCCGCGAGGAAGCCGCGCCCGGAATCTCGGGAGCCGACCTAGGCGGGTGCAGGGGGGATTGCAACCGGCAAAAGCCTCATGGCGCCAACTATTTATGCAAATAGTTCGCAATTGCAATAAGGGTAGATTCTGCGGGGTGCGCGATCGTGCGCTACAACTACTCTATCGATATCCTACCGGATTGTTCCCGCGCACGTCCTTGCGCAGGCGTCGCTTAGCCGACCTTGCGCAATCCGTCTTCGCTCTCGCGCTCCTGCGCCAGCAGCATGGCGGCGAGGTAATCGGGCACGGCGCGGCTGAAATAATAGCCTTGGCCCAGCGTACAGCCGGCTTCGCGAACGGCCTTGACCTGCTCGATCTTTTCCAGCCCTTCGGCGACGATGTCCATGTCGAGCTGCGCGCCCATTTCGGCGACGGCGCGGATGATCGCCTCGGTCTTCTTGCTGACGTCGGGGCCGGAGACGAAGCTGCGGTCGACCTTGATCTTGGAGAACGGATATTTGTTGATGTAGCCGAGCGAGGAATAGCCGGTCCCGAAATCGTCCATCGCAAAGCGCACGCCCTTGGCGGCAAGTTCGTTGATGAAGAGTTCGGTGGCCTCGCTGTCATCGAGGAACAGGCTCTCGGTCACTTCGAGCTCGAGCCGTTCCGGCGGCAATTGTGCTTCGCGCAGGGCATTGAGCACCCCCAGGGACGCACCCGGCGCCTTGATCTGCAGCGGCGAGAGGTTGACGGCCAGGGTCACTTCTTCCGGCCATTGCGCCGCAGCCTTGGCGGCCTGCGCGGTGATCCAGTTGCCGAGCGTAACGATTAGGCCGCTGTCTTCCGCCACCGGGATGAATTCGTCGGGGCGCAATTCGCCCTTTTCCGGGTGGAACCAGCGGACCAGCGCTTCGAAGGTCCTGATCCGGCCGGTCTTCAGGTCGACGATCGGCTGGAAGAAGATCGACAGTTCGTCTTTCAGGATGGCGGCGCGCAGCTCCGCTTCGATTTCGCGTTTGCGGGCGAGGTCGCGGCTCATCGAGGCATCGTAGAATTGCGTCTGTTTCCGGCCGTTGACCTTGGCATGATAGAGGGCGAGGTCGGCTTTCTGCATGAGCTCGTCGCTGTCGACACCGTCATCGGGAAGGAGCGCGACCCCGATCGAAGCGCCGACTTCGAGCCGGTCGCCGTCGATGCGCATCGGACGCATCAGTTCGGCATGCACTTCGCTCGCCAGCATCTCGGCATGGCGGCGGCTTCCGACTTCGGTGACGACGGTAAACTCGTCGCCGCCGAACCGCGCCACCAGCGCATTTTGCGGCATGGCTTCCTTCAGCCGCTGCGCGAGTTCGACCAGCACCTTGTCGCCCGTCTGGTGCCCGAGCAGGTCGTTGACCTCCTTGAAGCGGTCGATGTCGAGCCAATACATCGCCAGCATCTGGTCCTGCGAAATGGCCATCAGTTTCTCGACCATCTGGTGGTTGAGGCCGGCCCGGTTGGCGAGTTTCGTGACGACGTCGGTATGCGCCTGGATTTCCATCTTGCGGGCGAGGCGTTCGCTGGTTTCGGCCGATGCGATCGATGCGCGCAGCACCCGGTGAAGGTTCTTGGCGATGCTCGCGGTGGCGCTTCCTCCCAGCAGGATAGACACGGCGAGCGTCAGCGTCGGTATCGTTCCGACGATAAGGCAGGCGGTGAAGATGGGGCCGAGCGCCAGCACCAGCTGGCCCTGGGCAATAAGTCGCGACCCGGCATTGCGCGCCGCAACGGCAATGCCGTAGCTCAGGGCGCAGGCCACGATCAGCAACTCCGCGCTGCTGCCGGGATAGTAGATCATCACCAGCGCGGCGATCAGGCCATAGAGGAAGGCGTAGCTGAATGCCCCCGCCTCGTAGAGCAGCTCGAGCTTGCGCGTGGTCGTTCGCTCGTTGTCGGGTGAAAGCATGTGTCCCATCAGGACGCGAGCGAACCCGATGAGCGTCATCAGCACGACGCAGATCGTGATGACGGTACTTTGCGTGACCCAAGCCGTCACCGATGTGCAGACGGCCCCCATGATCGCACCGATCGCGAGGTTGGACGGCTGGGTATAAAGCGTGCGTACAAGCAGGCGGCGCACGCGATCGCTGATCGCATCGCGCTCGGTTTTTCGACCCATGCGACGCTTGATCGCAGTCAGAAGGGAACGGCCCGGCATAGACGTCCGCACTAGGCCGAAGAGGTCACGATCCGGTTAACGCGATACTTACCAACCGCGCCGCGCATTTTGTGATGCTGGGCCGCGCGTGCCGGAGCGAGCGCACTTGCGGGCTTCAGCCCTGTTTTCTGCGGGAAATTTCCTCCGCCATCCGCCGGTCCAATGTGCGGCAGATTCCGAGCCACCAGTCGTAGGACTCGCGGTCGCCGGCGAAGAAGGCCTCCTCCGCACGCGTGCGCGCCTCGGCGGCTGCCGCAAGGCCATGCTTGGCGAAGTGGCGGAGCGAGGCCTGCAACAGCGCTTCGTTGCGACCGTCGGCGTCGGGGTTGCCATTATCGTTGGCGGCGCGTGCGATGGCCCGGCGCGCGAAGGCGCGGGCGAGCGGCGAATGCGTGGCAGAACGTGCAGCGGCGAAATGGACGGTCATGCGGGGTGCAACCTCTTGTGGGGTGTTGTTCGATGCCCGTGCCTTTAGCGACAAGCCTTGAAGGCTTTGCTCACTCACAGGGTTTCGCGGCCGTTAAGAATTGGCTGGGTGAACGCCCTCAGGGACGCTGCTTCCACTGCCCGGCATTGGCGTATTCGTCCTTCACTGCGCCGGAGCCGGGCAGTTTGTCGGCGGTGAACAGTGCGTCGCCGCCGGCCTGCTCGATTTTCTGCGTGTAGCGGGGTGCGCTCGCAGCGCGCGCTTCGCTTTCGGCCTTCTGGCGCGCTTCTTCGTAAGCGCGGGCAAGCGCGACCGGATCGGTGCCGGGGTCGGGCGTGTCGCTGGCAATGCTGGCTGCGCGCGCGCTTGGGCGGGGGAGAGGCTCGCCGCCGATATAGACTGTGCGGAACGCGCCCGGTTTGCCCGCCGATCCGCGCCAGCGATAGAAGCGGTGCGCCCCGATCGTGCCGACATGGTCGAGGCTGCTGGCCCAATAGGGATTGATCCAGGTGGTGTGATAGTGCGTGGCGAGACCGACGGGCGCATAGACATCGCCGTCCAGCGCTTCGCGCGCCACCCGCTGCGCCCGCGCCCAGCCGCCGACAGAGGGCTTGCGACGCAGGCTGCCATCGCAGGTAAAGCTGAATTGGCACCCGGTCACCCGCTCCGAACCCTGATAGACCACGCCGCACACGCTGCGCGGATAGGTCGGGTGCGCCACGCGGTTGAGGACGACTTGCGCCACCGCCTTCTGGCCGCCGAGGCTTTCCGATGCTGCTTCGTAATAGACGGCGGTCGCCAGACACTGGAGTGCGCGCGCCTTGTCGACGCCCGTCCCGCCAAGGCGGAAGGCGCCGGCAGCGGGGCCTGCCGAACGGGTTTCGATGGCCTGCGCCGGATCGCCGCCCATCACTTCGAGCGGATTGAAGAACCGCCCAGCGCTATCGGCACCCTCGATGGCGGCGTCGAAATCGTAGGCCAGCTGCGGCGCATCTTCGAGATAGTAGAAGGCCGAACCCGGAAAGCTCCCGCCGGGCTGCTCGAAGGGCATCGGATCGACCTGAGGCACGAGCTCTGTCGTCTTGTGCTCTCTCGAAAAATTGCGCCATTCGCCGGGTGCCGCGAAAGCCGGCACGGTGACGGCCGCGACCAGCGCCAGCAGAGCCTTCTTGCGCATGCCGAGACCCGCCCATCCGCGCTTGCGGCGCTGGAAGGCGAAGCGGTGTTCGGCAGTGGCGGGGCTTTGGGTCAAACGGTCCTCGGACAGGCTTCTGGCTAGCATTGCCGATAGCCTGGCAAGGGGCTGGCAAACATGGCGGAATTCGCATCGTCCTATGGCGGCACAGCTCGCAAAGCGGGGTTAAGGCCGATGGCTAAGAGCGGGTTAAAGGCCGGGGTGGCGACCGGTTAAGGGATTGTCCCTTGCACAAAGCGACTGTATCGGCTGCTTCACGTCACGGGTTGCCGCGTAACACCGGCCGAAGAGGGAAGGGAGTGCGATGCTCCCGCTGCCCCCGCAACTGTGACCGGGGAGCGACCCTGCCAAGGGCCACTGGTTTCGACCGGGAAGGCGGCGGGGAAGCGACGATCCGGGAGCCAGGAGACCTGCCCGAGACCGTCGCTTGAGCCGCGGGCGGGGTGTACCGATGGCAATGGGTGAAGGGGCACGCACTCCCGCGCTGCCTCCGTCATGAGCGACATGAGCTTGTGATGGAGGAATTGTGCGTAAATTGCTGTTTTTGTTGAGTTGTGTGGTCGTTTCCGCGCCGGTTGCGGCGCAGGATGAGGTTGTTTCGGTCCCGGACCTAGAGGAGCCGAATAAAGAGTGTGATGAACCGCCCCAGTTCGTCGGCACCGGGCATCCTGTTCGATGTGGCAGCGAAGATGTTTCAGTCTGGATGTATCAGAAGTCAGATGCGCCGAGAACCATTACCGTGACCGGAACGCCGATCGAGACCGAAGACACCGGCCAGCCGGTCACCATCATTACTCGCGAAGAAATCGAGCAGGTCCAGGGTCCGGACCTCGCCCGCATCCTGCGCCGCGCGCCGGGTGTCACGATCAGCCGCAATGGCGGCGTGGGCGGTTTTACCGGTGTGCGCGTGCGCGGGGCTGAGGCGGAGCAACTGCTCGTGCTGATCGACGGTGTACGCGTCAACGATCCGTCCTCGCCCGCGGGCGGCTTCGACTTCGGCAATCTCCTGCCCGGCAATATCGACCAGATCGACCTGCTGCGCGGGTCGAATTCCACCGTCTGGGGCAGCGATGCGATCGGCGGTGTGCTGGCGGTGAAGACCCGCTCCGAAAGCGGCATCGAAGGCAGCGCCGAATACGGCGCGCGCGACAGCTTCAACGCCAATCTCGCAGGCAGCATCGAAGGCGAGGATGCCTTCCTAAGCCTTGCGGGCGGCTATTACACCAGCGACGGCTTCTCCGCCGCCGCCAGCGGCACGGAGCCGGACGGTTTCGAGCAGTTCGCACTGACTGCGCGCGGGCGCGTGTTTCTGAGCGCGACGACCGAAGTCTTCGCCCGCGGTCGCTATGCCGAGGGCGAGCTTGAGATCGACGGTTTCCCGTTCCCGACCTTCACGCTCTCCGACACGCCGGAGTTTCAGGAAACGACCCAGTATTCCGGCGCGTTCGGCCTGCTGCACGACAACGGCCCGCTTTACTTGCAGGCGGCCTACAGCTTCGCCGAAACGGAACGCGCCAATTTCGATCCCACCTTCGGGACGGCACCGGGCTTCACCAGCGACGGCCACTCCGACCGGATCGACGTGAAGGGCGAATACCGCCTGATCGGCCCGCTGTTGGTCAATTTCGGGGCCGATGCGGAATGGACCAGCCTCGAAACCAATTTCACGCCGAGGCAGGATGTGCGCATCCTGGGCGGCTATGTTCAGGCGGGCATCGAATTCGGCGGGCTTTCGGGCCATATCGGATTGCGGCAGGACGATCACCAGCGCTTCGGCGGGGCGACCAGTTTCGGGGCCGATGTCAGTTACGAGGTCGCCCCCGATGTGCGGGTTAAGGCGAGCGTCGGCGAGGGCTTCAAGGCGCCGAGCCTGTTCCAGCTGTTCAGCGACTTCGGCAACGAGCTTCTGCGCCCGGAGACCAGCACCAGCTTCGATTTGGGCCTTGCGTTCAGGGATCGCAGCGCGCCGGCCTACGCAGGCATCACGCTGTTCCGCCGCGACAGCGAGGACCTGATCCAGTTCGTCAGTTGCTTCGGCGTCGTCGGCGGTATCTGCACCGGGCGACCCTTCGGCACCTACGACAACGTCGCCCGCGCGCGGGCGCAAGGTGTCGAGATGGAAGCCGGGTTCACGATATCCGACGCTCTGCGCGGGCGGGCGACCTACAGCTTCATCGATACCGAAGATCGCAGCGCGGGAGCGTTGACACAAGGCAATCGGCTCGCCCGCCGTCCGCGCAATGCCGCGAGTGCTTCGCTCGACTGGGACAGCGCGCGGGGCTTGGAATCGCTGCTGCGCCCGAAGATCGGCGCGGACCTGCGCTATGTATCGGGCGCGTTCGACGATGCTTTCAATACGGTGCCGCTTGAAAGCTACGTCGTGGTCGATCTGCGCGCGGAATTGTCGGTGGCGCAATTGAATGGCGATCATCCGCTGGTGCTGTTCGCCCGCGTCGAGAACGTGTTCGCCGAGGACTACCAGACCGCCGCCGGATATGCGCAGGCCGGGCGCGGCGTGTTCGCAGGCGCGAGGTTCAGTTTTTGAGCCGAGCTTTCCGCCCGTCATCTTCGCGAATGCTGAGGCCCGGACTTGCAGGCATCGCCAGATCGCCCTGGGTTTCCGCCCTCGCCGGAATGGCGCTCTTGGGTGGGTGCGCGCCGCAGCAGCCGGATGCGCGAAATGGCCGCGAACCCACCATCGTCAGCCTCAACCCGTGCTCCGACGCGATCCTCGCGGAGGTTGCTGCGCCGGGGCAGTTGCTCGCCATCAGCCACTACAGCCATGACCCGGCGTCCACCTCGATGAAGCTCGATCGCGCACGCGAGTTCGCCGTGACGGGCGGCACTGTGGAGGAAGTTGTGGCGCTCGATCCCGATATCGTGGTCGGGTCGAGCTTCATGGCCCCGGCCACGCGGGCGGCATTCGATCGGCTGGGGATCGAGGTCGTGCAATTGGGCATGGCATCTTCGGTAGAAGCCAGTCTGCAGCAGGTTCGCGATCTCGCCGATGCGGTTGGGCAATCGGAGCGCGGCGGGGCCATGATCGCCCGGATCAAGGGCGCTCTGGAGGAGACCCGGAGCGATGCAGATCCCACTCCTGCTGTACTGTGGCAGCCGGGGGGGATTGTGCCGGGTGAAGGCGCGCTGGTGAGCGAGCTGATGGCGCATACCGGTCTCGCCAGCCACAGCGCGGCGCGCGGGCTGCAACAGGCGGATTACCTTTCGCTCGAGCGGATGCTGGTCGATCCGCCGGACGTGCTGCTCGTCGCCGGACAGGAACGCGCGCAGACGCACCCGGCTTTGGGGCAGCTGAACGAGCTGCGAACCGAGCGTTTCGATGCCAATCTGCTCTATTGCGGCGGGCCGAGCATAATTCGCGCGCTCGAACGGCTGGCGGAGCTTCGCCGGTGAACCGCGCCACACGTCTCTTTCTCGCTCTCCTCGTCATTGCATTCCCGCTCTCGCTGCTGGCGGGGCGCGTGTGGCTCGACCCGGCGAGCACGCCCAACGCCGCCGTCATCCTCGCCGAATTGCGCCTGCCCCGCGCGGTGCTGGCGGTGACGATCGGCGCGGGGCTGGGCGCGGCGGGGGCGGCGATGCAGGGCTATTTGCGCAACCCGCTCGCCGATCCCGGACTGTTCGGTATCGCGCCAGGCGCGGCGCTGGGCGCGGTGACGAGCTTCTGGTTCGGCTACGCTGCCTCGCCTTACCTCCTGCCGCTTTTTGCGCTGGTCGGTGCAGGCGGCGCGATGGCGCTGCTGGCCCTGATCGCCGGGCGCACGGGAGGGATCGCGCTGTTCACTCTGGCGGGACTCATGATTGCCAGCCTTGCCGGCGCCCTGACCAGCCTCGCCATCAGCCTTGCGCCCAACGCCTTTGCCATGAGCCAGATCGTGACCTGGTTGATGGGCGCATTGACCGATCGCAGCTGGCAGGATGTCTACCTTGCCGCGCCGCTTACTCTGCTCGGGATCGCGTGTCTGTGGCGGACGGCCAGGGCACTCGATGCGCTCACGCTGGGCGATGCTGCTGCGCGCTCGCTAGGGATCGAGCCGGGCCGGCTGTTGTTCTGGCTTATCCTCGGCATCGGTCTCACCGTCGGCAGCGGCGTTGCGGTAGCCGGCATCATCGGTTTCGTCGGTTTGATCGTGCCGCATCTCGTGCGCACGCTGACCGATCGCACGCCGTCGCAATTGCTGCTGCCGAGCGCGCTCGCGGGCGCGGTGCTGGTGCTGGTGGCGGACAGTGTGGTGCGCATCCTTCCCCTCGTCACCGAACTGCGCCTCGGAATCGCGCTCAGCCTTATTGGCGCGCCGTTCTTCCTGTGGCTGCTTCTGCGGATGAGAAGGGGCCTCGCATGAACCTATCCGCGCAGAACCTCGCCGTCGGAACGCGGCTGGTCGATGTCTCGCTCACGCTCGAGCCGGGCACGGTGACCGCAATCTGCGGTCCCAACGGTGCGGGAAAGACGACGCTGCTGACCGCGCTTGCGGGCCTGCAGGACGACGCGAGCGGCAACGTGATGCTCGACGGCGAACCCCTTTCCTCCCTCCATCCGCGCGAGCGTGCCAGGGCGATCGGCTACCTGCCGCAGGATGGCGAGATCGCATGGGACGTTGCGGTGCGCAATCTCGTGAGGCTGGGCCGCCTGCCGCACCGTGACCGCGGCGAGGACGCCGTCGACCGGGCATTGGCTGCGCTCGATCTCGTAGCTTTCGCCGACCGCCCCGTCAGCACGCTGTCGGGCGGCGAGAAGGCGCGCGCATTGCTCGCGCGGGTCCTGGCAGGGGAGCCGCGCTGGATCCTCGCCGACGAGCCGCTCGCCGCGCTCGACCTCGCGCACCAGTTTACGCTGATCAGCCACCTCCGCCTTGCTGCTGAAAGCGGCACCGGCGTAGTGCTTGTGCTGCATGACCTGGCGATGGCGCGCAACCATGCCGACCGCGTGCTGGTGCTCGACCGGGGACGCATGGTCGCCGACGCGCCGCCTGCCGAGGCTTTGTCGCCCGACACGATCGCCGCGGTTTTCTCGGTTAATGGCGAATGGATCGGCCCTCTCGGCCAGATGGCGTTTTCCTGCTATCCTACAGAAGCAAGAACAGAATAGACTCGGGTTTTCGATCGCACAGACATCTCTGATTTGGGGAGGAATACGCGATGCCGAGTGAATTCAAGGGCGACCCGTCGCCACTGACCGATGCCGATTTCGAACGCGCTGCCAAGGAGCTGCGATGCAGCGTCCCGGCCATACGTGCGGTGGCCCATGTCGAGAGCCTGGGCGGCGGATACTGGTCGAATGGACGCCCGAAGATCCTGTTCGAAAGGCATATCTTCCATCGCAAGACGAACGGGCGCTTCACCGCTACGCATTCGCATATTTCCTGGCCGAAATGGGGCGGCCACGGGAAGAGTTCGATCCAGTACGACAAGCTCGAAGAAGCGATGGCACTCGACCGCCCGGCGGCGCTCCAGTCGGCCAGCTGGGGCGCTTTCCAGATCATGGGCTTCAACCACAAGATGGTCGGTTTCGATGATGTCGAGGATTTCGTGAAAGCGATGGTCGCAAGTTCCAGCAACCAGCTCGATGCCTTCGTGGCCTTTATCAAGGCGAGCAGGCTCGACGACGAATTGCGCCGTCACGACTGGAAGGCCTTTGCGCGCGGGTACAACGGGCCCGAATACTGGAAGAACAAATACGACACCAAAATGGCGCGGGCCTTCGCCACTTTCAGCGAAGGCGGAGCGCGGACGGACAATCCGCAGCGCGTCATCCGGATGGGCGACAAGGGCCAATCGGTGATGCATCTGCAGGAGCTGCTCGGCTTGACCAAGGATGGCGATTTCGGCCCCGGCACCAAGAGCGCCGTGATCAAGTTCCAGAAGAAGGCCAAGCTGCATCCGGACGGGATTGTCGGCGGACAGACCTGGGCGGCCTTGCTGGCCGATACGGCTGCAAAACCGACCACCAAGAGAGGCAAACAGGATCTGGCCCAGCGTTCGCGCGCACCCTTGCGGCTTCACGACAAGGGCGACGACGTCAAATTCCTGCAGAAGCTGCTCGGCCTGATCGAGGATGGCGATTTCGGACCGGCCACGCTGGCGAGGGTGAAGAAATTCCAGCAGGAGAACGGCCTGGTCGACGACGGCATTGTGGGCCGGAATACCTGGGCCAGGCTACTCGGCGAGTAGCCAGAGGGGAAACCGCACGCGACAGTCGGGCGTTGACCCGGCATGGCCTCGTCCGACCTCGTCAAACGCTGGTTTATCCTGACGCACGAATGCATGCCCGCGGCTGCCGCCGAGCGCGGCTGGCCGGTGCGCTTCGACCATTGCTTCCAGCGCATCCTGCTCGACCATTCGGTCGGCGGGCCGTGGCGAGAGACTATTGCCGCGCCGGCCTACCGGCACGCCAGTGACGCGCAATTACAACGCGCGATCGCGCTGGGAGAGGCGGCGCTGGCGGATGAGGCGGATCTGTCCGCGCTCAACCGCCAGTCGCTGGCGTGGCGCAGCAAGCTACGCCGCGCCTAGGTCCGATACGCGTTATTCGCCGGGCGTGCTCGCAGTGGTGCGTGGCGGCAGGGCACCGTCGGAGGCTTCGCTGTCGACCGCGCCATCGGCGCTCGCGACCAGGCCACGCGCTTCCAGCATCGGCTGGACGTTGGGCTGGCGACCGGCGAAGTTCTCGAACATCTGAAAATAGTCCATTGTGCCACCACGGCTCAGCACGGTCTTGCGATAGTGATCGCCATTGGCGCGCGTCAGCCCGCCATTGTCGCGGAACCACTTGCGGCTGTCGCGGTCGAGCATCTCGGTCCACAGATAGCTGTAATAGCCGGCCGAATAGCCGGCTGGGCTGCTGAAGATGTGGTTGAAATAGGTGCTGCGATAGCGCGGCGGCACCAGGTCGATCTCGAGCCCCAGTTCCTCCAGCGAGCGGCGTTCGAAGGCGGAGACCTTCTCCGGCGTGTCGATGGCGGCGGCTTCCTCGGGCGATAGCGCGGCCCATTTCATGTCGAGCAACGCCGCTTCGACGACTTCGCCGAAGTCGTAGCCCTGGTTGAACTTGGATGCGGCTTCGATCTTGTCGATCATCGCCTGCGGGATCGTCTCGCCGGTCTCGTAATGCTTGGCATAGTTCTGGAGGACCGACGGCCAGGTCGCCCACATTTCATGGACCTGGCTCGGATACTCGACGAAATCGCGTGCCGTCGCCGTGCCGGAAAGGCTTTCATATTTCTGGTCCGCGAAGAAGCCGTGCAGCGCATGGCCGAATTCGTGGAACGTCGTGTTGACCCAGTCATAGCTGACCAGCTGCACTTCGCCTTCGGGCGCCTTCGGGATGTTGAGCACATTGTAGATCACCGGCTTGGTGCCCCACAGATAGCTTTGGTCGACGAAATTGCTCATCCACGCGCCGCCGCGTTTCGACGGGCGCTGGAACGGGTCAAAATAGAACAGGCCGAGCTCGCTGCCGTCGGCATCGAATACGGTGTAGGTCCATACATCGGGGTGATAGACCGGCAGGTCCGTGCGCCGCTCGAAAGTGAGGCCGTAGAGCTTCTCGGCCATGAAGAAGACGCCATCTTCCAGCACCTTGTCGAGCTGGAAATATTCCATCATCGCATCTTCATCCAGCTCGTAACGCTCGGCCTTGATCTGGTTGGCGAAACGATACCAGTCCCACGGTTCGACGGTGAAATTGCCGCCCTTCGACGCGATCTGCTCGTTGAGCATGGCAGCTTCGCGGCGTTGTGTTGCGGCGAGGGCGGGGACCATGTCGGTCATGAACTTCAATGCCGTCGCGGGTTTTTGCGCCATGCGATCGTACATCGTGTAGCTCGCCCAGTCCTCTTCGCCGAAAAGGGCAGCCTTTTCCGCGCGCAGGGTGGCGATCTTTGCCAACAGCATGCGCGTGTCATGCTCGGGATTGGTGCCGTCGGCACGGTTGTGGCTCAGCTTGAACAGCCGCTCGCGCACGTCGCGGTTCTCGAGGCTGGGGATCGAGGGCTGCTGCGTTGTGTTTTGCAGCGCGATGGCGAACTTGCCGTCATGGCCCTTCTCTGCCGCGAGCTTGGCGGCGGCTTCGATATCGCTGTCGGACAGGCCCGCAAGTTCGGCGCGCGTATCGACGATCAGCGGCTGGTCGTTGGTGGCCGAACGGACGGCCTGACCGAATTCGGTGGTCAGCGTGGAAAGCTCGGTATTGATTGCCTTTACCCGCTCGCGCTCGGCCTCGGTCAGCAATGCGCCCGCGTGGACCATCTGCTTGTAGGTTTCTTCGAGCAACTTGGCGTCTTCGACCGTCATCGCCATGGCCGCGCGGTTATCGTAGACCGCCTTGACGCGCTCGAAGAGCGCCGGGTTGAGCGTGATCGAGTCCGAGTGTGCGGACAGCATCGGCCCGACTTCGCGGTTGATCTCGTCGAGCCGGTCGGTGGTGTTGGAACCGGTCAGTGCGAAGAAAATGCGCGCGACGCGGCCGAGCATGCGACCGGATTTTTCCAGCGCGACGATGGTGTTTTCGAAGGTCGGCGCGGCAGGGTTGTCGATAATCGCCTGCACTTCGGCCTTCTGGATGTCCATGCCCTGCTGAAAAGCCGGCATGTAGTCGTCTTCCGAAATTTTGGTGAAGTCCGGGGCGAGGAAGGGCAGGCTGCTGTCGGACGCGAAATAGCCGCTGCCCTCGGGGATTTCCGGGCTGTAAGCCGCATCGGCCTCGGCTTGCGCGATCGGGTCCATGGCGGCTCCCTCGTTATATGTCTGACAGCCGGCGAGCAGGGCTGCGGCGGCGGTGGTGGCCAGGATCTGGGCCTTCATAATCTCTCCATTCGTTCTAACACGACCTGGCGGCGCGCATGAAAGCGACGCCGCCGTTGAATGTTGCTTAGCTGGTCGAGCTTGAACCGGAGATTGATTACAAATGCAACCGGGTATGCGAGAGGAGATCAGGCGTCGATTGCCCGCGGATCGGCGTATTCGGCATCGACGAAGATGTTGGCTCGCCGCTCGGAGCGGTACACAAGGCCGTTGGCGACCGACCCCTTCGCGTGATGGTACGATAGTTCCTCGACCATCTTGTCGTGGTCGCGCGCAGCGATCGCAGCATTAAGGCGCGGGCTCTTGTCGGGCGACAAGGTTCCTTCGCCGACGTTGAAGGCCAGGTCGACCAGAGCATCGAATTCGTGCTGATAAAGCCTGACGTCGCCGACGAGGTCCACCACCACCCGCTTGGCCTTCGCAAGATCGCGTTCGAAGAAACGCAAGGCGCGGTCTTCGCTGATACGCTCGCCGACGGCGAGGTTGTCCGAAGCCAGGACGAGGTGCCCGACGCCGACGGTGGGATAGCCCGCGACATCGCGATATACAGTCAGCCGGACGCCTTCCTCCTCGATCATCGCTTCCTTCAATTCTTCGCTGGGCTGCAACGTGCGTGCATCGACCCGGATCTCGCTGGCATCGATGTGCTGTTCGAACCCCGATTGCGAGGCGGCGGTGTCGATGTCGATCGCGGCAGTGCTGACGGTCATGACACTTGCAGAAGCCGCTAGGGCAGCCTTGCGCTTGCGACGGGGGCTTCGCGTGCCTTCGATAATGCGCTGGCGCTTGAGAGCACGCCGGTTCTGGCGCCGGTCGCGCAGTCGGGCAATCAGCTTGCGCGCATTTTTACGAGCGGGATCTGGTGCCTGGCCAAGGGGTACTGAAGTGGACTGGTTCGCTATCGAGTGTGTGCCTGTCGGCAAAATAATCTCCTGTTTCGCTGGGCCCCGTCTCCCATCGCGGTCTGCGAGAAAGGGAATGGTTCAGTTAATCAACGGTTTGAGGACCCGATCGGTCCACACTTCATCGTGCCTCGGCAACGGGTCATGCGCCCGGCGCGGAAGCCGGCGCGGAAGAACGGGCGCTCGGCAACCTGATGACTTTCGCCGCAGCAGCGCTTATATGCGAGCCGACCGGCCGATAGAGGCGCGCCGGACAGGATCGAGAGGATTGAATTTGGCTGCCAGCGGAAAATATTCGGGCGCATCGCCGTTTTTACAGTCGGCGCGAGGCATCAAGGGCCTGAGTTCGAATGGATTCAAGACGAAGATGGATGCGATGCGCGAAGCCGAACGGCCCGATCCCCGCACGTCCATTCTCGAATTCCTCAAGCGTCTCGACAAGGATTGCACCTCGGAAATCTTGGAAACGTCTGTCGATCTGCCCTCTTCGGAGCTGTCGGGGGCCATCGATGAGCTGCGCGAAGAAGGGTTCATCGACTTCGCCGAAAGCGACGAGGGCGAAAAGATCATCAGGATCCTCCCGGCCGGTGAACGCAAGTTGCGCTATATGAAAAAGGCCAGGTTTTGATATAGTTTGCGCTCTGGCTGAGTCGGGGAGGGACTTTGGCGCACGACGACAATACTCTGGCTGACGACGGTTTTTCGAACAAGCCCGATAGCGAAGACCGCGACCTGCGGTGGTTCCTGGCCGGTCTCGCGGTCGTTGTGGTAGCTTTCGCGCTGCTCTGGATTTTCAGCACCTCTGACGGACGCGAATACTGGTCGCCTTACTGGTTTTCCGGCCTGATCGGCGTATTCGTCGGCGCCACCGAATTGATCGCCCGCTATCGCGACGCGCCGTTCCGCCCGTTCCAGTCGATCGCCGGGCTGCTCTATGTGGGGATCAACGGGCTTGCCGCCTGGCTCGCCTACTATCTTATCCTTGCCTCTGGCGTCCCGATCGAGAGCACCTGGGCCAAAATCCTTACTGCCGGATTGGGGGCAATGGCGTTCTTCCGCTCAGGCATTTTCAACGCGCGGATCGGCGACAAGGACGTGCCGATCGGACCCAATATCGTGCTCGAAATCTTCCTCAGCGCGCTCGACCGCAACTACGATCGGCAGCGCGCCGCACCCCGCTCTGCCGCCGTGGCCGAGCTGATGAGCGACCTTTCCTTCGACGAGACCAGCGTTGCGCTGCCCGCCATCTGTTTCAACCTGATGCAGAACGTCAGCGAGGCGGAGAAGACGGCGATCGGCAACCAGGTCAAGGAACTGGCGGAATCGCAGATGAGCGACGAGGCCAAGTCGATGACGCTGGGCCTCGCCCTGTTCGATGTCGTCGGCGAAAAGACCTTGCGCGCCGCCGTCGCTTCGCTCGGAAAGACCGTGCGCGGGTTCAAGCAATTGCCCGACGCCATGCTCGACGAACTGGCCAAGGTCGACCCGGCAACGGTGCTTTCGACCCTCCCGGCCATGTGCAACGAACTCGCTGCCAAGCGCGATCTGGTCGAGGATCCGAACAGCCTCGTCAGCACGATCGCCAACCAGCCGCTCAGCGATGAAGCGAAAGCGCTTCTCGTCCTTTACAAGATGGTGCGGCAATACGGCGAGACGTCCGTGATGCGGGTTTTGGTGGCGATGGGGTAGGAACGGTCCCGCCGGGACACCCCTGAGCGTCGACTGCTTTTGCTTTGACCATTCGGACCTCAGGCCGCCAGCGCCACCTGGTCGCGGCCGCGGTCCTTGGCGCGGTAGAGTGCGAGGTCGGAGCGCTGGAGCACGTCGTCGAGGCTTTCGTGCTCTCGCTGGCGGGCGAGGCCGATCGAGGCCGAGACGCGCAGCTGCGGGTCGAGCTTCTGCGCTGTCACGATGCGCCGCGCGCGCAGGCGCAGGTTTTCCGCCGCCAAAGCGGCATGCCGCTCGTCGATGCCGTCGATGACGAGGATGAATTCCTCGCCGCCCAGCCGCACACAGCCTGCGGTGTCCTCGGGGAAATCAGCAGCCACCGCTTGCATTTGCTCTGCCATGGCGCGCAGCACGATATCGCCGGTATCGTGCCCGAAATTATCATTGATCCGTTTGAAATGGTCGAGATCGATCATCAGCAGGAACCGGTCGCGGCCCGCTGCGGGGGGATCGGCATAATCGCCGAAGAATGCGCGGCGGTTGAGCAACCCGGTCAGCGCATCGTGCCGCGCATTGTGCTCGGCCTCTTGCAGCGCCCCTTGCAGCGTAGCGGTCAGCGCGCGGTTCTCAACCGTCATCTGCGCCGCGTCGATCGAGTGGCGCACCATGCCGCGGCTGAACAGGACCGAGCCGACCAGGATCAGCGCGATGATCGGCGCGGTCCACAGCGGCAGCGGTGCGGGATCGAGGGCCTTGGCTACGAAAATCGTGGCGCAGAAGGCCCCCACCAGCGCCGTCATGCCGCGCCTGATCGGGCCGTAGGTAACGATCACCAGCGAGATGGCGACAAGCGTCATCCCGCTGACCGCGACCACCGCCATCGGCGGATCGGCCACCGGATCGAGCGATACCATCAGGCCGGCCCAGGTCGCCCCCGCCGTCACCAGCGCCAGCGTAAGCCGGGTCAGCCCCCATCGCGAAGGGAGCCCCGCTTCCAGCGAAGCGGCGAGCCTGCGGGTCGAGCCGCGCACGAAGACCAGGGAAGCGATCCGCAGCAACAGCGCCACACCGAGCAGAGCAGGTTGCGCGACCAGAAACAGAGCGAAGCCAAAGAGACACAGCGAAACGACGTTGGCCGGGGCGACGCGATCCTCGCGCTCCACCATCGCGCGCATGACCTCGGTCCGGACGGCAAGCGATTGCGGGCTTCGCAAGAGAGCGGCCATCCGCATTCCAGTCGAGCCGGAAGCGGTTTGGCGCAGACTGTAAGTGTCCTCACGCGACATCGCGGGTCAGTCTCCATCGGCGCACGATACGCCATTGGAGTCACGCTAGGGCGATGGAATGAGGGCCCTGCTATCGCAGTGATAAGGAGGAGCGCGTAGGTGTGGTCAGGCGCGAAGACCGCATTCGGACAAGAACGCGCTACGGATCACGACATACATCCGCACAGCGGAGACGCGATCCATCAGTCGGTCGCGGAGGTCGGGGCAGGCGGCGTCGGTGGGGGCGTTGGTCTCACCGCGTCCTCCGGCAGGGGAGGCGGCGGCGCCGGATCGAGGACGCTCTCCTCGCTCTGCAGGTAGATTGCCGTGCCCTTTGCGCCAGTACCGGCGATCAGCGCGATCTCGTGGGAACCGGTGCGAATAACAGCCGGGTCGGAAACCAGCATTGCCATCACCTGTTGCGGGCCGTCGCGCGTGGCGCGGGTCACCGCCCTGCACGGTGCCGTGTCGCCGCCGGTATTGCGAAGCCGTCCGCTTTCACTCCAGGCAATCGCAACGGGGCTGTCGGGACAGCGGGACCAGACGATACGGTCCGGCGCGATGGTGATGACGCCTGTGTCAACGTCCCCGCCTGCACCGATTCCGAAGCCCGTCGACTGCCAGCCATCGTAGCTCAGCGTCATGCGCGGGACCCATCGCTGCGTGACGAAGTCGAAATCAGGGATATTGGCGAGGCGCCATGCCTCCGGATCGACCAGCACGAGCTCGCCGGCCTTGCTGCTCAATAGCAACCGGTGCTCGCCCAGCCGAAGAACCTGCGGGCCGCTGCCGAAAAAGCTGGAGAAACGGGTGTCTCGCTTCTCCACTTCGTTTCCGCAGCCCATCAGCGTCTGCGTGCGCACGCCGTTGCCTGTGTCCTCGAGAATGCCGCCCGTGCCGATCCGCGCGGAATTTCCCGAGCGGTTGCAACCGATACTGTATGTAAACCCCCTCGGCCCGATCTCGACATAGGCGCGCCGCCAGGGCACCTCGTTCTGCCAGCTCGGCTCGAACTCGCCAAATCGCTCGACCAGCCAGAACCCTTCTATCGCAGACAGGGATGTAACCGGTTCGCCGAGCTCGATCGTCGCTTCGACTTCGCTTGCCGTGTCGTCGACATTCTCAGGCGCCGAGCAGGCGGCCATGAGCGCAAAAGTGCAGACAGCGGTGAGAACGGCTTTCCTGATGACCATGACGCGGAAACGAACAAAGCGCCTCGCCGCTCCCGACGTTGCATATTTTCCGGCCAAACCCACATTGTCGGAACATCCCTCCAGCCCGTTCGCTCGATTGGCACTACACCGGAGCGGGCAAGTCGCTGCGGGTCCTTGACATATCCGAACACAACGGGAACACGCCATACATGGCACTCACCAAAATCTCCGTCCGCGGCGCGCGGGAGCATAACCTCAAGGGGGTCGATATCGACCTGCCGCGCGATAGCCTGATCGTGATTACGGGCCTGTCGGGCTCGGGCAAGTCGAGCCTGGCGTTCGACACGATCTATGCCGAGGGGCAGCGGCGCTATGTCGAGAGCCTCAGCGCCTATGCGCGCCAGTTCCTCGAGATGATGCAGAAGCCCGATGTCGAGCATATCGACGGGCTCTCTCCCGCGATCTCGATCGAGCAGAAGACGACCAGCCGCAACCCGCGCTCGACCGTCGCGACGGTGACGGAGATCTACGACTACATGCGGCTGCTGTGGGCGCGCGTCGGCGTGCCGTACTCGCCCGCTACCGGAAAGCCGATCGAGGCGCAGACCGTTTCAAACATGGTCGACCGGGTGATGGAATTGCCGGAGGGCACGCGGCTGTATTTGCTGGCGCCGGTGGTGCGCGGGCGGAAGGGCGAATACCGCAAGGAACTGGCCGAGTGGCAGAAGGCCGGCTTCACCCGCGTGCGGATCGACGGCGAGATGTACCCGATCGAAGAAGCGCCCGCGCTCGACAAGAAATTCAAGCACGACATCGAAGTGGTGGTCGATCGCCTGGCGGTGAAGGCGGGGCTTGAAACGCGCCTCGCCGACAGTTTCGAGACCGCGCTCAAGCTGGCCGAGGGGCTGGCCTATGTCGATCTGGCGGACGGCGTGGTGCCGGGGCGCGAGGATGAGGCAGATGAAGGCGGCGCGATGAAGGGCGCGGGGATCCCCGCCAACCGTATCGTCTTCTCCGAGAAATTCGCCTGCCCGGTCAGCGGCTTCACCATCGAGGAGATCGAGCCGCGGCTGTTTTCCTTCAACGCCCCGCAAGGCGCATGCCCGACCTGCGACGGGATCGGCGAGAAGCAGCTGTTCGACCCGCAACTGGTGGTGCCCAACGAAGCGCTAACTCTGAAGCAGGGCGCGGTGGTGCCGTGGGCCAAGTCCAACCCGCCGAGCCCCTACTACATGCAGGTGCTGAGCAGCCTCGCCAAGGCCTACGAGTTCGACCTCACCACGCCGTGGAACGCGCTCGCGCAGGACCAGCGCGACATCATCCTGCACGGCACCAATGGCATGCCCGTCGCGCTCACCTTCAAGGACGGGCGCAAGCAGTATACCGTCACCAAACCGTTCGAGGGCGTGATCGGCAATCTCAACCGCCGCCTGCGCCAGACCGAGAGCGCGTGGATGCAGGAGGAGCTGAGCAAGTTCCAGACCGCGCAGCCGTGCGAGACCTGCGGCGGCAAGCGTCTCAACGAGAAGGCGCTGGCGGTGAAGATCCCCGGTGCTGACGGCCCCACCGACATCGCCGCGCCGGTCAAGATGAGTGTCTCGGACGCGAAGGACTGGTTCCTCGCGCTCGACAGCCATCTCAACGAACAACAGAGCCAGATCGCCCGCGCCATCCTGAAGGAGATCAACGAGCGGCTGGGCTTCCTCGACAATGTCGGGCTCGATTACCTCAACCTCGACCGCACCAGCGGCACGCTCAGCGGCGGGGAGAGCCAGCGCATCCGCCTCGCGTCGCAGATCGGCTCCGGCCTCTCCGGCGTGCTCTACGTCCTCGACGAGCCCAGCATCGGCCTGCACCAGCGCGACAACGACCGCCTGCTCGAAACGCTCAAGCGGCTGCGCGACCTCGGCAATACGGTGATCGTGGTCGAGCACGATGAAGACGCGATCCGCCAGGCCGACCACGTGGTCGATCTCGGCCCCGGCGCGGGGGTGCGCGGGGGCGAAGTGGTGGCGCAGGGCACGCTCAAGCAGGTCATGAAGGCCAAGCGCAGCATGACCGCCGACTACCTCACCGGCCGCCGCGAAATCGCCGTCCCCGCCACGCGCCGCACAGGAAACGGCCACCAGCTCACGGTGCACGGCGCGCGGGCGAACAACCTCAAGGGCGTCACCGCCTCCTTGCCCCTAGGCACCTTCACCTGCATCACCGGCGTTTCGGGCAGCGGCAAGTCCAGCTTCACCATCGACACGCTCTACGCCGCCGCCGCGCGCACGCTGAACGGCGCACGGGTGATCGCGGGCGCGCACGACAAGGTCACCGGCCTCGAATATTGCGACAAGGTGATCGAGATCGACCAGTCGCCCATCGGCCGCACGCCCCGTAGCAACCCCGCCACCTACACCGGCGCCTTCACCAATATCCGCGACTGGTTCGCCGGCCTGCCGGAGGCGCAGGCGCGCGGCTACAAGCCCGGCCGCTTCAGCTTCAACGTCAAGGGTGGCCGCTGCGAGGCCTGCACCGGCGACGGACTGATCAAGATCGAAATGCACTTCCTGCCCGATGTCTACGTCACCTGCGAGGAATGCGGCGGCAAGCGCTACAACCGCGAAACGCTGGAGGTGAAGTTCAAGGGCCACTCCATCGCCGACGTGCTCGACATGACGATCGAGGATGCGGAGACCTTCTTCAAGGCCGTCCCCCCGATCCGCGACAAGATGCATATGCTGAACGAGGTTGGGCTGGGCTACGTCAAGGTCGGCCAGCAGGCGACCACCCTGTCAGGCGGCGAGGCGCAGCGCGTGAAACTCGCGAAGGAGCTGAGCAAGCGCAGCACCGGGCAGACGCTCTATATCCTCGACGAACCGACTACCGGCCTGCACTTCGAAGACGTGCGCAAACTGCTTGAAGTGCTGCACCGGCTGGTGGACCAGGGGAATTCTGTTATCGTCATCGAACACAACTTGGACGTCATCAAAACGGCTGATTACCTGCTCGACCTTGGCCCCGAAGGCGGAGTCAGGGGCGGGGAAGTCGTCGCTGCCGGTACACCTGAGGATGTCGCCAAGGAGAAGCGCAGTTTCACCGGCCAGTACCTAGCCCCGCTACTGACACGCCGGAAGAAAACTGCCGCATGACGATGACAGAAGGCCTGCCCCGGACTTGATCCGGGGTGGTGGTGATCGAGCACAATCTGGATGTGATCAAGACTGCGGATCATATCCTTGATCTTGGGCCGGATGGCGGTGTGCGGGGTGGCGAGGTTGTCGCGCAGGGTGCCCCCGAAGAGGTTGCGACGGTGAAGGGGAGTTATACGGGGCAGTATTTGAAACCGATGCTGGAGCGGCAGGCGGAGGCGGCGGAATAGGTGCTTAAAGATGTAGTATGATGAATGCTGTCGATTAATTCGAGTGCGGACTACATGCGTTCGCCATTCTCAAGTACGTTTGCGCCATGCGACTTGAGACGGTCTACATAAAGAATTTTCGAGCAATCTCCGAATTGGAGATAAACATCGACGATGTTACGACGCTGATCGGATCAAACGGCGTTGGAAAGTCCTGCGTTCTAAAGGCTATCGATAAGTTCTTTTCGAAGAGCTCAGCGGTCACATTGGAGGATTTTCACGATGGAAATGTAAGCGACCCCATCGAAATCGGATTGTCATTCACTGAACTACAGGCCGATGAATTGGAGCGCTATGCGGCGCGCGTGCACGGAGGAACGCTGAGGATAGTCCGCGTTTTTCGCAGTTCGTCGCTAGGTCGAGAGAATGGAAGATACTTTGGGTTTGCCTACAGGCACCAAGCATTCGACGAGGTTCGGAATTTACCAACGGCAAATGATCAAAAAAGCGCCTACAATGCGCTTACAGAGACTGGAGATTTTCCTGGTCTCACAAAGTGTACACGCATCGCTGATGCCTTAACTGCGATGTCAGAGTGGGAAGAGAATAATTCCGACAATTGCGTTTTGGCGATGGATGATGGTCAATTTGAGGGTTTTGCCAACGTCGCGCGGGGTGGACTCCAACGTTTCGTTTCTTTTGTATTCATCCCAGCGGTCAGAGACGCGTCCATAGATGCAGTCGACAGCAAGAAGGCAGTTATTGGCCAATTACTCGAACTGTATGTTCGCACCATTCTTCAAGCAAAAAAGGAAATAAAAGAATTTCAAACCGAGATGGATGAGCGATACAAGGATTTGGTTTCGCCGGAAAATATTGGTGAACTAGATGAGCTTTCGGGGCTTCTGACTTCAACTCTTACGAACTTCTACGGAGAAAGTGAGGTCGAACTGAATTGGAAAGAAGTGGAGCCGCTTCCCCTTCCTTTGCCTTCCGCTGAGACCCTTCTTACCGAGCAAGGCTACAAGGGACCAGTTGAGGGCAAAGGGCACGGCCTTCAGCGCGCCTTTATTTTCACTATCCTTCAGCACTTAGCTCTTGCTCTTCATGATACTGAACAAGATAGCGGCGAAGAAGAAAGCGAAGACGGTCCAACTTCCCACTCGATCATTCTGGCGATTGAAGAACCGGAGCTATATCAACATCCGACGAAGCAAAGGCATTTCGCTGAGGTGCTCCGTAATTTGAGTGATTTGGATGCTCATAAAGGCGCACAGTCTGTTCAGCTAATCCTCTGCTCACATTCTCCGCACTTTCTGGCAACAGACCGTTTCGAAGAAATCCGTGTAATCCATCGTTCGCTCGATGAGGATGAGAAATCCACGTCAACCGTCAGTCAGGTTTCATACCAGCATGTTGTGGACCAGCTCGCGGGTGTATCGGAAGACCCGGAAAAGCACCTCAATCCTGAAGCCCTAAAGGTGCGGCTTCATACTTTAACACCGTTGGTAGCAGAAGGCTTCTTCGCAAGTAAGGTAGTGCTGGTCGAAGGGACGAGCGATGTCGCAGCACTTAGAGCAGCGGCGAGAATGAGCGACAAGTCATTCGAAGCTTCTGGAATTGCTCTGATCGAAGTGGGGGGGAAGACGAACCTGGACAAGCCTCTCATTATTTTTCGTAGCTTAGGCATCCCAATTTTTGTGCTTTTCGATTCTGATGGTCACAAAACAAAGGATCATGAGAAGAAAGCGCATGTAAATGTCCAAATTCAAAAACTGATGGGCGAATCTAATCCAGAAGAAGTTCGTACGTATGTTTGTCCACAATTCGCGAGCTTCGAAACTGAGTTGGGGCGGCATCTCAAGGCTGAAATAGGGGCAAATCTATTTGATGAAGCAGTAGGCAAGGCCGGATACGATTACGGTCTGGAGAGTAGGCAAGTCAGAAAGGTGCCAGCCGCGATGACTCAAGTCCTTATGACCTGCAATCTGGCGGGGCATCGCAGCGAGACTGACGTGACCCCCAGCTTTCCCCCAGCTGGGATTAGAGCCGGGCGGTTGTTTTGCGCATAAGCGCGATTGAAGCAATGGGCTGCGTAGTGGAGCCCGTAGGGCGTAGCGAAGCAGGCCATTGCTTATCCAGTTCGGCGGCGAACGCCGCCGGTGTTGCGTAGCCAAGCGATGAGTGCGGTCGCTCCCGGTTGTAATCATCCACCCAGGCGGCGATCTCGACACGGGCATGGGCCATGCTCATGAACAGCGTCTCGTTGAGCAGTTCGTCCCGCATGCGACCGTTGAAGCTCTCGACATAGCCATTCTGCATCGGCCTTCCGGGCGCGATATAATGCCACTCGACGCCGATCTCGCCGCACCATGCCAGCACGGCGTTGCTGGTGAGCTCGGTTCCGTTGTCGCTGACGATCATGCCGGGCTTGCCACGCTGGGCGATCAGCTCGGTCAGCTCTCGAACGACACGGCGACCAGAGATCGACGTGTCCGGCACCGCTGCCAGACACTCCCTTGTCACGTCATCGACCACGTTGAGCACCCGGAACCTCCTGCCCGACGCCATCTGGTCGTGCACGAAGTCCAGGCTCCAGCGCTGGTTCGGTAAGGCGAGCACCGGAGCAGGTGCCCTCGTGCCGACTGCGCGCCTGCGACTGCGTCGACGCCTCACCGCCAAGCCTTCCTCCTTGTAGAGCCTCTGGGTCTTCTTCCGGTTGATCATGATCCCCTCCCGGCGCAGCAGGATGTGCAGACGGCGATAGCCGAACCGCCGTCGCTGGTTGGCCAGCTCGCGCAGCTTCTCACGCAGATCGGCGTCATCGCCCCGGGTGGAACGGTAACGCACGCTCTTGCGATCGGCATCGATGACACGGCACGCCCGCCGCTCGCTCATCCCGTGGCATGCCTGAAGATGAGCGACAGCTTCCCGCTGCGCGGCGGGCGTCAGAACTTTTTTGCCAGAAGATCCTTCAACGCCGCTTTGTCCAGCATCGTGTCGGCCAGCAGGCGCTTGAGCTTGGCGTTCTCGCTCTCGAGCTCCTTGAGCCGCCGGGCATCAGACACCTCCAGCCCACCATACTTCGACTTCCAGTTGTAGATCGTCGCTTCCGAAACCCCGTGTCGCCGGGCCAGGTCGGCGGTCTTCGCTCCCGCCTCCGCCTCCTTGAGCACGCCGATGATCTGCTCTTCTGAAAACCTCGTTCTCTTCATCTCGTCCGTCCTTCTGTCAGGGCCGGACTCTAATCCAACTTGGAGGAAAATCAGGGGGTCACGTCAAGACCCTTGATCAAATAATTGAGGCAATTTTCAATGACTGATGTCGATATACTCAGCGAGGCGATCGAGCACCGAAGGATAGTCAGCTTCACGTACAAGGAAGCGTTACGGATCGTGGAACCGCATCTTGTCGGAGTGAACACTAAGGGCAATCTAGCTCTAAGTGCCTTTCAGATTAGTGGCGGATCAGGCCAATCCTTTAGAAGCTTCCTTCTTGAGCAAATCAGTGGCCTTGAGCTTACGTCCGAGGAATTCGTAGGTCCGAGGCCGGGATACAATCCTCAAGACTCCACAATGGTGAAGATAGTCGCCGCTTTGTGACTGAAAAATTTCGCAGTCGAAACTCTCCGTTCGAGAAAGCTGTCCTACACCCCCCAATCTGTATACCTAGCCCGGTTCCCTGACCCTCAACCCCACAGGTGAACCATGGACCCCCGTCCCGATTGCGACCCCGACACCACCCACCCCGTCATCCTCTGGAACGACCTCCACGCCGAGGATCCGTGCGCGCCGCAGACTCAATTCGTCCCTGACAGGCAGATTGCCTTTCTCGAGGCGCTGGCGACCACCGGCTCGGTGCGCCAGGCGGCGCGGCGGGCGCGGGTCTCGCACCAGACCTGCTATCGCGCGCGGCGCAATTCCGCTGCCTTCGGGCGGGCGTGGGATGCGGCGCTCGTCATCGCGCGCGGGCGGGCCGAGGCGGAGCTGGCCGACTGCGCGCTCAACGGACGGCGCGAGGAGGTTTGGTATCACGGCGAAATGGTCGGCTACCGCACCCGCCACTCCGACCGCCTGCTGCTGGCCCATCTCGGGCGGCTCGACCGGATGCGCACCGATGAGCGGATCGAGCGCCTCGCGGAGGGGTTCGACGATATGCTCGGCCGCATGCGCGCCGCGGCGCTGGAGGCGGTGCCGGTGGAGGGGGTGATCGACGTGTCGCTTGAGAGTGAAGGCGACCCGGCACCCACATCCGTTCGCACTGAGCCGGTGTCGCTGGGCGACAGCTGCGCTTCCGAAGTGCAGGCACCCAGATCTCACCAAGCCACCCTGGTTGGGGCTGCGCCCCCTCTGCGAGTCCGACAGGCTCAGCATGAACGGAGTGAGGGGGACGAACGGGGTTCTGGAGACGCGCAGGGAGACGATACTTTTTTCGCCCCTGGACAGTGGTCCAAGCGGTCCATGTCTGAGGGAGAAGGAGAAGGGGAGGACGCGCAACACTGCGAACCTGTCGAGCCGCCCGCACCCTGCGCAACCTGCGGCGGCGCGTGCAACGGGCCGGTTGCCGCGCTCACCCAGGACGACTGCATGTGGTTCGGCCACCGGCTCGACCGCATGCTCGCCGCGCTGCCCGAGGGGGTGGAGCGCTATCCCCACGGCGTGGGACGGCACGAGACCGGCATAGACGAGGTTCGCATCGACGCTTTCGAATGCGGCCTCGACGAATGGTGGCTCGTCACCACCGAAGAAGAGCTCGAGGCGCGCATGATGGGGGACACGGCGATGCCGGAAACGGCCGCCGACGGGGCTCGCGAGGAGACTTCGCGGGAGGATGGTGAAGACCGCGCTCCCGACAATGCTTAAATGCCGGTAAGTAATGACGTTTTCGTCCAATGCGGCGCGCACAGAGTGTGGCAATGCCTGCGCATTCGGGTCGGAGGAAAGTCAATGCCAGGTCGAACGCTGCCGTGTCCGGTGTGCAATACCGCAATCACCGTCGATACCGCGGCCCTGCTGCGCGGCGAGAAGTGCGCCTGTGCCAATTGCCAGACCGCGATCGCGCTGGAGCCGGGGCCGGGCGCGCATGACACTGTGGCCAAGTTCGAACAGGCCAAGCAGGCTATCCGCCGCGACGGGGTGGTCTGACACGCTCCGGACACGCCAAGCGGCGTCGCGCGAACGGCGCGTTGCGCCGCAAGGGCGACCGCCCGCCCGCAGCGACGCGACCTTCAGGTCGTATGAGCGAGGATTTCGCACACCGGATGGTGTGCGGGTCCAAAAAGATGTTTCCGCGACTCGGCGGGTCCCGATACAGTCTCTGCTGCGCTTCCCGCCGTCCCGAACGCTGGGCGGTCCCGCGGGGCTCCGGCGGGATGCGCGGAGGACTGGTCCCATGAGTGCGCGTTTCCGTACCGCTGCCGCTGCCTGCGCGGCGTTTGGCCTTGCTGCCGCTCCCGCCATGTCGGGCGCGGCGGCGCAGGAGGTCGAACCTTCCAACAAGGCCTTCGTTTTCGCCTCGCTCGACGGCGAGCAGGTGCCCGGCGGCGGCTCGGACGAGGGCTTCGCCGATTTCAGCGCCGAGATCGACCTGCTGACGGGCGAGCTGTGCTATTCCTTCAGCGCCGGCGGAGTCGAAATGACCGCAGCGCACATCCACAAGGGCAAGCCGGGCGAAAGCGGCGAGCCGGTGATGACGCTCTCGCTGACCGACGAGCGCGAGCAGACTTGCGAGACAGTGCAGCTGTCGCTGGCCAAGGCGATCGGCGGGAAGCCGGGCAATTACTACGTCAATCTGCACACGGCGGAGTTCCCCGGCGGCGCGATCCGCGGGCAGCTGGAGGAGTAGGGCGAAAGGAGGCCACCTGCCGGTCGCGGGTAGGGCCGCAGCACGTGGGGTTTAGTCGAGGATCTCGATCTCGACCCGGCCGTGACCGCGGCTGATGATGCCGAGATCACCGGCGGCCTTGCGCGACAGGTCGATGGTACGCCCGCGGACGAAAGGCCCGCGATCGTTGATCCGGACGACAACCGAGCGACCGTTGCTCGCATTGGTGACCCGGACCTTCGTCCCGAACGGCAGGGTCTTGTGAGCGGCGGTCATGCCGTTCATGTCGAACCGCTCGCCATTGGCGGTCCGGCGACCGTGAAACTTGCGCCCATAATAGGAGGCGACGCCCATGCCGAGGGAGCGAGCGGCAGGCTCCTCCTCGACCTCGACAGGCGGATCGAACGCGGCGATATCGACGACGTTGCCAGTCGCTTCCGGCAAATCGGGAAGGTCGTCGAAACGCTCGAAGCTGCGTTCGAACTCGGCGTCCGAGATCCCGTCGGACAACACCGCGGGCGTCGACGCCTGCGCGGGCAGGGCCAGCGTCAGGGCGAATGCGGCGGCCGAAAAGCCGCGCCAGATCGTCTTGGAACCCCGTCCGAACATGGGTGGCGAAATAAAGGTCTCCGAGTTAAGAAACCAGACAGGGTTCCACTTTTGGGCGCTCGGATCGCTCGCTTCACCCCGGGGCGAGGCGAAATCGGGATGAATTGCGCTGTCCTACACACCTAGTAGGCTACTAAATCGCCCCTGAAGGGGAAACGCTTGCGCCTTTCTGACCCGGCGAAAATCATCGCGACTGCGATTCGATCATGCAAGGACCGAGTTTTCGGTCGACAACGGCAGCGTTAGGGTCGCCCGAAATGTCAAATATGTCTCTCGCGCAAAGCAAATGGGGCCGGCATTGCTGCCGACCCCACTCTCACCGGCGCGTGGTCTTCCGTCCGGTCCACATCCGAAGATGCTTTCCTTTCGGGAGCGCTTGGCGCCCGGTGTCTTTCCGCGTGCCCGAAGGCCCGCGTTCTGTCACCGGCGCTCGCGCCGGCATCCGGTTCTTCCGAAGAATACTCCTGCTTCCTGTGGCCGAAGCCTCATTCCGCAGACATCGAACTCCTTCGGTTTCCCCGAGACCGGTCAATCCTTGGATGGTCGATCTCTCCAGTTCCGTCCGGCCGAAGCCAAACTTTCCCTTCGATCCCGACCGGATTTTCCGGTCGTGGTTGCGAACTTACGTGGCCTGGTCATCGAGTAGTCTTGCGTCCGGCCGAAGCCTTCTTCAATCAACTCTCGCAGGCCGCGTGGACAGTCGCTCCCACATCGATCTGTTCCAAAAGTCTCAAGTCTTTCAGTCCGTTAGGATGAGAAACTCGAAGTCTTCTTCCCGTTTCGATGATTTGAGACTGCGCTTCGAATCGGTTTTGCGCAAGCAAGCGGCCTTCGACTTTTCCACTTCCAAGCGAATCCGCTGTGGAGGGCAGTGGATAACTCAACGGATCGTCGATTCAGTGCAAATATTGCGCGCTTCTGAAGCGCTAAAGCGCATGTGTTACGCCGCAGCAAGGCTGGTGATTAACGTAACGACTCACCGATCGCGCTTGCCGAGGAGCTTGAGTCGCAAGGCATTCAAGCGGATAAATCCTTCTGCATCGCTCTGGTCATACGCACCGGCGTCATCCTCGAATGTCACATGCGCTTCCGAATAGAGCGAATTGGGCGACTTGCGACCGACGACGTCGGCATTGCCCTTGTAGAGCTTGAGCCGCACGGTCCCGCTGACTTTGTCCTGGCTCAGGTCGATTGCGGCTTGCAGCATCTCGCGTTCGGGGCTGAACCAGAAGCCGTTGTAGATGAGCTCGGCATATTTGGGCATCAGTTCATCCTTGAGATGCGCCGCGCCGCGGTCGAGCGTGATCTGCTCGATCCCGCGATGGGCGCGCGCATAGATCTCGCCGCCCGGCGTTTCGTACATGCCGCGCGATTTCATGCCGACAAAGCGGTTCTCAACCAGATCGAGTCGCCCGATGCCATGCTTGCGGCCCAGCTCGTTGAGCGCTGTCAGCAGGTTTGCGGGCGACATCGCCTCGCCATTGAGGGCGATGCCATCGCCGCGCTCGAAGTCGATGGTGATAAATTCCGGCTCGTCCGGCGCATCCTCGGGATTGACCGTCCGCGAATAGACGTAGTCGGGTGTCTCTTCCCATGGATCTTCCAGCACTTTGCCTTCGGAGGAAGTGTGCAGGAGATTGGCATCGGTGGAAAAGGGGCTTTCGCCACGCTTGTCCTTCGGCACCTGGATCTGGTGCTTTTCGGCCCAGGCGATCAGCGCAGTGCGACTGGTCAGGTCCCATTCGCGCCACGGAGCGATGACTTTGATGTCGGGGTCGAGCGCATAGGCGCTGAGCTCGAACCGGACCTGGTCATTACCTTTACCGGTTGCGCCATGGGCGATGGCATCGGCCCCGGTCTCTTGCGCAATCTCGACCAGCCGCTTGGAGATAAGCGGGCGGGCGATCGAAGTACCGAGCAGATAGTCGCCTTCATACCGCGCATTGGCGCGCATCATCGGGAAGACGTAATCGCGAACGAATTCTTCTCGCAGGTCTTCAATGAAAATGTGCTTATCCGGGATGCCCATCGCTTGAGCCTTCGCGCGGGCAGGCTCGAGTTCTTCTCCCTGTCCAAGATCGGCAGTGAAGGTGACCACTTCCAGCCCGCGCTCGACTTCGAGCCATTTGGCAATGACGGAAGTATCGAGGCCGCCGGAATAGGCGAGGACGACACGCTTGATATCTGGCATTTCGTTTGCGCTCCTGCGTTCGGCGCGCGGGTTACACACGGGGGCGGGGCGGGGCAATCAAGTTTGGATTGGGAAGCCACAACCGGGCGGCACGTTCAGGCCAGCAGTTGCCTTTCCCCTTCCGCCATGTAGTCGCGCGTGATCGGCAATGCATGGCGGTCGCGGACGTATTGGATCTGGTAGTTGCACATGCCGCCACTTTCGAAGGCCGCGGTCGCACCGGCGAGGTAAAAGGTCCACATGCGGAAGAAGCGCTCGTCATACATGGCGACGATGGCGTCCTTGTCGGCCATGCAGCGGTCGTACCAAGCGCGCAGGGTGGGTGCGTAGTGCAAGCGCAGCGTCTCGATATCGCTCGCAATCAGGCGGAACTTCTCGCTCGCCGCGAGGGTTTCGCTCAGCGCCGGTATATAGCCGCCGGGGAAGATGTACTTGCTGGTAAAAGCGTCCGTCGACCCCGGCCCGCCCATGCGGCCGATAGTGTGGACGAGGAATACCCCATTCTGCTTCATCAGGTTTCCGCAGCAGCGGAAATAGGTCTCGAACTGCGGGCGCCCGACAGCCTCGAACATGGCGATGGAGACAACGCGGTCGAACTTCCCTCCGCTTTCCGCGAAGGCGCGGTAGTCGATCAGCTTGATGTCGACCTTGTCCGCAACGCCGGCAGCTTCCGCCCTTTCGACGGCAAGCTTCGCCTGCTCTTCGGACAGGGTGATCCCGGTGACATGGACGTCGAACTTGCGCGCGAGATAGATCGCCAGGCCACCCCAGCCGCAGCCGATCTCGACCACGCGCATACCGGGCTTCAGGTCCAGCTTGGCGGCAATGTGCGCCAGCTTGCGCTCCTGCGCTTCGTCGAGCGACATCGAGCGGTCTTCGGGATAGCCGGGCCAATAGGCGCAGCTGTATTGCCAGTGCTCTTTATCAAGGAACAGCGCGTACAGATCATTGCCGATGTCGTAGTGGTGGGCGATGTTGCGTTTGGCGCTGGCGGGTCGATTGAAAGACCTGGCGAGGAACGACAGGCGATTCCTGACCCGTTTCAAGACTGATGGCGCCTGCAGCCGTTGTCCTGACTCCCATGGCGTGTTGGCACGGATCAGCTGGATCATCTCCATGATCCCACCGCCTTTCTCGACTATCAGCCGACCATCCATGAAGCATTCGCCTGCGCCAAGTCGCGGATCGAGCAGAATGTCGCGTGCCGTCTTGCGGTCGGCGAAGCGCACGGTGACATCGGGGTATCCTTCCGTTGGCGTGCCGAAGGTCTCGCTGTCACCCTTGTGACCGATCACCTCGAGCGTGCCGCGGGTGATCTTGCTTCCCAGCACCTTTTTGAGAAGTCGCTCGCTCATGCAGTGCCTCCCTTCATCGCATGATTTCGCTTGTGACGCACTTGGGGTATGGCCGCATTCATGGCGGAAGCAAAGACGCAGATCACCGATGTCGACCCGGTGGATTTCATCGCGGAGGTCGAACCTGCAAGGAAGCGCGAAGAGGCGCGAGAGCTCCACGCGCTGTTCCACAAGATTACTGGCGAAGCGCCCGCGATGTGGGGCCCGTCCATCATCGGCTATGGCTCCTACCGCACGACCTATGCCAGCGGGCGCGAGGTGCATTGGATGCGGACGGGTTTCAGTCCGAGGAAAGCCAAGCATTCGCTTTACCTTATGGGCGGCTATTGCGACGAGATCGCGGCCAAGCGCCGCGAGGAGCTTCTTGGCAAGCTGGGCAAATACAAGACCGGCAAGAGCTGCCTTTACATCAATAAGCTTGCCGATGTGGACATGGATGTCCTGGAGCAGTTGATTGCGGCGGATTGGGAAGCGATGCACCGTATCTACCCGGAGGACTGAATGCGTATCTGGCCTCTCATTGCCGGTATTGCCGGGCTTGCCGCCGCTGCGGTGCAGATGCTGCGAGGGCAGGACGGCCTGCCGCGCATGGCAGGCCAGCTGGCCCATCCTGCCCAGGGAGCGATGATCGAGATCGTCTGGCATTCGCTGACGGGCCTCATGTTCGTCCTCGCGGCCGGACTGCTCGTGTCTGCGGGGGCCGGGAAGCCTGCCGGGCGCATCATCGGATGGCTCGGGGCCGCTGGCTTCGGCTGGATCACGGCGGTGCATTTCGCCAAGGCGCATGCCGCTCTGGGCGATCCCTTTGCTTTCTACCCGGTGTGGTTCTCAGGCGTAGCTGCTGTCCTTTCGGCGGTCGCCGCCATGCGGCGCTAGATTCCCGCGTACCACTGGTATCCCGCGCGGTCCTCCCAATAGCCACCACCGCCGCCACCGATATCGTCGAGACTGGCGACCGCTTCGATCGCTGTCAGGTACTTCGGATGCTTGTAGCCCAGTTGCCGCTCGACCCGCATCCGCAGCGGCGCACCGTTGCGCACCTCCAGCGGCTCGCCGTTGAGCAGATGGGCGACGATGGTCTGCGGATGATAGGCATCGACCATGTCGACGCTTTCGTAATAATCGCCGCCGGAGAGCGTATCGGCGCAGCGAAAGACGATATACCGCGCTTTGTCCTGCACGCCCGCTGCATCGAGCAGCGTCGATAGCTGCGGTCCCATCCATTCGCCGATCGCGCTCCAGCCTTCGACGCAGTCGTGGCGCGTGATCTGGGTCCGCTGGGGCAGGGCACGCAGATTGTCGAGCGTGAACGTCATGGGCGTATCGACCAGCCCGCGTACTTCCAGCCGCCAGTCGGCGAAATTGTTGGCGAGCGATGCTTGATACGCATCGCTGCCGGGATTGGTAGTGCCATTGCCGCGGAAGAAGGGCGAGACATCGTCACTGTCATACTCCTTCGCTAGCGCGGTGCGGCTCGAAAGCAGCCGGTGCGCGCCTTCATGCCATTTCTCAGCCATGTCGAAGAGCGATTGGCCCGCATTGGACTCGGCCACCCGCTGGCACCCTGCGGCCATCAGCCCCAGCATCCCGGCGAGAACGCCGCGGCGCTTCACATCGGCATTGATCACGAACTTGCTCATGGTTCCACTCCCGTAATCATACCCCTGAGCTGCTTGAGCGGCTTGTGGACGACCACCAGAGCCACGTGCAGCACGAAGAAACCGGCGATCAGGAAGGCGAAGATGAAATGCAGGCTGCGCGCGCTCTGGCGGCCGCCGACGAGGTCGGAGAACCAGCCGAAGAACGGCTCCGCGCCCGGGCTGATCGCCATGCCGGTGAAGACCATCATCGGCAGGAATACCCCCAGCACGATGCCGTAGGAGAGCTTCTGCAGGAAGTTGTACTTCTTTCCTCCCTCGGCATCGAACTTGAGCTTGGCGTGCTGTTTGATGTCCTCCCAGATCGCCGCCGGTTTCCACTCCCTGCGCGTCGTCGTGAGATCGCGCTTGAAGTGGCGGTTCACCAGCATCGCAACCCACATGAACAGCAGGATCACCGCAAACGGCCACGCCACCAGAATATGCCAGTCGCGTGCCTCTGCGAGGCTGTAGTAATCGGGTATGGTGATCCAGCCCGGGAACCGCGGCAGTTCGAGCCAGGCGTGTTCGGGCGCGAAGCCCCATTCGCCCCAGTAAAGCCGCGGGTGCGCGTTCGAGATGTTGAGCCCGCTCATGAACAGGATCACGACGCAGACCAGGTTGGTCCAGTGCCAGATCCGTGTCGAAATCGCGTGTTTCTTCGGCGGTTTACTCATCGTGCAGACCCCTCCCTGGCAAGGTAGATTACGTCGCGCGGCTGGTCGAGCAGGTGCTGGCCGCTATCGATGTAGAGCGTCTCGCCGCTGGCGAGCCAACCCTGGCTCAGAAACAGCGCCGCTTCGGCCAGTTCGCTTGCACCGGTTCTGCGCTCGAGCAGGTTGAGAAGGTGGCTGCGCTCGGTCTCTTTCTCGCTCTGGTCGTGACTGGCGAGGATGGCGCCCGGCGCGAGGCCGTAGATACGGTCGCGCGGATCGGCATGCGCCTTTGCCATCATGGCGATTGCGCCTGCGACGGCATGCTTGCTCATCGTGTAACTGAAGAAGTCCGGGTTGGTGTTCTCCAGCTTCATGTCGGTGACCTGGATCACGCGTCGCCCGCCCTCCGCCTTTGCAATGCGGAAGAATGCCTGTGCCATCAAAGCGGGGGAGTGAGCGTTGACCTGCATTGCACGGTTATACGCCGCGCGCTCGATGCCGGTTACAGTGTCGTATTCGAAAACCGAAGCATTGTTGATCAGAACGCGCCAGTCCGGCAGGCGATCGGAGAGCGCCAGGATCAGCGCCTCCGCCTCTTCCGGTTCGGCGAGGTCGCATTCGACGGTCTCGGCGAAAGGCAGCGAAGCGGCAAGCGCTTCGGCTTCGGTTTTGCTGGCACGATAGTGGATCACGACATGCCAGCCCGCATCGCCGAAAGCCCGAGCCATTGCCGCCCCGATTCGCCTTGCGCCTCCCGTGATCAGGACCGCGGGCCGGTTCAAGCTTCGGACCCCGAGCCTGAAGACATGGACCGCATGGACCACTGTCCAGGCGCGAAAAACGCCCCGCTTGCGATCGGGTCGGGCGAATACGCGCTAAAATGGCCGGGAAGGGTGCGACGCCAAGGCATGTCCGCAATGGACCACGTTTAAGGCACGTAGGAAAGGGGGAGCAGCAAAAAGGGCGCGCTCCGGCTGCGGAACGCGCCCTGTATAGAATATGTTTTTGGGTTCGGCCTAGCGGCAGCGCAGCGAACCTTTGTCGATCTCGCGGCCCAGCACACCGCCAACGACACCGCCGAGGATCGTGCCTAGGGTCCGGTCGCCGCGTCCGGCCAATTCGCGCCCCGCGAGCGCACCGACACCGGCACCGATGATCAGTCCGGTCGTCCCGTTATCGCGCTTGCAATAATAGCGACCGTCGTCGCCGCGCCAGACCTGCGAACTGCGGGTGATACGGCGCGGTTCGCGATAGTAGCCGCGGCTGTCGTAGATTTGCGCATCCTTTGCGCGCTTGCCATAAGCCTTGGCGTGGCGCGGCGGATCGGCCTGCGCCGGCACTGCCATGGGTAGCGTCACGCTGGCTGCGGCGAATGCGATGGCAAACTTTTTCATCTGATTGCTCCTTCGAAAGTATCGGGTCATCAACGCGGGTCGTCGCGATGGGGTCCCCAACCTCGGATGAACGACCGATCCATCGCCGGAAGCGTTCGGCGAAATGTGCAGCAGTTCCGGTCAACCGGTTGGCGAAGGCGACGCCCCTTTGCGCTTGTTTTCCCGGAACGAGTCCGGTGCTGAATCCATTGATCTCGCAACGCAGGCAGGGGAAACGCGATGTCGCTCAAGCGCTCGATGGGGCTTTCCAATCTGATATTCTATGGCACCGGTACGATCCTCGGCGCCGGAATATTCGTCGTTATCGGGGAGGTCATGGGCAAGGCAGGCCCCCTGGCACCGCTTGCCTATGCCGCGGCCGGCCTGGTCGCCGTTTTCACTGCATTATCCTTTGCCGAGATCGCGGCTCGCGTTCCCACGGCTGGAGGGGCGATCGATTACGTCGAGAAGGCATTCGGCACGACATGGAAATTGCCGACGACCGCTGGCTGGATGCTGATCGTTGCCAACATCGTTTCCGGAGCGACGATCACGACCGGCTTTGTCAGCTATCTCGACAGCTTCGTAAACGTTCCGGGCTGGATGGCGACGAGCGGGCTGGTCGTCCTGCTGGGCGTGATTTCCATCGCCGGCATGAAGCAAAGCGCTTGGTTCATGACGCTGACGACCGGGGTCGGCATCGTGACCCTGCTTGTCATCCTGTGGCTCACCCGTGACAGTCTGATGGCGTGGCCCGGCGATTTTGCTGCCAGCCTCGGCGAGGAGGGGGGCGGGATCGGCAACGCCGGGGCCCTAAGCGCGATATTCGCCGGCGCTTTCCTCGCCATCTATTCCTTCATCGGTTTCGGCGATGTCGCGCAGACCGCGGAGGAGGTAGAGGATGTGAAAAAGACCTTGCCGCGCGCCATGTGGATCGTGCTCATTATCGTCTTCCTGTTCTACCTCGCCGTGTCTGCGGCATTGGGTGGTCGCGATGATATCGACCGCATCGCCGGTGCCGACGCGCCGCTGGTCTATGCGGCGACCCGGGACAGCGGCTTTCCTGCGCTGCCGCTCGCCATTGCCAGCCTGTTCGTGATCGTCAACGGCGCGCTCACCCAGGTCATCGCCGCCAGCCGGCTGCTGATGGATATGGGCCGCGACGCGCGGTCGGGGACGCCCGAGTGGCTGGGCCGGACGAACGAGACCACCAACACACCGATAATCGCGACGCTGGTGACGCTTGCGGTGGTTCTGGTGCTGGCATTGTTCGTGCCGCTGGGGACCCTGGCGAGCGGTACGAGCCTGGCGATCCTGCTGGTATTCATCACGGTCAATGCGGCGTTGTGGAAGCTCAAGCGGCAGGACCAGCCGGATGATGTGCCGAATATGTGGATGATAGTGCCAATTCTGGGGACCGTGTTCTGCACCCTCACGGTGATCGGCCAGATCGTGCTGTGGACCACCGGTATCGGGAGCGGTTGACGGCGCTTCAGCGGCGGAGGCGCTTTTCAATGTCGTGGACCAGGCGGTCGGAAACCCGCCCCAGTCCTGCCAGTTCCTCCAGCTCCGCATCGGGGGCGCGGGCGCTGGAATAGGTCGCCAGAAACGCACGGGCGATGCTCCAGCGCGTATGCCCGCGTTCGATCCGCTGCAGGCGAACGCCGACCTCGGTGTCGCCCGGTTCCAGCACGCGGTAGAACCAGCCCGATCGCGCCGCGGCCACCAGCGCCTTGACGATGCCCTTGGCTTCGAGATGCTGCTCGATCGTCGCGCACGGCTGGCGCGGTTGGGTCACTTCGATCACTGCCGTGCCGAGCCGGAAGCGGTCACCGATGCACAGATCATGCTCGCTTATTCCATCGGTCGAGATGTTCTCGCCCATGCTGCCCGGCCCCTCCAGCCGGGGCAGGGCGCCGAAATGATGGCGCAGCCAGGCATAGGTCTCATGCGGGAAGTGATGCAGCGCCATGGCGGGATAGCCGTGATGCTTGCGATCGATCTGCTCGTCGCTGTCGATACCACGCTCGCCGATCGCGACCGGGCCCTGCAAGGGCAGCTTGCGGATACCGCTGGACTTGCCGCTGCGCAGCGACGCTCCGGTACCGGAACACAAGGCGGTGACGGCAATCTCCATCAGGCACCCCTGCCATACGCGTAAAGCTCGTCAAGCAAATCGACTGCATCGACATAAATGGTTTTCTCCTGCGAAGTGCTGCATCTATAGGCACTTAGGTGCGGATTGCCGGGCGTGGGAGTTTGCGAATCGGTATCATCAGTGCCCGTCCTCCAATGTGCTTGCCTCGGGAGTGCGTCGCTTGAATTCCTTTCCCTCCATCTGCGCCGTAGCGCTGATTTTCGCTGCTGCCCTGTCGCCCGTGTCGCTCGTCGCGCAGGAAGCGCCGCCAATCGAGGTGCGCGGCGAAGACGGACTCGACCGGTTGCTCCAATCGATTTTCACCGGCCCGAATGCGGCGATGCGGCCCCAAGTGCGCAGCGCTTTGCTGCAGACCGACCAGGCGAAAAAACTGACGGCACTCGAGACTGTGCTTGCGGACCTGCGCAAACCTTCGGGCGCATATGCCTTTGTCGCGGGCGAACGGGCGCGCACCCTTGCCGGCGTCGGTCGCGACGACGAAGCGCGCGCCGAATTCGAACACTTGATCGAGACCTATCCGCAAACCCTTCCGCTGCGCATGCTGGCCATCGATGCGCTCTCTTTCGGGTCCGAAGCCGTCGCGGCGGCTCGTTTGTGGATGGAACTGGCGGCGACCGAGCCGCAGGCGGCGCGGCTGCTCGATGGTTATACGCTCGATGCCGTCAGCGGCAATCTGGAGGCGATCGGTCGGCTCGACACGCAAGCGGCGCTGTTCCTTGCGCTCGAACGCATCGGCTACGATCCGGGATCGGCCGCGCGCGCCTCCGGCATGAACTACGCCATCTTCACCAACGCGGCGGAGGATCCCGAACGCGAGGACGTTGCCCGCGCGGCGCTGGCCAAGGTAGCCGACCCGTCGGCGCTGCAATCGATCCGGGCGGATGCGCAATATAGCGCGTTCTGGCCCGCCATCGACATGTCGCCCGAGACCTTGACCGAACGCGTGGCGGATTACGTCGGCCAGATCGGTAGGGACGCGGCGACAACGCGCGATGGCGCAACTGGCGGCGTATTCCTGCGCCAGGCGGTGGCCTACGGCGATCCGCAGGCCGTTCTGGCGCGCTATGGCAACGAGCTCGAGCGGGCCTTTGCAGCCAGTGCCGACGCCGGGAATGCACCGTTGGGTTTTGCCTTTTGGGTGTCGCCGATTGCCAAGGCGCATCTCGTCAATGGTCAGGCAAACAAGGCGGATGCGCTCTACCGGCAGGCGATCCGGGCATTTTCCGGCATGGACAGCACGATCAAGCTGAATGCCTCGGCCAACTATGCGCAGTTCCTGCTCGAAAGCGGGCGTCTGCAGGAAGCGCTCGAGACGATCGAACCGGCGATTGCCGAACTGGACGAGCGCGAGATGGCGCTTAATGCGCGGGCGCAGATGCTGGCAGTCAAGGTGCGGGCGCTGCACCTGCTCGGGCGCTTGAGCGACGAGGAGCCGGCACTGAAGGCGTTCGAGACTTTGGCGCGCGACCTGCCAGCGCTCTACGCCCAGACCATGATGCAGATCGGCCGCTTCGACGCCGCGCAGCGGGCGATCGCCACGAACTTGCGCGGGTCGAATTATCGGCTCGCGCTTGGCTACCTGCAACCGAGTTTCGCCGCGCATCTGAGCCCGAGCGAACGGCGCGACGAGGGGCTGAAGGGCCAGTTGCGCTATGATCCTGTGATCGTGCGCCTGCTCAAGGAGAAGGGCCGGATCGAGACCTACGAGCCGGTGCGGATCGAGCTTGAGCAATGGCCCGATATCACGCCGCCGAGCGAGGTATTTGCAGAACCTGTCAACGCCGCAGAGTGAGCGCCATCCAGTCGCGCTGGGTGCCGTCGGCGGCTTCGCCGGGATAAATATCGGTCGCTTCAATGGCGAAGCCCGCAGCGCGATAGGCGGTTTCCAGCCATTCGGGCGAGGGGAAGTTGTGCAGGCGACCAAGCAGGTCACGGCCCTCCCCATCGCCAAGTTTGAAATTGGCGAAGTGCCAGCCGCCGGGCCGCAGAGCGCGGTGGATTGCCGCGAGGATGCCGGGCAGGTCGGCGCGGGCGACGTGCAGCAGGCAGGCATGGGCCCATACGGCATCGTATTCGGCCTCGGCATCGAGCTGGTCGAAGCGCATGACCCGGGCGCCGACATTCCAGCGCTCGTTCGCCTTGCGCGCCATGGCCGCGACCCCGTCGGTCGCATCGAGATCGAAACCGCGCTCGATGATATGCCTCGAGTCGCGCCCGCCGCCGCAGCCCAGCTCGAGAATGTGCGCGCTCGACCTTAAGCGGTCGAGGAAGGCATCGAGATGGCGACTGGGCGCTTGCCCGAAGCTCAATGTGTAATGCGGCGCCCGCTCTTGGTAAAATGCAATCGTGGCGGGATCGGCGGGCATATCCTCAGTCTTTGAGATATGTCGCGAAGAACTCGAGCGTCGCGGGCCAGACGATCCTTTGCGCGGACAACTCTTCGTCATTCGAATATGGGTTGGGCGTACCGTCTCCGCTCAGGCTGTGGCCTGCATCGGTGAATATCAGCGATACGGTCGGCAGACCCGCGGCGGCCCGGCGCTCGGCGACGATCTGTGCCATTTCGCCCGAATTCCAGACCAGGTCGGCATCGCCGCCCGCAACCAAGACCGGTTCATCGATCCGCTCGACCGGGATGCGCGCGGCAACGGCCCGATCAGGGTTTGCGTTGCGACCCCTGTCATGCGGCAGCCGCAGTCGCGCGCGTCCATTTGGGCCCGTTGGATTGGCGAACTCCTCTGCCATGCCTTCATAGGGCACGAAGGGAAGTGGTTCGCCCTGCCAACTGAAGGAACTGACTGTGCCAGACTCGCGGCCCGGACCCCAGCCTTCCCACACGACATCGCTCGGAACGATCGCTGCGATGGCGGCAAAACCATCCAGATAGGAACCGGCCAGCAGCGCGAATTCGCCGCCCTTGGAAACACCCCAGATTCCGATGTCGTCTGCGCGCACTTCGTCGCGTTCTGCGAGCCAAGCGCGCGCCATTTCTGCTTTCTCGATAGCAATGCCATCGAAAGCGTCTGACAGTGCGGGAAATTGCTGCTCGCGATCGCCCCATGCAGGCGAATAGTATGGCAGGCCAAAGATTGCATAACCTTGGGCGAGGAAGCGTGGCGCCATGCGGCGCGCCGTACTGTCACCTCCTTCGCTGCCGCCCAGCAGGATGATCGCGGGGAAGGGGCCGGTGCCCTCCGGCACCGCGAAGAAAGCTCCCGGCATGTCTTGGCCGACGATGATCTCGGTCGGCGCGACAGGCTCGGCAGAAGCAGGGATGGGCGCAACTATTGCGAGCGCGATGGCAGCGGTCAGGTGTCGAATTTTCATGGCAACGTCTCCCCACGTCATTGTTTGGATAAGGGAGATACGCAACCGATCAAGCTTGGGATGCAGCGGCCTCCGCTTCGGCTGCCGCTTCTCGATCACGCTCGGCGCGGCTCTTTTTCTGGGCGGCGGTCTTGAGCTGCCCGCAGGCCGCGTCGATATCGCGCCCGCGCGGCGTGCGGACCGGGGCGCTGATGCCGCCTTCGAAGACGATATTGCTGAAAGCCCTGATTCGCTCCGGCGTCGAGCATTCATAGGCCGCGCCGGGCCAGGGGTTGAAGGGGATCAGGTTCACCTTTGCCGGCAGATTGTACTGCTTGAGCAGCCGCACCAGTTCGCGCGCATGCTCGTCGGTGTCGTTTTTGTCCTTGAGCATGACATATTCGAAGGTGATGCGGCGGGCATTCGACGCGCCGGGATAGTCGGCGCAGGCCTGCAGCAATTCCTCGATGCCGTATTTCTTGTTGATCGGTACGATCTCGTCGCGGATGTCCTTGGTGACGGCGTGCAGCGAGACGGCGAGGTTTACGCCGATCTCCTCGCCGCAGCGCTCCATCATGGGAACGACGCCGCTGGTCGAAAGCGTAATGCGGCGCTTCGACAAAGCGAGCCCTTCACCGTCCATGACCAGCTTGAGCGCGTCGCGAACATTGTCGAAATTGTACAGCGGCTCGCCCATGCCCATCATCACGATATTGGTGAGCAGGCGGCCGTCGGCTGAATAGTGACCGGTGTCCTCGACATCGTCGAGCCCGTCCATCCGGCCTTTGGGCCATTCGCCGAGCGCATCGCGCGCGAGCATGACCTGGCCGACGATCTCGCCCGGCGTCAGGTTGCGCACCAGCCGCATCGTGCCGGTGTGGCAGAAGCGACAATTGAGCGTGCAGCCGACCTGGCTCGAAACGCACAGTGTTCCGCGATCGGCATCGGGGATGAACACCATCTCGAAATCGTGGCCGTCGTCGGTCTGCAGCAGCCACTTGCGTGTGCCGTCGGTCGAATGCTGCGCCTCGACCACATTGGGCCGCCCGACGATAAAGCGCTCGGCCAGCCATGGGCGCATGGTCTTGGCGATATCGGTCATCGCTTCGAAATCGGTCACGCCGCGATGATAGAGCCAGTGATAGACCTGCTTGCTGCGAAGCTTGGCCTGCTTGGCGTCGAGTCCGGCCTCCGCGAACAATTCCTGTATGCGCGCCTTGGGCAGGCCCATCAGGTCGACACGACCATCGGCGCGCGGTGTGATGTCACGCGGCGCGGGAACGGGATCCACCTGTCCGGGGATCGGCATGAGAGACGTATCGGCCATGGGAGGCGCGCATATAGGCGCGGCCAGCCGGTAAATCCAGATGATCCGGTGGCGCGGGGGACGCGCGCCCCGCGCGCCAAGTCTCGAAGTGGCCGACGGTTCCGGATTTTCGTCGCCCGCAGGATGCATCTCGGCGCAACAATGTTACTCAGAAGCAACATATTCTTGTTGTTTCAGGTTCATGAAACTTCGCCCTCCATTTGCTCATTGAAGGGGTCCACGCGGCAAGAATCGCGTTGTGAAAATGGAGTAGTACAATGAACAAGGCAGTCGCACTCATTCTCGCAGGAACCGCAATGGCCACCGCCTCCCCGGCGCTGGCGCAGACGGTCCAAAATGATTCCCCCTTCACCGGTGCACGCGTGCAGGCGGTGACGGGCTACGACAATATCAAGGCCGGCAGCAGCGTTGACGACGACGGTAACCCCAACAACGACCAGTCCGCCGAAGGCGTGATCTACGGTGCAGCGGTCGGCTACGACGTCGATCTCGGCCCGGTCGTGATCGGCCCCGAAGCCGAATTCGCATGGTCCACCGCCGATACCGATTTCGACAATGGCGATTTCGAAGGCTTCGGCTTCGGCAACGTCTCGGCCGACCGCGATCTCTATCTCGGTGCGCGCGTCGGTGCCAAAATCGGCGACCAGGCGCTGGCCTACGTCAAAGGCGGTTATACCAATGCCAAGCTCAATATCCGCTCGAACGACGGCACGACCAAATTCGACACCGATTACGATCTCGACGGATACCGTGTCGGCGGCGGCTTGGAGTACGCCATCAACCGGAACATGTTCGTGAATGCCGAATACCGCTATTCGAACTATTCGCGGGCGGAAGTCGATTTCGATGGCACGCTGCCCGATAGCGATCGCTTCGACGTCGACCTTGACCGTCACCAGGTCAGCGTCGGATTGGGTGTGCGGTTCTAACGTATAGCTTGCATACCGCAGTACACGCGAACGGTCGGGGCGATCCCGGCCGTTCGTATATGCGGCCAGTGCATCTTACCGCTGTGCGCAGCCCACAGTGGCGGCGTCGAGTGCGGTCGCTGCGCCGTCGAGGTCGTAGCTGTTGGAAAACCGCCTGCCGTTGGTTCCCGTCGCACCCACCACCATCCGCGCGCCCGAGCGCATTGCGGCGACGATGGCGGCGTCCATCGCCTGGTCCTTCGCCCAGGCGTCGCCGCCGCCGCCGGTCAGGGTGAAGCGACGGTCGTTGATAGTCAGGGTGATGGGCCGATCCCCGTCGATTTCGCGTGACATGCGGAAATGCACTTGGCCGCGAATATTGCGGCGGGGCCAGGTGCCGACGCTCGCGAAGGGCTCGTAATCGCGGCGCAGGCGGCTCGCCGCAGGCTTGGCGATGGCATAGCAGCGCGGCACCTGCGGATCGCGAAATGCACCCCATTCGCCGAACACGCCGAGCGAATCCTTGGCTGCGACAGGTTCGGCGAAGGCGAGCAGGGCGACAAAGGGCAACAGCTTATGCATAGGCGATCGCCATCACTTCCCATTCTCTCTCGCCCGAAGGAAGGTGCACGGTGCGAAGATCCCCGACACGCGCACCCCTGAGTGCGCGGGCGAGCGGGCTCGACCAGCCGATCTTTCCGGCGCTGGCATCCTGCTCGTCGTCGCCGACCAGCGTGACGGTTTTCCGGGCATCGTCTTCGTCCGCCAGCGTCAGCGTGGCACCGAAGAAGGCGCGGTCCTTGTCGGGCTGTTCGGAGGGCTCGATTACGCGGGCATGCTTCATGCGCCGCGCGAGATGGGCAAGCTCGCGGTCGATCTCGCGCATTCTTTTACGACCATAGATATAGTCGCCATTCTCGCTGCGATCGCCATTGCCCGCCGCCCAGCTGACGATCTCGACAATCTCGGGCCGCTCGGTGCCGAGCAAACGGTCGTAGCGTGCCTTCAGCGCAGCATAGCCGCCGGGCGTGATGGGATGGCTCGGCTGCGACATGAGTAGTGACTACCGCAGGAAGTCCCGTGCCATGCGCGGGCGGCCCATGGGGGCGTTGTCGGGATAGAGATGCTCGTACACGGCGGCATTCTCGATCACGCGTGTGACGTAATTCTTGGTCTCGAAGATCGGGATCCGCTCGATCCACGTCACGTAATCGATATCGCCCCGGCGCGGGTCGCCATTGGAGCGCAGCCATTTGTTCACGTTGCCCGGCCCGGCGTTGTAGGCGGCGATGGCGAGCGGGTAGGCCCCGCCGTAATAGTCCATCATCCGCGCGAAATAGCCATTGCCGAGCTGGATGTTGTAGCTGGGGCTTTCGATCAGGTTGGCCTGCATGTAGCTCATGCCGAGCTTGCCCGCCTGTTCGCGCGCAGTGCCCGGCATCAGCTGCATCAACCCGCGCGCACCGGCGTGGCTGATGGCGTTTTCGGCGAACTGGCTTTCCTGCCGGCTGATCGCGTGGACCATGGTCCAGTCGACGCCCGGCGGCGTCTGCAAGCGCGGGAAACCCTGCGCTACGAACTGGTTGAGCCCGTCGGCACCGGCGGCCTCGGCGACATTGACGGCCAGGTCCCGCCGGCCGATCTCGCGGGCCAGTTCGGCGCGCAGCGCGTGTTCCTCGGGCGTATCGGCGCTCTGGGCGATTTCCTGGTAGAAGCGGATGCCGGTGCGCCAGGGCGCGCCGCGGGCGACCTCCCTGACGGCGCGCGTCAGCGAGGCGTTCTCGAACGCGGCGCGCTGTTCGAAACTCGGCTCGGGCACGGCCTTGTTTGCCAGTTGAGGGTCGCGGCCGAGCTTGCCGAGCGCGAGCTGGCCATAATAGCGATCGGGGTAGCCCGCCGCCATTTCGAAATAGCGTCGAGCCTCCGACGTTTGCCCGGCCTGCTCCGCGGCGAGGCCTGCCCAGTAGAAACCTTTCGACCGCGTCGGCGGCGTGCGTGCGGCGGCACCGTAGCGATAGAAGAGGGGCGCGGCGCGCGAACCGTCGGCGAGGTTCCACAGCGCCTTGGTCCCGCCGAGCCACATCAGCGAAGTGTAATCGTCGCGCAGGCGGTAGGACATGCCGCTGATATCGGCCCCGGCCGGAAAAATGTCGTCCACCTTGGAGGCGATGCGAATGGCGGGATCGGACCCGGCACCTTGCGCGATGCGCAGCATTTCGCCGATCATCACCTCAGGATCGAGCGCGGGCGCATCGAACTGCGGGCGATTGACGAGCAAGTCGATCGCCGCGGGAAGATTGCGGTTGGTGCGGTAATAACGCGCAAGGTTGTAGACATAGCCAGCATCGCTGCGTGCGCCGGAGGGTGCGGACAGGCCGATGCTGGAGGGCGCCGTATCCTGGATCAGCGAGAGCCGTGCCATGAAGCCGGCGCGCTCTGCAGGCGAGACGTTGTTGATCTGGCGCACGGCGGCCTCGGCGTTGCGTTGCCACAGTAGCGCGTTCATCCGCGCATCGTGATCGGCCTGGGTGAAGCGGCTGCCGTATAGCCCCATCAGGTAGGCTTCTGACGGCCCGCTCATGGTGCCGCCGCGCCACGCCTTGCGCGCTTCCTCGGCGGCTTCGGGGCGACCGACATTGGCCAGCGCCAGCGCATAGCGCCCGCGCGCGGTATTGGTCAGCGGCGGGTTCTGGTCGAAATAAGCAACCAGCCGTTCGGGTCCGATCGGCTCATCGTCGAGCGCTTCCTCGGCACGGACGCGCAGCCGGTCGGCCTGTGGAAAGTCGGGATAGGCGAGGACGAAACCGGCATATTGGTCGAACGAGAGATTATCCTGCCCTATGAGATAATCCCAGCGGTCGATCACCTGCGCCATCCGGCTCGGCTGCGCGGCCACGAGACTGGAGCGCGCACGGTCCCAGCTGGCGGCGTCCTGCGCCATGGCCGGGGGGTTGAGCGAAGTGGTTGCGAGAAGCGCTACGGCTAAAAAGGGAATACGTGTCATGCTGGACATTCTGGCCAAGCTCTCCTTATCAGGCACTGAATGAAATCCTCACCATCATAACGGTCGAGGATAATACTATATCCCAGATTGCTCAGGAAGGACCGCTTTTAATGTTTTCGGGCTCTATTCCCGCCCTTGCGACTCCTTTTCGCGATGGAGCGTTCGACGAGGCCACGTTCCGGCGGCTGGTCGACTGGCAGATTGAAAGCGGCTCCAGCGCGTTGGTGCCCTGCGGGACGACGGGCGAGGCTTCGACGCTTTCCAATGCCGAGCATCACCGCGTTATCGAGGTCTGCATCGAACAGGCGGCGGGCCGCGTGCCGGTGATCGCGGGGTGCGGCAGCAACGACACGCGCAACGCACTGCTGCACATGAATTTCTCCAAGAAAGCGGGCGCGGCTGCGGGGCTGTGCGTCGCGCCTTACTACAACCGTCCGAGCCAGGCTGGCCTGATCGCGCATTTCAGTTTCCTCGCCGAAAACAGCGACCTGCCGATCGTTCTTTACAACGTGCCGAGCCGCACGGTGACCGATATAGAAGACGAAACCGTCGTCGAACTGGTGACCAAATATCCGGACCGGATCGTCGCCATAAAGGATGCCAGCGGCGACCTATCGCGCGTCGCCGACCACCGCATGGGGATCGGGCGCGACTTCTGCCAGCTGTCGGGCAATGACGAATTGTGGCTGCCGCATTCGGCGGCCGGCGGTTCGGGCGCAATATCGGTCACGGCCAATGTCGCCCCGGCCTTGTGCGCTGAGTTTCATTCCGCGATTGCCGCCAACGAACTGGCGAGAGCGCGCGAACTTAACGACCGCCTGTTCCCGCTCCACTACGCGATGTTCAGCGACGCTTCGCCCGCGCCGGTCAAATATGCGCTCAGCCGGGTGATGGAAGAATTCACCGACGAAGTCCGCCTGCCGATCGTTTCGGCCAGCGAGGCGTCGCGCAAGGCGGTGGACGAAGCGCTGGAGCATGCCGGGTTGATTTAATCGTGGGGCGACAATGACGAATATCGTCAAAGAGTATTGGTTCTACTGGCTCCTGCCGCTGTGGTTGCTCGCCGCCTGGCAGGTTTCCGCCGGCACTCCGACTGAAGTCGACCCGCGACTGACCGAGCGAATCTACCTGTTTGACTTCGGTCTGTTCCTGCCGCTGCTGTATTTCGCCTACCTTCGCACCCGTGTGCCGCTGAAGGCCGCGATCTTGCGATCTCTGGGTATCGGTGCCGCAGGCATCGCATTTGCCGCCTGGTTGATGCCGGATGGAAGCGGGGAAATCCTGCCCTGGCTCGGATGGCTGCGCTGGACGGCGCTGCCATTGATCATCGCCATCGAACTGGCCGCCTTCGTGGCGCTGATACGCTATCTCTACGGCGAGGCCCCGCAGGAAGACCGCTTGATCGAGCAGGGGATACCTCCTGTAATCGTCAAGCTGATGTTGGCCGAGGCACGGTTCTGGAAGCGCGTTTATAGACTCCTGACCGGTCGGAAAGACTAACCTACCTCATCCTCGTCCATCAATGGTTCGGACGGGTCGTCGTCGTCGCCGGAGAGCAGCGCGTCGGCGATAGTCTCGATCCGGTCGCTGGCGCGCAGCGGGTCGGCGATCTTTGCGACATGGAACAGGGCATCGCCCTGATGGACGACGGGCAGGGTGGCATGGCCGATGACGATGCCATCGACCGGGCTCACGATCTCTTGACCGTCCTCACCAAACAATCCGGAAACCGTCGCCAGCACATCGCCTTCGTGCACCGCATTGCCCGAGGTCTTGTCGGCATGAAGGACGCCGCCGCGCGGCGCACGCAGCCAGACGGTTTTCTTCGCGTGGGCGGACTTGGAAACCTTGTCGAGCGCCACCGAATCGCCGATCAGCCCTTCGTGCGCCAGCACCCGCTTGATGCCGACCACCCCGGTCTCGATCGAAAGCGGGTCGAACCGCAGACCTTCGCCGGCTTCAAGCAAAAGCATGTCGATCCCGCGCTCCGCCGCCAAACCGCGCATCGAACCGGCTCGCAGTGGCGCTTCGATGATGACCTGCGGTCCGAAGGCTTCGGCAAGTTCCATCAAGCGGCGATTGCCTTCGGCCAATCGGATTTGCGGCAGGTTGTAGCGGTGGATGGCGGCCGAGTGGATATCGATGCCGAGCGTACAGCGTTCGATCACCTCGGTGAGGAAGACCTGCGCCAACTGGCTGGCCAAAGAACCGCTGCTGTTCCCGGGAAAGGATCGATTGAGGTCGCGCCGGTCGGGCAGGTAGCGGCTGCGGTTGAGGAAGCCGAATATGTTGGCCACCGGCACCAGTAGGAGCGTACCGGCCAGCTCCCGCGGGTCGATTTCGGCACTCAGTCTCTGCGCTATGGCGCTGCCGATGATCTCGTCGCCATGGACGGCGCCGCTCACGAAGACGGCGGGGCCTTCGGTCGCGCCATGCAGCACCTGCACACCCAGCGTCGAATTGATGCCGGTCGCCATTGTGGTGATCGGCAGGTGGACGATCGCGGACGTTCCCGGTCGCACGGCCTGGTCGCCGATGATGAAACTGGAATGGCCCATGTGGAAGTATGCCCCTGCAACGCGGTGCGTCGTTCCGGCCGATCTAGCGCGCAAGTCCCCGTCGCTGCAAATGCGTGTTTCCGAAATCCGCGCATAGCGGCCCTTTTCCTGATCGGGCGAAGCGCCTACATGCCAGCGCCTTATGGCACGCCCCAAACCTGAAACCTTCGATAAGCAGAAGACCGTCGCCGAGAACCGGCGCGCACGGTTCGATTACGCGGTCGAGGACAAGTTCGAAGCCGGGATCGCGTTGCAGGGAACCGAAGTGAAGGCCCTGCGCGCCGGCGAGGCCTCGATCGCGGAAAGCTATGCCGAAGTGAGGGATGGCGAAGCGTGGCTGATCAATGCCAACATCCCGGAATACAGCCACGGCAATCGCTTGAACCACCAGCCGCGCCGTCCGCGCAAGCTGCTGCTGCACAATCGCGAGATCGAGCGGTTGCTCGGTGCGGTCGAGCGAAAGGGCATGACGCTGGTGCCGCTGAGCATATATTTCAATTCCCGCGGCCGAGCGAAGGTCGAGCTCGCGCTCGCCAAGGGCCGGCAGGCGCAGGACAAGCGCGAGTACATCAAGGATCGCGACTGGAAGCGCGACAAGGCGCGGATCATGCGCGACAAGGGCTGATGGGCCGCCGGCAAGAATAGCGCCGTATTTCGACCCACGATTCACCCTCTGGCCATTTTGCCCCTGCTACCCATATCGCTAACCATGATCGCTTCGTCGGAAACCTGTCTCCCGCACTTGCGAAATGCCCGTCCCGGGCGCATGGGCGGGGCAGTCCGATGAGCACCAAGCGCAAGACTTTCCTGGCCGACTGGTTTCGACGCCACATGCCCTCGCGCGAGGAAATGGCCGAGAACAAGTATCTGGCACCGATCGCCCATCGCTTTCTCAGCCCGGAACTGTGGCGTTTCACGCGGCGCTCGGTTCCGCGGGGTGTCGCGCTGGGGCTCTTCTGTGCCTTCATCGTACCGCTTGGGCAGATATTCCTTGCTGCCTTCATGGCCCTGCCGGCGCGGGCAAACGTCCCGCTGGCCGCACTGGTAACCTTCGTCACCAACCCTTTTACGATTCCGTTTTGGGCCGTCGTGGCCAATCGGGTCGGGACAATCGTACTCGATATCGACCGCGAGGTCGGCGGAGCGATGATCGAAGGGCAGATGCAGAGCGAAAGCTGGCGCACGTTCAGCGGTTTCTTCGAAACCGCCGGGGTGACGGTGTTCGGTTTCCTCGTCCTGGCCATCGTCAGCGCCGCTCTTGGCTATGTCATCGCCAGCTGGTGGTGGACCCGCCGCGTCCACGCCAAGCGCGCCAAGCGGCTGCGCCAGATGGAGCAGCGGCTCGACGAACGGCTGCAGGCTGGCCGCGGATGAAGGGCTTCGACGCAGAGAGCGCAGCTGCCCGCATACCACCTTTCTGGCTGATCCTCGGTGCCGCGCTGCTGGTGAGCATCGGGGCCGTTTGGGCTCTCAGCGGGCTGGCATTGCTGACGGTCGCCTATGCCGGCGGGCTGGCGACCCTGTTGGCCCTGGTATTCACCTTGGCGCGGGTGCGTAACGAAGCGGGCGAGGCCGAGCTTGCCCCGCCCGACTGGTCGGTCACCGTCGCGGCGATCGAACGGCCCGATGTGGCGGTGGCGATTACGGACCGCGCCAACCGCCTTGTCTGTGCCAGCTCGCTGTTCGCGGAGCAGCTGGGTGTCGGCAAGGCACCGCCCAATCTCAGCGTGGACCAGCCTTCGCTCGAAGCACTCACCCGCGTCGCGCGCGAGGCCTGGCGAGACGGCACGGCATCGGTCGGGTCGGTCGCCAGTGCCGACGGTGCGCGCAGCTGGCACGTGGAGGCGCAGCGCGCCGGGCGCGGCGACGATTACCTGGTTTGGCGCTTCGCTTCGCTGGTCGCCGACGATGCGACCGGCTCGCTCGCATCCCAGCTGACCGGCGTGCTTGGCGCGATGCTGTCCCGCGCCGGGGTCGAGAGCGTGCTGATTGCGCCCGATGGAACGGTCAATGCGGCAAGTCCCGGGTTCGCCGAGCGCGCAACGGGCGATCCCAAGGCGACGCTGGCAGGCCGGGAATTCGTAACCTTGCTGCGCAGCGACGAAAAGGATCGCATCTATTTCGCGCGCGAAGGCAAGCGCGGCACGCCGCATGCGCTGGTCCATGTCCCACTCAACGATCCGGACGATCCCGCCGGTGCGAGCGCCGATGCGGCACCTTCGCTGATGCTGCTGATGGAGCAGGGCATCGCCATGGGCGCGGCAGAGGAACCTGGCGCGAGCAATGCTACGCCGCAACTGGAGGCGCTGGTCGGCGCTTTGCCACTCGGGTTGGCCATGACCGACCGCGACGGACGCTTCCTGTTCGCCAATCCGAGCTTCCTGCGCGCGATCGAGCGCGAGGAGCAGGGCCTGCCGCAATATCCGTCCGATCTTGTGGTAAAGGAGGACAAGAGCGCGCTTGCCGACGCGGTGCGGCGGTATGCGAAGGGCCCCGCCAACAGCGGGGATATGGCGGTGCGCCTGCGCACGGCGCCCGAAGAACCGGTCTCGCTCGGCCTCTCGGGCGTGCGCGGCCTCGGCGATGCGGCGGTTTTGCTCAGCCTCGCCGACAGCACGGAAGAGACCAGGCTCAAGCGTCAGGTCGCGCAGGCGACCAAGATGCAGGCGGTCGGCCAGCTCGCCGGCGGCGTCGCGCATGACTTCAACAATGTTCTGACCGCGATCATCGGCTATTGCGATCTCATGCTGCTGCGCCACACGCCCGGCGACAGCGATTACGACGATATCCAGCAGATCCTCGCCAATTCCAATCGCGCCGCCAGCCTGACGCGGCAATTGCTTGCCTTCAGCCGCCAGCAGACATTGCGGCCCGAAGTGCTGCAACTGCCCGACGTCGTGAGCGAAGTGCACCAGCTTCTCAAGCGGCTCGTCGGCGAGAAGATCGAGTTCAGCGTCCGTCATGATCGCGACCTCGGCCCTGTCCGCGCCGATCCGCGCCAGCTGGAACAGGTCATCATCAACCTCGCGGTCAATGCCCGCGATGCGATCCAGTCTCATGGCGTGGCCAACGGACGCCTGACGATGGCGACGCGGCGCGTATCGGCCAGGGACGTGCGCGGTATGGGCTCCGACATCCTGCCGCTGGCGGACTATACCGCGCTGATCGTGCAGGACACGGGAGGTGGCATTCCGGAAGATGTGCTGCCGAAAATCTTCGAGCCGTTTTTTACGACCAAGGAGCAGGGGAAAGGCACGGGGCTGGGCCTCTCGACGGTTTACGGGATCGTCAAGCAATCGGGCGGCTTCATCTTTGCCGACAATGTGGCCGGGCCGGGCGGCAAGGCCACCGGCGCGCGTTTTACGATCTATCTACCGGTGCATCATGGCGAGGTACCGCAAGCCGCCCGCGAAGAAGACGCGCCTCCTGCCAGCGAGTGGTCGGGAGGAGCACGGCTTCTGCTGGTCGAAGACGAGGACATGGTTCGCACCGTGGCCGAGCGCGCGCTGACGCGGGCAGGCCATACGGTAACCTCTTGCGCCGACGGTGAAATGGGCTTTGCGGCGATCGCCAATGGCGGTGCATTCGATCTCGTCGTCTCCGATGTCGTGATGCCGGGGATGGATGGCCCGGCAATGGCGCGCGCGATTCGCAAGGTCGCGCCCGACATCCCGATCCTGTTCATGTCGGGCTATGCCGAGGAACAACTGCGCAAGGATATCGACATCCACAATATGCACTTCCTTCCCAAACCCTTCAGCGTGCAACAGATCTCGCAGAAAGTCGCGGAAGTGCTGGGTGCAAAGACGCGCTAGAGCACAAGCGGCCGTCGCCTGCGGCCGACCTGTTTGATCCGATACAGAGAAAAAATTTCGTTCCCCCCTTGTTCCACCAGAACAAAAGCGATACATGATGTGTGTCGATAAGGGGAAATGGCCCCTAGGCAAGCGAGGGAGACAATGCGATGTCCGCCAATCTGAAGCTGGTTGAAAAGGAAAACAACGTGGACCGTCAGAAGGCGCTTGACGCAGCACTCGCCCAGATCGACCGCGCGTTCGGCAAGGGCTCGGCGATGAAGCTGGGTTCGAAGGAAGCGATGAATGTCGAAGCGATTTCGACCGGGTCGCTCGGGCTGGATATCGCGCTTGGCATCGGCGGCCTCCCCAAGGGCCGCGTGATCGAAGTCTATGGCCCGGAAAGCTCGGGCAAGACAACGCTCGCGCTGCACGCCATCGCCGAAGCCCAGAAGGCCGGCGGGACCGCTGCCTTCGTCGATGCCGAGCATGCGCTCGACCCTGTCTATGCCAAGGCACTGGGCGTCGACATCGATGAATTGATCGTCTCGCAGCCCGATACCGGCGAGCAGGCGCTCGAGATTACCGACACATTGGTGCGTTCCAATGCAGTCGATATCCTCGTCGTCGATTCGGTCGCCGCTCTGGTTCCGCGTGCGGAGATCGAAGGCGAGATGGGCGACAGCCACGTCGGCCTGCAGGCCCGCCTGATGAGCCAGTCGCTACGCAAGCTGACCGGCTCGATCAACCGTTCCAAGTGCATGGTGATCTTCATCAACCAGCTGCGCATGAAGATCGGTGTGATGTACGGCAACCCCGAGACGACGACGGGCGGAAACGCGCTCAAGTTCTACGCTTCGGTCCGGCTGGACATTCGCCGTACCGGCCAGATCAAGGACCGGGACGAAGTGGTCGGCAACTCGACCCGCGTGAAGGTTGTCAAGAACAAGGTCGCCCCGCCGTTCAAGCAGGTCGAATTCGACATCATGTATGGCGAAGGCATCTCCAAGATCGGCGAAATCCTCGACCTCGGCGTCAAGGCCGGGATCGTCGAGAAGTCCGGCTCCTGGTTCAGCTACGACAGCATCCGGATCGGGCAGGGGCGCGAGAACGCCAAGACCTATCTCAAGGAAAATCCCGAGATTTGCGACAAGTTGGAAGCCGCCATTCGCGGTAAAACCGACGAGGTCGCCGAGGAGATGATGACCGGTCCTGACGCTGAGGACTGAGGCACGCTTCTCAAGCGGGTGCCCCACTTTGCAAAGGGCACCCGAACACATGGATCGCCGGCGCGGATGCCCCCGAAATCCGCGCCGGCTTTTCCTTTCACCAAGCTGTTCACGGCTGGCGTTCATGGCTTCCCCAAATGAACCAGAGCATTTACTTGGGCGGTGAGGGGAAACTGGCACATGACAGACAAGGCCGCCTGGGAAGGCGATACCGGCAGCGTCTGGGCGAAACATTATCGCCGCACGGACCGCAGCTTCTCCGGGTTGACCGACCGCTTGCTGGGCGCGGCCAGCGCGAGGCGCATCACACGCGCACTCGATGTCGGATGCGGCGCCGGGGAACTGTCGCTGGCGCTCGCGCGTGGGCACCCGCACGCACAGTTTATCGGCCTCGATGTCAGTGAAGCGCTCGTCGCAGTCGCCCGGCAGCGCGGCGAGCATCTGGTGAATGCACAATTCGAAGTCGGCGATGCTTCGCGGTGGCGCGATGCCGATTTTCACCCCGATCTGATCGTATCGCGGCATGGTGTGATGTTCTTCGACGATCCCGCGGCTGCCTTCGCGCATTTGCGTAGCATCGTGACCGACGATGGTCGCTTGGTCTTCAGTTGTTTCCGCGATCTTCAGGAAAATCCATGGGCCTCGGACGTTGCACGGATGGTGCCGGTCGATGCCGAGCCGCCACCATCGGCTTACACGCCCGGCCCCTTCGCCTTTGCCGATCGCCAGTTCGTGCATTCGCTGCTGGCCGATGCAGGATGGCAGGACATTGCATTCGAACCTGTCGATTTCGCCTATGTCGTCGGCACCGGCGAAGAGGCCATCGAGGACGCGATGACACACTTTTCCGTAATCGGCCCGGCTGCCAAGCTCGCTTCGAAGCTGGACGATGCCGCGAAGGATGAGTTCCGGAGCAGGCTCCGAGTCTATCTCGAAAGACACGCGGACGATGGGCTGGTTGCGTTGAAGGCATCGGCATGGATCGTGACAGCAAAGAAAAGCTGATATCGGGCATCGGGATTGCCGCGCCGCATTCCCCGCTTGTCCGATGCGCCTTCACGCCCTAATTCGCGCGCATGCAATCGACCAACGACATTCGTCGCAGCTTTCTCGACTATTTCACCGGTGCCGGTCACGCGGAAATCGCGTCCGCACCGCTCGTGCCTTATAACGATCCCACGCTCATGTTCGTCAACGCGGGCATGGTGCCGTTCAAGAACGTCTTCACCGGCCTCGAAACCCCGCCGGCTCCGACCGCCACCAGCTCTCAGAAGTGTGTCCGCGCGGGTGGTAAGCACAATGACCTCGACAATGTCGGTTATACCGCACGGCACCACACATTTTTCGAAATGCTGGGCAACTTCTCGTTCGGCGATTACTTCAAGGAACAGGCAATCGAGCATGCCTGGACCCTGCTCACCAGGGAATGGGGTATCGATGCCGCGCGCCTGACTGCGACCGTCTACCACACGGACGACGAGGCTTACGATTTCTGGAGAAAAATCGCTGGCCTGCCGGAAGAGCGCATCATCCGCATCGCCACCAAGGATAACTTCTGGGCGATGGGCGACGATGGCCCATGCGGTCCGTGCTCGGAGATCTTTTTCGACCACGGCGACCATATCTTCGGCGGTCCTCCCGGCTCGCCGGAAGAAGACGGCGACCGGTTCGTCGAGGTGTGGAACCTTGTCTTCATGCAGCATGAGCAGACCGGTGGCGAGATCACCGGGGATTTGCCCAACAAGAACATCGACACCGGCATGGGTCTCGAGCGCATCGCCGCGGTCATGCAGGGCGTGCATGACAATTACGATACCGACACGTTCAAGGAACTGATCGGCGCTTCCGAGGGCCTTACCGGAGTCAAGGCTGAGGGCGACCAGGCCGCCAGCCATCGCGTGATCGCGGACCACCTGCGTTCGACCAGTTTCCTGATCGCCGACGGCGTCCTGCCCTCCAGCGAGGGACGCGGCTATGTCCTGCGCCGCATCATGCGCCGCGCCATGCGGCATGCGCACCTGCTGGGTGCGAGCGAGCCGCTGATGCATCGGCTCGTTCCTGCGCTCGTCACGGAGATGGGTCAGGCGTATCCCGAGCTTACGCGCGGCCAGGCACTAATCGAGGAAACGCTCGAGCGCGAGGAAGCCCGTTTCCGCCAGACGCTGGAGAAAGGCTTGCGCCTTCTCGACGATGCCACCGGCGACATGAGCGAAGGCGATACGCTCGACGGCGAAACGGCGTTCAAGCTCTACGATACTTATGGCTTCCCCTACGACCTGACCGAAGATGCGCTGCGGCCGCGCGGCATCGCGGTCGACGAGACGGGCTTCGCCTCCGCCATGCAGCGTCAGAAAGACGCTGCGCGCGCCGCTTGGAAAGGCTCGGGCCAGGCCGCCGACAGCGAGGTCTGGTTCGACATTGCCGAACGCGAAGGTGCGACCGAGTTTACCGGCTACACTTCGACCAGCGGCGAAGGTCGCGTGGTCGCGCTTGTCAAGAACGGCAAGGAAGTCGACAGCGCATCGGCGGGCGACGAGGTGGTGATCCTCACCAATCAGACACCGTTCTATGGCGAAAGCGGCGGACAGACCGGCGATGCCGGTACCATGTCGACGCCTGACGGTGTAAAAGTGGAAGTCACCGACACCGGCAAGCCGCTTGGGCGGCTGCACACGCACCAGGCCAAGATCCAGAGCGGCACGGTGCTTAAAGGCGACACTCTACATCTCGATGTCGACGTCGATCGGCGCGACCGGGTGCGCGCCAATCACTCGGCGACACATCTCGTCCATGCTGCATTGCGCAATCGACTCGGCGAACATGTAACGCAGAAGGGCTCGCTGGTGGCGGAGGACCGGCTGCGGTTCGATTTCTCGCATCCCAAGCCGCTGAGCGAAGATGATATTGCGGCCATCGAGGCCGAAGTGAACGAGGAAATCCGTGCCAATGAAACGGTAACCACGCGCCTGATGAGTCCGGACGACGCGGTCGATGCGGGGGCGCTCGCGCTTTTCGGCGAGAAATACGGCGAGGAAGTGCGCGTGCTCAGCATGGGGCGCCGAAGCAAGGAAGGCCGTAACTATTCCGTGGAGCTCTGCGGCGGTACTCACGTGCGCGCAACGGGCGATATCCAGCTGTTCCGGATTATCTCCGAAAGTGCGGTAAGCTCGGGCGTGCGGCGTATCGAAGCGCTTACGGGCGACGCCGCACGGCAATGGCTTGTGCGGCGCGAGGAAGCGCTCAAATCCGCCGCTAGTGCGCTGCGGACCAATCCCGAAGAGGTGGCGGAGCGCGTGGCGGCGCTGCTGGACGAGCGAAAAGCGCTCGAGAAAGAGCTGGCCGACGCGAGGAAGCAGCTTGCGCTTGGCGGGGGTGGTTCGCAAGTCGCTCAATCCCAAGATGAAACGATCGGCGATGTTACATTCAGCGGTCAGGTGATCAACGGGCTAAACCCCAAGGATTTGCGCGGACTTCTGGACGAAGCCAAACAACGCATGGGATCGGGCATCGCAGCCATCTGTGCGGTCAACGAGGGGAAAGCTGCCTTCGCTGCTGCCGTTACCGACGATCTGACCGACCGCTACAACGCCGTCGATCTGGTTCGTGCGGGGGTCGAAGTCTTGGGCGGGAAAGGCGGCGGCGGCCGTCCGGACATGGCGCAAGGCGGTGGCCCGGATGGCTTGAAAGCCGAGGCGGCGCTCAACGCGGTGCGCGAGCGATTGGCCAGCGCCGCCGCCTGATGCGCTATCAGGCGCTGGGGGTTTTTTTCGTCACTCCGCTCGAGCCCTGTTCGATATCGTATCCTTCGGTATCGCCGGGCTTGCCGCGCTTTTCGGTCGGCGCCTGATCCTTGAGCGGGCCCTTCACATTTTGCGGCTTGAACTTCTCGTCATTCGAAATCGGTTTGGTGGGGTCGGTTTTGTCGGCCATAAAATCCTCCTTTCCCTTCCAACGCACAGCCGCATGAAAAGGTTCGGAGAAATCACCCCTGGATCGAACTCGTGCGCAATTTCGGTCGTTCGGCAAGGCCTGCGTCCCGCTGGATCTTGTCGCGGAACTCATCGCGCTTGGCATGGATCGATGCGATGACCGGCCCCATGGGCACACCGATGTCTGCGAGCACCGCCTCGGACAGCTGCAGCGAGCTTTCGAGCGTCTCCGGCACGGCGTGGCTGGCGCCTGCTCGGTAAAGATCGGCCGCATGCTGGCTGTCACGAGCGCGGGTGACGATCAACAGATCGGGATATGCCTTGCGCAATTTGCTGGTCAGCCGGTCGGTTAGAACGGGCTCGTCCATGGTCAACACCACGGCGGGTGAGTTCTCCACGCCAAGCTTGTCGAGCGCATCGCCCCGCGCGGCATCTCCGTAAACGGCGCGATAGCCGCGGCGGCGGGCTCGGGCGATCAGGTCGGCATTGCTATCGATGGCGACATAGGGGCGCTCGTGTGCTTCGAGCATGTCCGCTACAAGCATGCCGACGCGCCCGACGCCGATGATGATCACGCGCGGCTCGTCGCTTTCGCCGACATCAAGCGACGGGTTCGGCTCGACCCGCCGTGCAATGACGCGCCCCAGCATGGCGAGCAAAGGTGTGATCGTGAGGCCGATGGCGGTCACGATCTGCCAGAATTGCTGTGTGCCGGGCTGGATCAGCATGGCCGAACCCGCCGCCGAAAGCACGATCAGTGTCGTTTCCGAGGGGCTGGCCATCAGCACGCCGGTTTCGGCCGCAGTGCTGCGACGTGCGCCCATCAGGCGCAGGAGCGTGCCCGTGACAATCGCCTTGAACACGAGCACCAGGACGACGGCGGTGAGAATCGGCCAGAGGTTGTCCCAGATGCTGGCGAGATCGATACTCATGCCAACGGTGATGAGGAAAATTCCCAGAGCCAGTCCCTTGAACGGCTCCATGATCGATTCGACCTCGCCGTGATACTCGGTTTCCGCGATCAGCAGGCCGGCGATCAACGCGCCGACAATCGGCGAAAGGCCGGTAACCCCGGTTGCCAGGCTTGATCCGATTACGACCAGCAGGGACGCGGCGAGAAACAGTTCGGGGCTCTTCGTGCGCGCGGCCTGGGCGAACAGACGGGGCAGCGCGATCCGGCCGAGGACCAGCAAGGCCACGATCACCAATCCACCCTGCCATAATGTATCGACAAGGCCGGTGACACCGTCGCTCTGCGCGAAGGGCGCGAGAGCACCAAGGATAAACACGATCGGGACGATCATGATATCTTCGAACAGCAGCATGGAGAGCGCCGCGCGGCCGACCGGAGTCTTCGTGCCGGAGATCGGGAGGACGATCGCGGTCGAGGAGAAGGCGAGAGCGAATCCCAAGGCCAGCGCACCGACCCAATACTGCCCCATCATGGCCAAGACCGCAGCGGCACAGGTGCCGATCACCAGCAGTTCCATCGCGCCAAGTCCGAACACCAGCTTTCGCAACGTCCACAATCGCTTGAAGGACAATTCCAGTCCGATCGCGAACAACAGCAATATGATGCCGAACTCCGCGAAGGGATCGAGCCCTTCGGGATCGGATATCGTTATGTATTCGAGCCAGTCGTATTCGTAGACCCATGCGCCAAGGCCGAATGGCCCGACCAGCACGCCGATCAGGATGAAACCGATGACCGGCGTTATCTTGAAACGGGTGAAGACCGGAATGACGATCCCCGCCGCACCAAGGATTACGAGCGCGTCCTGCAAAATCGGGGAGGGGGAGAGTTCACCGGCCATGCACCCCCTATAGCGCGCCTGCCGAACAGGTCACGTCGCGAATGGCCTATCCTCCACGACCGCCGTGCGGCCCTGCCGATGGTGCTTCGCTGTCCTCGCCGATCCGGCCCGAAACCTGGCCCACACGTTTGTCCCACTCGATCTGGTAGAGATCGAAGCGACGGTCGGCGAGATTTTGCACGGTCCCTTCCGCGCGCGCCCAACTGAGATCGGCGAGATTGACGTCGCTGATGGTGAGGGTTTCGACGTTCTCGCTCGCCTCCGCCGCGATGCCGTCGCGTGCGAACGGAAAGTCGCACGGAGTCAGGATGCAGCTTTGCGCATACTGGATGTCCATGTTGGCGACATTCGGCAGGTTGCCGACATTGCCGCTCATCACGACATAACACTGGTTCTCGATCGCGCGGGCCTGCGCGCAATAGCGCACCCGCATGTAGCCCTGGCGACTGTCGGTGCAGAAAGGCACGAAGATGATCCGCGCGCCTTCGTCCGTCAAGCGGCGGGCAAGCTCGGGAAACTCGGAATCGTAGCAGATGAGGACGCCAATCGGGCCGCAGTCGGTCTGGATCGCATCGATGCTGTCGCCGCCCTTGATATTCCACCAATAGGCTTCGTTCGGCGTCGGGTGGATCTTCTCTTGCGCGTGGACCGAACCGTCGCGCAGGCAGACATAGGCGACATTGTGGATGTCGCCGTCTTCCATCCGGGTGGGATGCGATCCGCCGATGATGTTGATGTTGAAATTGAGCGCCATCTCGCTGAGCCGCGTGCGCAGGCGCGGCGTGTAGCGGCTGAGAGCCTCGATCGATTCGGCAGGACCCAGCTCCTTCTCTTCTGCCGAAAGCAGCATCAGCGTGAAGAGCTCCGGAAAGACTATGAAGTCCGCTTCGTAGTCCGCTGCAACGTCGACGAAATATTCGATTTGACGCATGAATTCGTCGAAGTTTGCCACGGCGCGCGCCTGCAACTGGCAGGTGGCGATACGCACGCTTTCGACATCGCGCGGCACGCGGTGCTTGGGCGGGGAATCGCTGTCGACATAGGGATTGCGCCACACCATGCGTACGGCATTGGCCTTGGACGCCTTGTCTTCCGGCAGATAATTCTCGAGCACGCCCTCCGGCTCGAAACCATTGGCAAGCTGGAAGCGCAGGACAGGGTCATGCAATTTTCCTTGCAACAGCATGTCGAGATAGTCCTGCGGCGTTTCGGCGCGGTTGCGCTTGCGGCGGGTCGCGCGCGCGAAACCCGGCATGCGCCCGCCGAAGACTATTCCGGTCAGATCCAGCCGCTCGGCCAAGGCGCGGCGCTCCTCGTAGAGTCGCCGACCAATGCGGGTACCGCGCGTCTTGGGATCGACGCACATTTCATAACCGTAAAGCCAGTCGCCCTTGGCATTGTGGCGGCTGCCGAAGCCGTTGCCGGTTACCTCGTCCCAGGTGTGGTTGGAGAAGGCGACACGTTCCGATAATCGCATCGAGGCACAATAGCCCACCAGCTTGCCGTCGAGCTTGGCGACGAAGCAGCCTTCGGGATAATTGTTCAACTGCCCACGAATCTCGCCATGGGTATAGGCCGGCATATCGTCATACACGCGCCGCACGAGGTCGGCGATCGCGCGTACATCCTTGAGTTCGGCCTGCCTGATCTCGAGGCGCGCCTTGGTGCGGTTATCGGTCATGGTGGTGTGATAGCGCCCGGAATCACAAGGGGCGACCCGCCGTTGCAAGCCGCCCTTGGATCATGCTGGGAAGTTCCTGGCGTTCCGAAGCTCAACTCCAGTTCGCCATCTCTTTCTCGAGATTGGTCACGATGGCCTCGAAGAACTGCTCGGTAGTGAGCCAGTTCTGGTTCGGGCCGATCAGCAGCGCCAGGTCCTTCGTCATGTTGCCGCTTTCGACTGTCTCAATGCAGACACGCTCGAGCGTTTCGGCGAAACGCACGACATCGGGCGTGTCGTCGAACTTGCCGCGATACATCAGGCCGCGGGTCCAGGCGAAGATCGATGCGATCGGGTTCGTCGAAGTCGCCTTGCCCTGCTGGTGCTGGCGATAGTGGCGCGTGACCGTGCCGTGGGCGGCTTCCGCTTCGACGGTCTTGCCGTCAGGCGTCATCAGTACCGAAGTCATCAGGCCGAGCGACCCGAAGCCCTGCGCAACGGTGTCCGACTGGACGTCGCCGTCGTAGTTCTTGCACGCCCATACGAACTTGCCGTTCCACTTCATGGCAGCGGCCACCATGTCGTCGATCAGGCGGTGCTCGTAATGGATGCCGGCCTTCTCGAACTTGTCCTTGAATTCGGCTTCGTAGATTTCCTCGAACAGGTCCTTGAAACGGCCATCGTACTTCTTGAGGATGGTGTTCTTGGTCGAGAGATAGACTGGCCATCCGCGATCCAGACCGTAGTTCATGCTGGCGCGGGCAAAGTCGCGGATCGACTGGTCGAGATTGTACATCGCCATGGCGACGCCGGAGCTTTCGAACTCGAAAACGTCGATGTCGATGTTCTCGCCGTCCGCACCTTCGAAGACGAGGCGAAGCTTGCCCGGGCCGGGGATAAGCGTGTCCTTGGCGCGATACTGGTCACCGAATGCATGGCGACCGACGACGATAGGGTCGGTCCAGCCGGGGACGAGCCGCGGCACGTTGTCGATCACGATCGGCTCGCGGAAGACCACGCCGCCCAGGATATTGCGGATTGTGCCGTTGGGGCTGACCCACATTTTCTTGAGATCGAATTCTTCGACGCGGGCTTCGTCCGGCGTGATGGTAGCGCATTTGACGCCGACGCCGTGTTCCTTGATCGCGTTGGCGGCATCCACGGTGATCTGGTCGTCGGTTTCGTCGCGACTTTCGATCGAGAGGTCGTAATACCTCAGGTCCACATCGAGATAGGGCAGGATCAGCCGCTCGCGGATCCACTGCCAGATGATCTTCGTCATTTCGTCGCCATCGAGCTCGACGACCGGGTTCTTGACCTGGATTTTCTGCATGTCTGCCTGTTGCCTCTCTTGGGGAGTTTCAAAGTTGGGCGCGCTTTAGCAGAGGCGGACGTTCGCGCAAGGGAACGCGGCTTTCTGCCGCCGCGTGCAATCAGGCGGGCAAAAGCTCCTCGACCAGTGCGGCGGGCGCTTCGAGGTCTTCCTCTTCCGGCGCAGCGACAAATGGTTTTGCGCGCACGTGCAGGTCGTGTTCAACGCAATCGAGCATGAAATGAGCCAGATCGGCGCGGCGGGTACGCAACGTGCCTTCGGGCAGGTCGTTCATCGCGGTCTTGAACTCTCCCGTATGCGGTCTGTCGAGCAACCAGCCCGGGCGGACAGCCGTCCAGTCGATATCCGGCTCCCTGCCCAGCAGCATCTCCATATTGGCCATCTGGCTGAAAATGCGCGAAAGCGGTGCGATCGAGGCTTCGAACCACGCCGGGATAGTGACATTCGGGTCGGCAAAGGCAGCGGAAATGGCGAGCAGCCGGCGTACGCCGGCCCCGCGCATCGCGATGCATATATTGCGCGTACCCTCGGTATAAAGCGGTGGCGGATCGAGCAGTGTTCGCGGATCGCGCCCCAGGCCGATGGCCGAGATAACGGCATCTACGCCTTCGACCACATCGCCAAGATCGTCATCGAGCAGGTCAACCGCTCGCGGCTCGAAATCCGAATGGTCGCAGAAACCGTCAGGAAAATCTCGCTCGGCGCCGCGCACCTTCCAGCCGCGATCGAGCGCCTGCGCGAGAATTTCGCGACCGGTGCCCCCGCTCGCGCCGAATAAAAGGAGGGTTTTGCTCATGCGATCTCAACGGGCGGGAGCACCATTCGGTCCGGGTCAAAAACGAAAAAGCCCACCAAGTGGCGGGCCTTTCTTCGATGGTGGGCGTAGGAAGAGTTGAACTTCCGACCCCTGCAATGTCAATACAGTGCTCTACCACTGAGCTATACGCCCGAACCATCGGAATGCCATGTCTCGGTCGGGACCGTGTCCGGCAAGGCGCGGCATTTAGCGACGCCTTCCGGCAGGTGCAAGACCTAAACGCGGGTCAGACCGTGGCTTGTTCGCGTTCCTCGAAAACGCGGTCCACTTCCATCACCAGATCGCGCAGGTGGAATGGTTTCGATAGCACCTTGGCACGCGGCTGATCCTTGCTCGCCTTGAGCGAAACTGCTGCGAAGCCGGTAATGAACATCACCTTGGTATGCGGGCTGACCTCGTTGCAGCGTTGCGCCAGCTCGATGCCGTCCATTTCCGGCATGACGATGTCCGACAGAAGCAGGTCGAAATGCTGGGATTCAAGTTTCGGCACCGCGGCCGTACCGCGATCGACCGCGACCACATCGTACCCGGCGTTTTCGAGCGCCTTGGCGAGATAGGTCCGCATGGCCTCCTCGTCTTCTGCCAGCAGGATGCGACGCGAGCTGTTGTGTTGTTCCATGGCGCTGCCTTTAGCCCAGATCGCTTAAGAAATCTTTGGCTTTGCCGCATCCGGCCTGCTTTGACACAGGTTGATTTCCCGTCCAGCACGGTAGCAATGGTGACTGACACAGCAAGTGAGGCGCCCGAAGCGCCGGACATTCCCACGATCCCGGGTTCGGCACATCCTGCCTATCGTGCACAAGTTTCTGAAAAACCTGAATTACCGGTTCTGATTGCAGTGCCGCACGCCGGCAGGGTGTATCCCGAATCGATCCGCCAGCGCATGCGCAGTCCCGAATATGCGATGAAGCGGCTGGAAGACCGTATGGTCGACAGGCTTGCAGAAGCGATCGTTGCCGAAACCGATGCGCCGCTCATCGTCGCATATGCGCCGAGGGCGATGCTCGATCTGAACCGTGCGCCGGATGACATGGACTGGTCGATGGTCGCCGGAGCGCGTGACAGGGGGCGAGGGAACTCCCGCGCAAATCGCCGCGCGCGCAGTGGGCTCGGCCTGGTCCCCCGCCGCCTGCACGGATTGGGCGAGATCTGGCGCGATCGGCTGACGCAGGCCGATCTGGATGCCAGGGTCGAAACGATTCACGAACCCTATCACAGGGCTGTCGCCGATACGCTATCGCACCTGCGGCGGCGCTGGGGTGCGGCGCTGTTGCTGGACCTGCATTCGATGCCGCCACTCAAAAAGCGCCACCCCGACGACAAGCCGGCCGAATTCGTAATCGGCGACCGCTTCGGCGCATCGTCTCACGGCAGCCTGACGGCCGCAGCATTGCATTTTCTCGGGCAACAGGGTCGGCGAGTGGCGCACAACCGGCCGTATGCCGGGGGTTACGTGCTGGATCGACATGGCAAGCCTTCGGTCGGCATCCACGCCATGCAACTGGAGATCTGCCGCTCGCTCTATCTCGATGCGCGGCATGAGGAGCCGAGTGCGCGTCTGCCGGCTTTGGCGCGAATGCTCGCCGGGCTGGTCCAGACCCTGGCTGCAGAAGTCGTACCCCCTGCGCGCGATCATGGCCTGCCGCTCGCCGCCGAGTGACGGCGCTAGTTCTCGCCGGTAAACGCTAAGCCTGAAACGAAAAAACCACCTCGCGCTGGAGTTTGCACGAGGTGGCCAAGGTTCAGGGAGGAAGTGCGCCTGAGCGCACTATCCGGGCGGGCGATGAGGGGGGTGCCCACCCAGACAATACCAATGTCGGTATCAGGGGCATCCGATTCAAGAGCCGGACGCCCCCGAGAAACGCACTTACGAAGCGGCTGCCTCGACCGGCTCCGGAACCTGGCCCATGTTGACCTGGCGGGCGAAGATCGCGCGCATCAGGTCGAGCGAGAACAGATGGGCGAAGATCAGTGCGACCATGCCGTTCTTGTTCCAGGTCTCCAGCGTTTCGCCTGCCACTTCGCGCAGCTTTTCCTGATTGACCATCTGGAACCCACGATAAACGTAGGGCTTGCCGGGAAATTCGGTTCGCTCGATCGAAATCTCGCCGTCCATCAGCAGGTCGTGCTCCTTGAGCTGGTCGACGAATGCCTTGGTCCGCAGGCCGGCTTCTTCGAACTTCTCGCAGAAGTCTAGGATGCCTTTGGTGGTGTCGGTGGTCGCGCCGTCTTCGGTAAACAGCGGCTGGCCTTCATCGAAGTCACCGATCGTGCCTGCAGTCGGGTCGAAACACAGCGAGAGATCGTCGCTGTCCTGATTGAGCTTGGCGAGCAGGAAGGGATAGCGACGGATGTAGGCCGGGAGATAGACCGGGTCGTTGACCTTGCCTTCTTCGTCGACGAAGGTGTTGACGCCTTCATTGAGGCCCATCAGCGCCAGCGGCAGCGGGTTTTCGCCCGAGCTGAACACGATCGGAAAATCGCGCTGCGCCTGTACGAACTCGTCGACGGTAAGCGGCACGGCATGCTGCTTGGCAAGCCACTTTGCGGTTTCCATCGGCTTGGACTTGTAATTGCCGTGATCGCGCGTGTTGAGCGGCATCAGGTCGTTATAGAAAAGGGGCAGGCTGGGCTGCGGCGCGCTGGCCATGGATAATCTCCGAAAACGTGAGGCTGGTCTCGCGAGCAGCGACCCTCCGCCACCGCGCGTGATGGGCGAGCGCTTTAGGGGCTTGTGCTCTCGCGCGCAAGGGGAACGAGCTTGCCGGGATTGAACAGTCCTTGCGGGTCGAGCGCCTGCTTGACGCTGCGCATCATCGCGAGGCTTGCGGGATGGCCCAGACGAGCCAACTCGTCGCGCTTCATCTGGCCGATCCCATGCTCTGCGCTTATCGAACCACCCCATTCGGTGACGAGATCGTGGACGACTGCGCTGATCGCCTTGCCCTCGTTTTCTTCCCATTCGCCGCGGATGGCGTTGTCGGGCGCAAGAATGTGAAAATGCACATTGCCATCACCGAGGTGACCGAAAGCGACAGCTCTGGTCCCCGGGAAGCGTCGTTCCATCTCGGGCGAGACCAGCTCGACGAAATCGGCCATTTTCGCGACGGGCACGGAAATGTCGTGCTGCATGGCCGGGCCGATCGCCCGCTCGGCAGGGGCGATCGAGTCGCGCAAAAGCCATAGTTCCTCCGCCTGAGTTTCATTTGCGGCGATGGTGGCATCTTCGAGGAGCCCATCGTGATAAGCGCCCTCGAGCAACCCCTCGGCCCGCGCATCGAGCGCGTCTCCCATGCCGGCGGTCGCCACCAGTTCGACCAGCGCATACCATGGATGGGAATTCTGCAGCGGATCGCGCGCTTCAGGTAAATAATCCAGGACTGCCTCAAGGCTGTGGCGCGGCACGACCTCGAAACCCTCGAGCGCGTCGCCGACCGAAGACTGCGCATGAAGCAACAATTGCCGCGCTTGCTGGATGCTTTTCAGCCCGATCCAGAGCACCCGTCGTCCGCCGATCGCGGGCTGCAATTGCAGGCTAGCGGCAGTAATAATGCCCAGCGTCCCCTCGGACCCGATCAGCAATTGCTTGAGGTCGAAACCGCGATTGTCCTTCTTGAGGGGCACCAAGCCCTCAAACACGTTGCCATCGGGCATGACCGCTTCGATACCCAGCACCTGAGCCCGCATCGTACCGTGTCGCAAAACCTGCGTGCCCCCGGCATTGGTGGAGATCAAGCCGCCGATCGTTGCCGAGCCCTTGCCGCCCAGTGTGAGGGGGAAGCGCAGCCCTTCCGCCGCCGCCGCTTCATGGAGCGTCTGCAGAATTACCCCGGCTTCGCACACGACCTGCCGGGCATCGGGATCGAGCGACCGGATCGCGTCCATCCGGCGCAGCGAGAGCAGGATGGCGGACCCCGTGTCATCCGGCGTTGCTCCCCCGCACATGCCGGTATTGCCGCCCTGGGGAACGATCGGAACTCCGAATTCCCCGCAAAGCTGAACCAGTTTCGCGACGTCCCGTGTCGAGCCGGGCGAGGCGAGGGCCAAGGCTCGTCCGGTGTAGCGCCCGCGCCAGTCCGTCAGCCACGGCTCGATCACGTCCGGATCCTGCGTGAAGCCCTTGGGGCCGAGCATAGCGGCTGCGCGTGCGAAGAAAGTCTGCATATCGGCCATACAGTGTCGTCTCTGCCACAGGGAAGGGCTGCAATGCCAGTATTTGTGCGCTTCCTTGCGGTTTGCGAGATCGGGATTAAGCCAGCATTCAATTGGCCCCGCTATTGCAGCGCGGACCGTTGGGGGCGCATTTCTAGCGACCGGTGCCCGAGGAGGACGAATTTCCACGCCATGCCAAGTTGGCCTGCCATCCTAGCGCCCATGGTGCTGCTGCTGACGGGGACACCGCCCGCAGAGCAGGTTGGCGCGGGCTATGGGCCGGATGCTGAGCCCCTTGTCAGCACGCTGTCAAGCGGCGAGCAGGAACGCTGGCGTGCGTTTGAGGAGCTCCAGTCGCGGCCTTATCCGCAGCAGGCGCGGATCGAGCAGCGTATCGTGGTTCGCATCACTCCGGCACGTCCCCGCAACCCGGCCATTCCCGATCTGCCGCGCAATTTTCCCGATCGCTTTGCCGAGCAGAAGATGGGCAAGTGCGTACCACTCCAGAGCGTTGCAGCGGTGCAAACCGGCGGGCCGAGCAAGCTGATCCTGTTTCTGCGCGATCGGCGGATAATCAGCGCGCAACTGGAAAAGGCCTGCAGCGCTCGCGATTTTTACTCTGGGTTCTATGTCGAGCCGAGCAAGGACGGGCAGCTTTGCATCGACCGCGACCAATTGCAGTCGCGCACCGGTGCCAAGTGCGAACTGTCCCAATTGCGCAGATTGGTGCTGACCCGCAACTAGGGCCGATGCAAAGCGCCGCTCGGCCCAGCGATTTCTTGACTTTTCACGCGCTTTTGGCGAGAGGCTCGCGGGCAGACGTGTTGCACTGCAACACCCTCGCAATTCCGCTTGGCAACAGGCGCTTATTATTCCGGACATCTGAATGAAATTCGCCGATCTCGGCCTCTCCCCTGAATTGCTCAAATCGGTCGAGAAGGCCGGCTATACCGAGCCTACCCCGATCCAGGAGCAAGCGATCCCGCCCGTGCTGATGATGAAGGACATCATCGGTATCGCGCAAACCGGAACGGGCAAGACCGCAAGCTTTGTGCTGCCAATGATCGATATCATGGCGGCCGGCCGGCGCCGCGCGCTTATGCCGCGATCACTGATCCTCGAGCCCACCAGAGAGCTGGCTGCGCAAGTCGCGGAAAATTTCGAAAAATATGGCGAAAACCACGATCTCAAGATGGCGCTGCTGATCGGCGGCGTGCAGATGGGAGACCAGATCAAGGCGCTCAATGAAGGCGTCGATGTCTTGATCGCGACCCCAGGCCGGTTGATGGACCTGTTCGAGCGCGGCAAGATCCTGCTCAACGGTTGCGAACTGCTCGTCATCGACGAAGCGGACCGCATGCTCGATATGGGCTTCATTCCCGATATCGAATTCATTTGCTCCAAGCTGCCCGAACAGCGCCAGACCATGCTGTTCTCGGCGACCATGCCGCCGCCGATCGAGAAGCTCTCCAAGCAGTTCATGTCGAACCCCAAGCGGATCGAGACGACCCGTGCGGCGACAACCAACAAGGACATCACCGCTTTTCGCGTGAACGTCGGCCAACGCCAGAAACGCGAGACGCTCGAATGGCTGCTAGAAAACGATCATGTCGAAACCGCGATCGTTTTTGCCAACCGCAAGACGACCGTGCGCGAACTCAACAAGAGCCTGCAGCGGCGCGGTTTCAAAAGCGGCGAGATCCACGGCGACATCGACCAGAACCAGCGGAATGCAGAGCTGCAGCGCTTCAAGGACGGCGAGATCAACATCCTCGTCGCCAGCGACGTCGCTGCGCGGGGCCTCGACATCAAGGGTGTCAGCCACGTGTTCAATTTCGACACACCGTGGCATCCCGATGATTATGTCCATCGTATCGGCCGCACCGGCAGGGCAGGTGCGAAGGGGCGTGCCTTCACTTTTGTCGCGCCGGAAGACGCCGAGGCGATCGACAATGTCGAGAAGCTGACGGAAAACAAGATCAAGGTCTTCGGCAAGGACGATGTCCGGGTCGAGCTCAAGGATCCGTCCAAGGGCGACGAGCAGAAGCCGAAGCCCAAGCGCGAGCGCCAGTCACGCGAAGAGGACGAGGAAAAGCCGGCGCGCAAGCCGCGCAAGCGGCGTGACGAGAGCGAGGAACGGCCCAAGCGTTCGACCGGTCGCAAGCCGCCTCGCGAAGACCGGGACGATGCGGTTCCGGCAGGCGAGTGGAACGGCCCGCAACCCGGCTTTCTCGGCGTTTCCGCCACCAAGTGAGCGCGGCGAAATCTTAACCACTTCTTGAGGCTGTTTCGGGCACAAGCGCTGGCATGGAAGCGCTTGCCCAGACCGCACTTGCCCTGTGCCTGAAGCTCGTCCCGCTGGCGGCCATGTTCGGCCTGCTGGCGCTGGCGACCAAGCGCAGCGGGATCTTGGCGGCCTTCAGGAATTCGCGGCGGGAAACCGAGACCAACCTGGCGCTCGTTGTCCTGAACTACGTATTGCTCGCCAGTTTCCTTGCCGGCGCTGCGGCCTGGTGGGCGGATACGCTGGCCGTTAGCAATAGGCTTTTGGTATTCTGGGCCGATGCCAATCCCGTTTTCGTGCTGGCGGTGACTTTGCTCCTGAGCGAGCTGGTGATCTACTGGCGCCACCGTATCGAGCATTCTCCGGTCCTATGGCCCATGCATGCTGTCCACCATTCCGACGAAGCGATGACGTGGCTGGCGCTTTTACGCAAGCACCCGCTGGCCTATGTGCTGGCGCTCGTCGTCGACACCGCGCCTTTGCTGCTGCTGGGCGTGCCGGTATGGGCTATCGGGGCGGTGGCGCTGATGCGGATCTGGTGGGGCCATTTCATCCATGCCGACGTGCCGTGGACGCTCGGGCCGGTCGGTCGCTGGCTCATTTCGCCCGCCGCGCACCGCCTGCACCATATCGACGATCTTGACCTTTGCGGCAGCAATTACGGCGGTGTCCTGACGCTGTGGGACCGCGTATTCGGAACCTATATCGATCCCGCACCCTATCTGAATTGTCGTACGGGCGTCGACGGCGGTTCGCGTGGTTTCGTCGGCGAAGTCGCGCGCCCGTTCGGGGCATGGGCCGGCCGCAAGGCCGTGGACGCTGCGCCGGAGACGGCAAAAGCCTGACCGCAGGTCCGTTTGCGTTTTTTGCAAGTTTACCAGGTTTGCCCGTATGTGCGGGCGGATTTTCCGAAAGTTTGCGCCGGAATACGAAAGCCCCGCTGGGGGCGGGGCCGGGTGAAACGCTTTACAGGATCAAAGAGCGCGGTCGGCTTAGCAAGCCGGTTGGGTGTAGGAAATGGGCGTCTCTCTCGGGGCCAAATGCAGCCAGGGAGCCATTATCGCCCGCTCAGGCCGGTTCCTTGTCCCCTCCGCACATTTCGAGGGCGCGTTTTGCCACGTCGCTCGTGTCCGCGGGTTTCGCCATCACCGGGGCGTCGATCTTGCGCAAAAGCTCCCCGTGACGGTCGAGGTCGCCGGTGTGGAGGATGAAGGGGATCGCGCGCTGTTTGAGGGCGTCGGCGACAGGGCCGCAATGCGACTTGGGGCCGAGATTGACGTCCAGCACGGCGACGTCGATCGGATTGTCCGCAAGAGATTTCAGCGCCTGTTCGCACGTCGCCGCGACCACCACTTCGGCTCCCTCGTCTTCGAAGGCGTATTGCAGGTTCATGGCGATCAGCGGCTCGTCTTCGAGCACGAGAACTTTGGGCATCAATTCGTCTCCGGAATCTATTGCTCGATCGGGATGGCGATGCGCACGAACAGCCCGTCGCGATCCCACCGTTTTTCGAGCGTGCCGTTCGAATAGGACAGCAAGGTTTCCGAAATATCGAACCCCGTTCCCCCTGTCTCCGGCGGCCCTTCGATCGTCGGGCCGCCGCTTTCCTTCCAGTCGATCACCAGCCGGCGGCGGTCGTGATCGTCGCGCTCATGGTGCCACGAGACGTCGATCGTGCCGGTCTCGTTGGACAGCGCGCCATATTTGATCGCATTGCTGGCCAGCTCGTGCAGCGTCAGGCCGATCGACGAAATCGCATTCGGCTCGGTCCGCACGCCGTTTCCTTCGAGAGACACACGGTCGCCCTCGGGATCGTAGGGGGCGAGGATTGCGCGGATGGCCTGACCCACTTCAATCGTGCCCATGAAGGCTTCGTCCAGGGTCGGTTCGTAGGCGCGTCCGAGCGCCTGGACGCGCTCGTTGATCCGACTGGCAACCGGGCGGGCGTCCATCGAACGACCGGTGATGTTGACGATCCCGGCAATCACGGAGAACACGTTCTTGAGCCGGTGCGAGACCTCGCGCGCCATCGCCTTGGCATGGCGTTGCTCGGCCCGGGCCTCGTGGATATCGGTGACGTCCCACTGGCTCCGGAAGAAATATTTGAGCTTGCCGCTCTCGTCGTAGATCGGCCCCAGATGCAGGGCGTTCCAGAAGGTCGATCCGTCCTTGCGGTAATTCAGTAGTTCGACGACGGCCACCTCTTCCTTGGCAAGGGCATCGCGGATGCGGGCGACCTGGCTCTCGTCCGTCCGCGCACCTTGCAGGAAGCGGCAATTGCGCCCGATGATGTCCTTTTCCTCGTACCCCGTCAGCCGTTCGAAGGCCGCGTTGCAGAAGACGATGGGATGGTCGGGCTGATGCGGATCCGTCAGGCATACCGCCATGCGCGTCTGGGCCATCGCCTGCTCGAACAGCAGTCCCGACGCGCCGGGGAAGGCGAGCGATCCGTGCGTCGCTCCGGATTCCGAGGAATAGGCCTGCCGCGAGCTTTCGGGATGGCCTACGCGATTGGCCCTGGTGGTAGGTTGGTCGTCCATTTACTGCCGGTGTTCCGTTGATGGTCTCATGCGATGTCGGTGAGCCCGGCCCTGCGACTGCATGACGCACCGTGTCGACATTCAACCGACTGAGCGGCTCGGAGTTCCTCGATACGACGGGGCTCAGGCCGCTGTGACAAAACTGTCGATCACGCGCTTCGTGCCGCTCTTCTCGAATTCGATCTCGAGCTTGTTGCCTTCCTGGTCCATCACGATGCCGTAGCCGAACTTGTCGTGGAACACGCGCGCGCCGACCGCGATATCGGTGCGAGGCCGGGCGGCGAAGCTGGCGGCGCTGCGGCGGCTCTCCTTCACCGCGAGCTGTTTGGTGTCGTAGCCGCTTTCGAGCGCGCGCTGCCAGCCGGGGCCGCGCTGGGCCGATCGATCCGGCTTGTCGCGGGCGACATGGGCGAACGGATCGTCGCTCTCGCTCCAATTGGCGCGCCAAAGCGATGCGCCGCCGGTCAGCGTGGTTTCGCTCTCGACCTGCTCATCCGGCAGTTCCTCGATGAACCGGCTGGGGATGCTGCTCGTCCACTGGCCGTAAATGCGGCGGTTGGCGGCGTGGAGGATCGTGCAGCGGCGCCGCGCGCGGGTAATGGCGACATAGGCCAGGCGCCGTTCCTCTTCGAGGCTCGCGAGCCCGCCTTCGTCGAGCGCGCGCTGGCTGGGGAAAACACCTTCTTCCCAGCCCGGCAGGAAGACGTGATTGAATTCCAGCCCCTTGGCCGCATGCATGGTCATGATGGTGACCTTTTCCTCGTCGGGGTTCGCGTCATTGTCCATGACCAGCGCGACATGTTCGAGGAAATCGCCGAGCGTTTCGTATTCCTCCATGGCGCGGGCGAGTTCGGAAAGGTTTTCGAGCCGTCCTTTGGCCTCGGCAGTCTTCTCATTTTCGAGCATGGCGGTGTAGCCGCTCTCGTCGAGGACCTGCCGCAGCAATTCGGCAGGCTCGGTTTTTTCCGACTGTTCGCGCCAATGCAGGAACTGCTTCATCAGCCCGCCGATCGTGTTCGATGCGCGCGCGGGGAGTTCGTCGCTGTCTGCCAGTTGCAGCGAGGCGGCGGCGAGCGGAAGGCCTGTGCGGCGCGCGTGCTGGTGCATCTTCTCCAGCGTTTTTGCGCCGAGGCCGCGCTTGGGCTGGTTGTAGATACGCTCGAACGCAAGGTCGTCCTGCGGCTGGGCGATGACGCGCAAATAGGCGAGGGCGTCGCGAATTTCGGCGCGCTCGTAGAAGCGGAAGCCGCCAATGATGCGGTAGTTGAGGCCGATCTGGATGAAGCGGTCCTCGAATTCGCGCGTCTGGTATTGTGCCCGCACGAGGATCGCCACTTCGTCCAGCGGCGCGCCTTCGCGTTCGAGCCGCTCGATCTCCTCGCCGACGCGGCGCGCCTCTTCGGGCCCGTCCCACACGCCGATCACGCGGACCTTTTCGCCGGCATTGACCTCGGTCCACAAAGTCTTGCCGAGCCGCTCGCTATTGGCGGTGATCAGGCCCGAGGCGGCGGCGAGAATATGCGGCGTCGAGCGATAATTCTGTTCCAGCTTAATGACTTTGGCGCCGGGAAAGTCTTTTTCGAAACGCAGGATGTTGGCGACTTCCGCGCCGCGCCAGGAATAGATCGACTGGTCGTCGTCACCGACCACGCAGATGTTCTTGCGCTCCTGCGCCAGCAGCCGCAGCCACAGGTACTGGACCGCGTTGGTATCCTGGTATTCGTCCACCAGCACGTATTTGAACCGCTTCTGGTATTGCTCCAGCACGTCGCGGTGCTTGCGGAAGATGTTGAGCATGTGCAGCAGCAGGTCGCCGAAATCGCAGGCGTTCAGCTCTTTCAGCCGCGTCTGGTAGAGCTCGTAAAACTGCGCGCCGCGTCCGTTGGCGTAGCTTTCGTTTTCCACTGCATCGAGATCGCCGGGATTGAGTCCGCGGTTCTTCCAGCGGTCGATCAGCCCGGCGAGCTGGCGCGCGGGCCAGCGCTTTTCGTCGAGGTCGTTCTGCTGGATCAGCTGCTTTAGCAGCCGCAGTTGATCGTCAGTATCGATGATAGTGTAATTGCTCTGCAGCTTCACCAGCTCGGCATGGCGGCGCAGCATGCGCGCGCAGATCGAATGGAAGGTGCCGAGCCAGGGCATGCCTTCGACCGCATCGCCAATGTGTTGGCCGACGCGGCTGCGCATCTCGCGCGCGGCCTTGTTGGTGAAGGTGACGCACAGGATCTCGCTCGGCCACGCCTTGCGCGTGGCGATGAGATGCGCGAGCCGGGCGGTCAGCGCCGCGGTCTTGCCCGTCCCGGCACCTGCCAGCATCAGGACCGGGCCCTCGCTGGTCAGCACCGCTTCGCGCTGCGGCATGTTGAGCCGCTCCGCATAGGCCGGCAGGTCGACGTCGCCCGCGGCTTCGGCCAGCGGATAGGTTTCCGGGTCGGGGGTGGGGGCGGTCTCGCTCATGCTGTCAGCGAACAGTTAGGGAACGCGCAACACATGAGCAAGGCTGAGGTTCCGGAAAGTTTGTGGAACCTGCACCGGCTTTTTTCATTGATTAGGCATAGAGGAAACACCGGAAGGACTTGAAAATGAAGAAGTTTATCGCAGGATCGCTTGCCGCTGCAATGACCGTCAGCTTTGGTGCCGCCGCTGCGCTGGCCGACGATCACAAGAGCTACAAGCCTAAGGAGAAGGTCGTCGTTGTTGAACGTAACGACCAGGGCAAAGCAACAATGGTGAAGGTCGGGGACAAGATGTATCCGGTCTGCATGAACTATGAAATGACCGATGGCTGTATCCAACCGCGCGCAGCCGGCCTCGACTGGGGTAACTATCCCGCCAATACGTGGCCGCGCATGAGCCGCAGGTAAACAGTACAGACATGTTGCCGACGGATTCCTGAGGGGATCCCAGGCGAGGAAGGGTGATTGCGCTTTGCGCGGTCACCCTTCATGTATGCGGCCAGAAGATTTTCGACGGGGAGGGCGCGATGCTCGAAGGCAGCTGTCACTGCGGGGCGATCCGCTACGAGATCGAGGGCGAGGTCATCAATCATGCGCTGTGCCATTGCACCGATTGCCGCCGCGCGTCGGGCGCGCCGATGGTCGGCTGGGCGATGGTGACCGACGGACAGCTCACGGTATCGGGCGAACCTTCGGTCTATGCTTCCTCCGAGCACGGGCGGCGGCATTTCTGCGTCCAGTGCGGCACCGGACTGTTCTATTCGAACGCCGACATGCTGCCCGGGCTGGTCGACGTGCAGGTCGCCACGCTGGACGAACCCGACGAACTGCCGCCCGAAGCGCATATCCAGGTCGCCGACCGCATCGGCTGGATGGCCGAAGCGCATCGCCTGCCCGAATTCGAGCGCTATCCTCCGCAACATTAGGCCCCGGCGCCTTCTGCGACGAGCCGTTCGCCGCGTTTGCGGCACGGCAAAGGGCCGAAGCACCCGCGCTTTGCGACCGGCGATCCGCGCATGGCTTGTCGCTCATCTCCATCTCGGTCATCACCGGGCTGTCTCCTGCACAGGAGGCGGGTCGCGTTCGTCGCGCACGGGAATAATCAAAGGAGTATCCCATGCGTAAATCGTCCCTCATTTTCCCTGCAATCATCGTCGGTGCGATGGCTGCGCCCGGGCTGTCGCAGGACATGCCGCCGGCAGGCCCGGATGCGGCGGAGGCCGCAGCGCCTGCGGTCGACCCGGCTGCCGAGATGCCGCCCGAGCGGCTGGCCGCCTACGAAAGCTGGCCCGCCGAACAGCGCGCCGCCTACGATACCTGGCCGGTCGACGTGCAGGCCTATTACTGGACCCTGCCGCCACCCCGCCAGGAGGTGTTCTGGCGCATTTCCGACAACGACAAGCTGGCGCTGACCGCGATGGCCGAAGAAGATCGCACGGCGGCCTGGGACATGGTCGAGCAGAGAATGCTCAACGACGATCCGCCCGCGGGCAGCACCCCGGCAGACGAGGCCGAGACCGATCCCGGCGACACCCCACCTCTCCCCGACGACAAGGCAGAATGACAGTCGGAACGGGTTAGCCGGCGGGAAGGCGGAGAATGGTCAGCTTCGCCTTCCCGACCTTGCGTTCGGTCTCGATTGCGAGGCCCTTGACCGCGACATCTTCCTGCGCGGCGGTCTCGACTGCGATCCACGTCTGCGGCCCGATCCAGCCGAGCCGCAGCAACCGGTCGAGCGCTACCGCCCCGGCGCCGGAGTCGTAAGGTGGGTCGGCGAGGACCAGGTCGTGCGGCGCTTTGGCCGGGCCGAGCGCCATCACCGATCCGGCCGATACGGTCGCCCTCGCGCGGGCATTCAGAGCAACGATATTTGCGCGGATCACATCGAGCGCGGGCTTGTCCTGCTCCACGAACAGGCAATGCGCTGCGCCGCGCGACAGCGCCTCCAGCCCGAGCGCACCGGAGCCGGCGAACAGATCGACCGCGCTCAGTCCTTCGAAACTCCCCAGGCGGCTGGTGAGCATCGAGAACAAAGTCTCGCGCGTCCGGTCTGCGGTCGGGCGGGTGCCGTCGCCCCTCGGTGCGACCAGTTTCCGCCCGCGCCATTCGCCGGCGATGATCCTCACGCGCCCTCCTTCTTGAGCGTGCTCAGGAACCGGCCGAGATCGCCCTTGCGGATTTCGACGGCTTGGCCGCGCGGCAGGTCGCCGAGCTGGAACGGGCCATAGGCGACACGCATCAGGCGGCTCACTTCCAGTCCGAAATGTTCGAGCACGCGCCGCACTTCGCGGTTCTTGCCCTCGGTGATCGTCATCTCGATCCACTGATTGCGGCCCCCGGCGCTCTTCGTCTTCTGCTCCAGATTGGCGTCGATCCGGCCGTAACGGACCCCGTCGATTTCGATCCCTTCGATCAGGCTTTCGAGCTGTTCCTGCGTGATGTCTCCGAAAGCGCGCGCGCGGTAGGTGCGGGGGATGCCCGACGAAGGCAGTTCCATCCGGCGTTTGAGCCCGCCATCGTTGGTGAGCAGCAGCAGGCCTTCCGTGTTGAAGTCGAGCCGCCCGATCGGCATCACGCGGCCCGCATCCTTGGGCAAGGCGTTTTTGAGCGCGTCATAGATTGTGGCGCGGCCCTTCGGGTCGTTCTCGGCCGTCAGCAGCCCGGTCGGTTTGTTGAAAGCGAACAGCCGCGTCGGCTCGGCCTTGCCGACGGGCTTGCCGTCCACCGTCACGCCGCGCAGGCTTTCGAGGAAGGTCGCGGGCGTCTCGACCGGCTTGCCGTGCAGCGCGACGCGCCCGTCGGTGATCATGCGCTCGACCTCGCGGCGGCTCGCGACACCGGCGCGGGCGAGCAGCTTGGCGATGCGGTCGCCATCGGGGCGGTCTGGGCTGCGTTCATGGTTCTGTTTGGGTGGGGCTGCCATGGTGAGCGCCTCTACACGGACGAACGTTGCGGTGGAAGCGCGGATGGTCGGGGCTTCCCACAGCGCGTGGCTGCGCTAGTGTCGGCGCAAAGGGAGTGACAGCGATGGCAGCAGCGGCTGCAGAGAAAAGCAAACCCGGCTGGCGCGCCGTCGTGGCGGCATTGCGCCACCGCAAGACCGCCTACATGCTGCTGTTCGGCTTCGCAGCGGGACTGCCCTATGCGCTCGTGCTCGGCACGCTCTACGCGTGGCTTTCCGACAGCGGCGAGATCGACCTGGAGACGATGGGAGTCTTCTCGCTGATCGGCCTCGCTTATGCCTTCAAGTTCCTGTGGTCGCCCGCGCTGGACCGGATCGACATCCCCGGCCTGCGCCGCCTCGGCAAGCGCAAGCAGTGGATCGTCACCGCGCAGCTGTTCATCGGTGCCGCGCTGGCCTCGCTCAGCTTTATTACGCCAAGCAACGAGACGATCGGCATCTTCAGCCTGCTGGCGGGCCTTGCCGCCTTCGCCAGCGCGACGCAGGACGTGGTGATCGATGCCTGGCGCGTCGATGTCGCGGACGATGTCGCAACGATCGATATCCTCTCCACCGTCTACCAGATGGGTTACCGCATCGCCGCCCTGGTCGGCGGCGCATTGGCGCTGTTCGCAGCAGAGAGATACGGCTGGCCGGCGACCTATTTCGGCATGGGCGTGCTGATGCTGGTGGTCGGCTTTGCGGGATTGTGGGCTCCCGATGCCGACACGAAGGCGTTGAAGGCGCTGGAATCGCAACGCGGCGACGATCCCTATGGCCTGCGCAAAGCCGGGCAGATCCTGCCCAGGGTGCGCGGCTGGGCGCTGGTCGCGGTCGGCCTGCTGTGGGGCTGGGCGCTGGTGACGGTCGGCGTATTCATGGTGCAATCGCTGTCGAGCGATCCCGAAATGCGACCCGACTCGGTCGATTTCATCTCCACCATGGGCCCGCTGATCGTGATCGCCACCGTGGTGATCCCCGCATTGATTGCCGCGTGGCTGGAGCGGATGCGCGCGCAAGGCCGCTACACGATCCCGGCGCAGGTCAGCGGGGGCGACGATATCCAGACCGGACATTACGCCTCGCCTTTCGCCGCAAAGTCGAGTGGCGACCGGGCGATGGACCATCTCTACCGCGCACTGGTGCTCCCGCTCACTGACCTCATCGGTCGGCTCGGCTGGGCGATGATCATCGTGATCGCGCTGGTGCTGACCTATCGCATCACCGACGCGATCTGGGGCAGTTTCGCCTATCCGTTCTACCTCGGCGAATTGCAGTACACCAAGGACGAGGTGGCCGTGGCCTCCAAGTTCTTCGGCGTCGGGGCGCTGCTGCTGGGTCTCGCGCTGGGTGGTTACCTGCTGACCGCGATCGGCCGGATGCTGACGTTGACGCTGGGCGCCTTCTTCGCCGCTGCCACCAACCTGCTCTATGCCGATCTGGCGCGGGGCGGGGCGGTCGTGCAGACCGTGGCCGACAATTCGGGCTTCACCTGGCTGGTGGTCCAGCTCGGCGGCGACGAGCGCCTCAGCAAGCTGATGATGGCGATCGCGGGCGAAAATATAGCGGTCGGCGTCGCGGGCGCGGCTTTCGTCGCCTATCTCTCCAGCATCGTCTCCAAGGGGTACAGCGCGGTGCAATATGCGCTGCTGTCTTCGCTGACGCTGCTGGTCGGCACGCTCGGACGGGGGGCGCTGGGCCAGATGATCGAGGAGCGCGGCTATTTCGACGTCTTCATCCTGACGACGCTGATCGGCATGTTCGCGGTTGTGTTGTGCGTGATCGAGTGGGTCCGCCAGGCGCGGCTGGGCAAGGCGGCGGGTGTCGTTGCACCTGAGGCAGCTGCGGAACCGGCGGAGTAACATTCGCACCCAAACCAACACCCGTTCGCCCTGAGCCTGTCGCAGGGCAGCCCCGGGCCTTTGGTCTTGGCACAACGCCGTGACTGGGATTCGACAGGCTCAGCCCGAACGGACTTGGTTAGCTAGTTGGGGATCCCGTCATTAAGTCGCAACACCTCCCCCGCAAGGTAGAGCGAGCCTGCGATCAAGATCGGGTAGTCATCTGCGGGGATGCCAAGCAGCGCCTCTTCGATAGTATCAACAGCCTTGGCATCGGGGCCGAAAGCCTCGACCGGATGGCTGTCATGCCCCGGCACCGGCACTACGGTAAGGCTACGAATGCGGTCTCCAAGTGGCGCAATCAGCGCCTGCGGGTCCTTGTTGTCGAGCATACCCAGAACAAGATGAACCGGCCCCTCGAAAAACGCAGCAATCGTCGCACCCGCGCTGGGATTGTGTCCGCCATCGAGCCAGACGGCCCGATCCCCGGTGAGTGGGCCCGGTTTCAGCCGCTGCATCCGTGCAGGCCAATGCGCCGCGCGCAGCCCTTGCGCCATCGCCTCGGGCGAGACCGACAACGCTTCTTGGTGACGCAGCATCGCGACAGCCAGCGCCGCATTATCGATTTGATGTCCGCCGGGCATGGATGGCTGCGGCAAGTCTAGAGCGCCGCCGAAATCGGCGTAGTGCAGCCCGGCGTCGTCCATGCTCGCGTGCCATTCACGACCGCGCATTTTCAGCGTGGCCTCGCTGCGCAATATCGCCCGTTCGATTTCCAAGGCCGGACCTGCTTGTTGGAAGCCGGTCACCAGCGGTATGCCTTTCTTCGCGATCCCCGCCTTCTCAAATGCGATCCGCGCCATCGGGTCTTTCGGCACGCCGTCCTCCGGGGCGAGGAGGAAGCGTTCGTGATCGATCCCCAGCGCCGCGATTCCGCAAGCCGCCAGCACGTCCGATTGCAGCACATTGGTCGCGTCGAATCTCCCGCCAAGGCCGACCTCAACTACGCAGGCATCGGCAGGTGTGCGGCTGAATGCGAGGAAGGCGGCGGCGATGGTGACTTCGAAAAAGCTGGGGGCCAACTCTTCGCTCGCATCGAGCACCTCTTCCAGCAGCGCCGCCAGCGGCTCGTCTTCGATCAGTCTGCCAGCCAGCAGGATACGTTCATTGTAGCGCACGAGGTGCGGGCTGGTGGTGACGTGGACGCGCTTGCCATCCGCCTCCAGCATGGCGCGCAGGAAGGCGCAGACCGAGCCTTTGCCGTTGGTCCCCGCGACATGGAACGTCGGCGGTAGCTGGCGATGCGGATTGCCGAGCCGGTCGAGCAGGGTGGTGATCGTTTCCAGCCCGAACCGCCCGTCGGGGACGCTCAGCAGGCCGAGCCGGTCGAGCTGGGCCTGCACGCCGGGGTGGGAGGAGCGTGCGAAGTCCATGGCTACCTCGTCACCCCAGCGAAAGCTGGGGTCTCTCGCCACTTGCGTCGATCCTGGTGGAGCGAGATCCCAGCTTTCGCTGGGATGACGATGTTCATTAGGCAGCCTCGGCGGGCTGCAGATAACCCAGCAGCGTCGCCAGTTCGTGCTTCAACTGGTGCCGGTGCACCACGCGATCGACCATGCCGTGCTTGTGCAAATACTCCGCGCGCTGGAAGCCATCGGGCAATTGCTCGCGGATCGTATCCTGGATCACCCGCTGGCCGGCAAAGCCGATCAGCGCGCCCGGCTCGGCGATATGGACGTCGCCCAGCATGGCGTAGCTGGCGGTGACGCCGCCGGTGGTCGGGTCGGTCAGCACGACGATATAAGGCAGGCCGGCTTCACGCAGGCGGCGGGTCATGACGGTCGCCTTGGGCATCTGCATCAGGCTGAGAATGCCCTCCTGCATCCGCGCGCCGCCTGCGGCCGTCACGACGATATAGCCGCACTTGCGGCGCAGCGCCCGCTCGGCCCCGGCGCAGAACGCGGTGCCTACTGCCATGCCCATCGAACCGCCCATGAAGCCGAAGTCCTGGACGCCCACGACCGCATGGTGCCCGTCGATCGCGCCCGAACCGACCGTGAAGGCATCGGCATGCGGGTTTTTCGCGCGCGCCTGCTTCAGGCGGTCGGTATATTTCTTCGAATCCCTGAACTTGAGCGGATCCTCGGCGACTTCGGGCTGCGGCAGCACTTCATAGCCCTCGTCGAGCAATTGCCGCAGCCGCTCGTCCGCCGAAATACGGCCATGGTGGTCGCAGCGCGGGCAGACCTGTGCATTCTCCTCGTATTCCTGCGCAAAGAGCATCTCCGCGCAGGAGGGGCACTTGACCCACAGATCCTTGTCGGTGGTGCGCTTGGGGCCGAAGCCCAGCGAATTGCGAACGCGTGTGAACCAGTTCATGTTGTCGTCCTTAGCGTGCGGAATGGACCGCGTCAGCCAGTGCCTTGGTCAGCTCTTGTAGCTTGGCCGGGGCCTCGGTGCCAAATTCGCCGACCAGTTCGACCAGCGCGGAGCCGACGACCACGCCGTCCGCGACCCTGGCGATAGCGCCCGCCTGTTCGGGCGTGCGCACGCCGAAGCCGACCGCGACGGGCAGGTCGGTCGATCGCTTGATCCGCGCCACATTGCTTTCGATCGTGTCGAGCGCGGCCTGTTGCTTGCCGGTGATCCCGGCGACAGAAACGTAATAGACGAAGCCTTCGCATCCCTCGAGCACTGCTGGCAGGCGCTTGGCATCGGTGGTGGGCGTGGCGAGCCGGATCGGGGCGATGCCCGCTGCGCGCAGGGCGGGGCCGAGCTCGGCGTCTTCCTCGGGCGGGATATCGACGCAAATCACCCCATCGACGCCGCAGCCCTTGCACTCGGCGGCGAACCATTCCGGCCCGCGCCGCACCATCGGGTTGGCGTAGCCCATCAATACCAGCGGCACCTCCGGGTGGCGCTCGCGGAACTCGTTGGCGATCATCAGCACATCGCGCGTGGTCGTGCCGCGCGCAAGCGAGCGGATATTGGCCGCCTGGATCGCGGGGCCATCGGCCATGGGATCGGTGAAGGGCATGCCCAACTCGATCACATCCGCACCGCCCGCAACCAGCGCATCAAGGTTCGCCGCCGTGTCCCCGTCACCAGCGGTGATGAAGGCAACGAAGGCGGCGTGGGGTTTGGAGAAGGCGTTTTGGAGGCGGGTCATTGAGTTTCCCTAGACCCAAGAATTGGATCACATGTTGCGATATCTCTCGTGGTCACGATACGCGCATAGCCGCGCCAAAATGGTTTGTTATAATTAACTCGCAACTGCCCGGGTCTCGGAAAGCGCCCTTGATCTCGAAGAGCACAAAGCTCGGCTTTGAGTTGCTCAAACCTTTCTTGTCCTTCGCATTCACGAAAATCGTCGAGTGCTTCCTTGAACTCGGAGTAAAATGCATCGGCGGTTTGATGCCAGTAGCAATCCATTAGATGATGAAACGCTGGCCATTCAGTTGAATTCTTGTTCTCAGCTTCCCGGCGTAGACGCATTACATCTCCACTCCCAGCTTCTCCGCCACCGTGAAGATGTCCTTATCCCCGCGTCCGCACAGGTTCATCAGGATGATCTGGTCCTCGCTCATCTGTTTGGCGCGGTCGGCGACCGCCGCGATGGCGTGTGACGGTTCCAGAGCGGGAATAATCCCCTCGGTGCGGCAAAGCAGCTGGAAGCCGTCCAAGGCCTCGTCATCGGTCACGGCGGTGTATTCGACGCGGCCTGACTCTTTCAGCCATGCGTGTTCGGGGCCGATGCCGGGGTAGTCGAGGCCGGCGCTGATCGAGTGGCCTTCGGTGATCTGGCCGTCCTCGTCCTGCAGCAGGTAGGTCTTGTTGCCGTGCAATATGCCGGGCGCGCCGCCGAGCAGGCTGGCGGCATGCTGGTCGCCGTCAAGACCATGGCCCGCCGCTTCGACGCCGAGCATCTTCACGTCCGGATCGTCAAGAAACGGGTGGAACAGGCCGAGCGCGTTGGAGCCGCCGCCGATGCAGGCGATCAGCAAATCGGGCAGGCGGCCCGTGCGGTCGAGCATTTGCGCGCGGGCTTCCTTGCCGATCACGCTCTGGAAATCGCGCACCAGCTCCGGATAGGGATGCGGCCCGGCGGCGGTGCCGATGATGTAGAAGGTGTCGTGGACATTCGCGACCCAGTCGCGCAGCCCTTCGTTCATCGCGTCCTTGAGCGTCGCGCCGCCGCTGGTGACGGGGACGACTTCTGCGCCGAGCAGCTTCATGCGGAAGACATTGGGCGACTGCCGCTTTACGTCCTCCGCGCCCATGTAGATGACGCAAGGCAGGCCGAACCGCGCGCAGACGGTGGCGGTGGCGACGCCGTGTTGCCCCGCGCCGGTCTCCGCGATGATGCGGGTCTTACCCATGCGCTCGGCGAGCAGGATCTGCCCGATGCAATTGTTGATCTTATGCGCGCCAGTGTGGTTGAGCTCGTCGCGTTTGAACCAGACCTGCGCGCCGCCGAGCGCCTCGGTGAGGCGTTCTGCGAAATAGAGCGGGGAGGGGCGGCCGACGTAGTGTTCGAGCAGGTCGTCGAATTGGGCCTGAAAGGCAGGATCGGCCTGCGCCGCGCGATATTCGCGCTCTAGGTCCAGCACGAGCGGCATCAGCGTTTCAGCGACATAGCGCCCACCGAACTGGCCGAAATGCCCGCGCTCGTCAGGCTGGGTGCGGAAGGAATTCGCCTTGGTTGCCACAAAAAATCCGTTCGGGCTGAGCCTGTCGAAGCCCCGTTCTTGCTTCTGGCGCAGCGTAAAAAAGAAGTACGGCCCTTCGACAAGCACAGGGCGAACGGGAGTAGGGGGTCTATGCGTTTCTTGCGGCTTCGCAGAACGCTTCGATTTTCGCAATATCCTTGACGCCCGGAGCGCTCTCAACACCACTTGAGGCATCGACAAGCTCCGCGCCGGTTTGGCGGATCGCATCACCGACGTTGTCCGGCGTCAGCCCGCCTGCCAGCCCCCAGGCCGTATGGTGCTCGAAGCCGGCGAGCACGTCCCACTGGAACGTCACTCCATTGCCGCCCGGCAACTTCTTTGCCGGGGAATCGAACAGCAGCCGGTCGACCGCGCCTTCATAGCGGCGCGATTTCTCCAGCGTAGCCGCTTCGCGTACGCCCAGCGCTTTCCACACCTCGATACCAAGCTGGTCGCGCACCGCCTTGGTCCATTGCGGCGTTTCGCTGCCATGAAACTGCACGACGTCGGGCTTGACGATCTGGATCGCGCGCGCGGTCTCTTCGGGCTGCTCGTTGACCAGCAACAGCACCGCCTTGACGCTCTCGGGCACCAGCGCGCGCAATTCGGCGGCTTTCTCTAGTTCCACATGCCGCGGGCTCTTGGCGAAATGCACCAAGCCGACATGGGTCGCGCCCGCCTGCACGGCAGCCTCGATCGTCTCCGGCGTGGAGAGTCCGCAAATCTTGATCATCGTCATGGCGCGCGCGTTGCTAGAGTTCTTCGGCGAGATCAAGCGTGCGCTCGATCGCCTTGCGACCCTCGGGCGGGGAATGGCTCATCGCAATGGTCCGGGCATCGGGGAACGCCGCTGCGAAATTACGCACCGATTGCGCATAGGCCGCGGTGTCCGCATCGGCGAGATTGCCGAGGTTCGAGGCGTCCCCCGCCTTGATCATGCAGCCTCCGAAGGCGATTCCAAGCTCCGGCAGGCCGACGGTGATGTTGTCGCGCGTATGCGCTCCGCCGGGGTAATAGAGGCGTAAGGGCGCAAGCGATTGCGCCGCCTCGCCCGTCGCCCAACCGTTTGCGTCGAAGGTGATGGCATTGCGTGCAGGAACCAGCCCTTCCTCGGGCGCCAGTTCGTTGCTCAGCGGATGCGCCCAGGTCGCGATGTTCGCGCCGTGCAGCGCGGCCATGCCGCCCATCTTGTCCTGATGCGCATGGGTGACGACCGCAGCGCGGACGGGCTTGGCCAGGACCATGCTGGCCCAGGCGACGATTTGCTCGGTCTGTTCGTCGGTCCAGGCGGTATCGACGAGGATTGTGTTATCGCCGTTTACCACCAACAGACCATTCGAAGGGATCGGCCCGAAGCCCATCAGGTCGAGATAGGTGGTGTGCATCCACACGCCCTCGGCCAATTGGCTGAACGACACTTCGCCGAAGCGGATGATGTCGCGGTCGGCCTCCTGCTCGGCGACCGAACTGCGGATTTCGCCGGGCACGCAGGCGGGCAGCGCCAGCGCGGCGGCGAGCGCCAGCACCCGCGCGATCACAGCGTCGCCTCGATATCCCGCGCAGCCTGTTCCGGATCGTCCGCCTTGCTGATCGGGCGGCCGATCACCAGGACGCTGGCACCGTCGTCACGCGCCTGGCGTGGGGTGACGACGCGCTTCTGGTCACCACTTGCGCTGCCTGCCGGGCGCAGGCCGGGAACAACGAAGAAGCCCTGTTTCCATTGCTTGTGTACCGCGCCGACTTCCTGTCCGGAGCAGACGATCCCGTCGAGCCCGGCGTTCTCCGCCAGTTCGGCCAGCCGCATGACATGATCGTGCGGGCTGCCATCGACCCCGGTGCGTTCGAGGTCGCGCTCGTCCAGGCTGGTCAGCATGGTTACGCCGACGACCTTGGTGTTCTCGCCCGCCGCCGCCTTGGCGTCTTCCATCATCGCGCGCCCGCCCGATGCGTGGACCGTGACGATGGCCGGCTCCAGCACATGGATCGATTGCATCGCGGCGGCGACGGTGTTGGGAATGTCGTGCAGCTTGAGGTCGAGGAAGACCGGCAGACCACAGTGCGCAATTTCGTGCACCCCGTGATGGCCGTGGGCATAGAAGAACTCCATGCCGAGCTTCACACCACCGATATGCGCCTTGACCTTGTCGACCAGCGCCTTGCCCGCTTCCAGCCGCGGGATGTCGAGCGCGAGGAAGACCGGGTTGCTCACGGTCTGTCGGTTTCCGGCTGGAGGCCGTCGCTGTCGGGCTGCGGCGGGGGCGGTGTGCTCGATGCAGGCGTAGGTGCGGGCGCTGGATCTTCCGTCGACGCAGGCGGTGGCTCGATATGGGTGCGGGCGGCGTTTTCCAGGCTCGCGATCTTGCGCGACAGCGTCCAGCGCACGCCGCGATGGTACATCCACATCGGCAAGAGGCCGAGCAGGAAGGAGACGATCACCAGCGCCGGGACCTTGGTTTCGACCAGAAGGTTGTCCCAGATCGTCACTTCGACCGGGGTCCAGTTGAACCACGAAAACAGCAACAGCGCGACGAGGATCAGAACCCAGACGATTGTGCGGACGATTTGCAAGGCGAACCCCTCCCTTATTTCATCATGATGCTAGGGCGCAGAAAGGGCCGCGTCCAGATACTGCGCACTCTCTAGCCGAAGACGCGGTTGAAGATCGTGTCGACGTGCTTGAAATGGTATTCGAGATCGAAGCGCTCTTCGAGCTCGCTTTCGGACAGGGCGGCGGTCACTTCCGCGTCCTGTTTGAGCAGGTCGAGCAGCATCAGCTGGCCGTCCGATTCCCATACCTTCATCGCATTGCGCTGGACGAGGCGATAGGCATCCTCGCGGCTGACGCCGTTCTGGGTGAGCGCAAGCAACACGCGCTGCGAATGGATCAGGCCTCCCATCCGGTCCATGTTGGCCTGCATGCGTTCGGGATAGACCAGCAGCTTGTCGATCACCCCGGTCAGCCGCGCGAGCGCGAAATCGAGCGTGATGCAGGCATCGGGGCCGATGAAGCGCTCGACCGAGGAGTGCGAGATATCGCGCTCATGCCACAGCGCGACATTCTCGAGCGCCGGCATGGCATAGGCACGGATCATGCGGGCCTGGCCGGTAAGGTTTTCCGTCAGGATCGGGTTGCGTTTGTGCGGCATCGCGCTCGAACCCTTCTGGCCGGGTGAGAAATATTCCTCCGCTTCCAGCACTTCGGTGCGCTGGAGATGGCGAATCTCGACCGCGAGCCGCTCGATCGACCCGGCAATGACGGCGAGGGTGGAGAAGAACATCGCATGGCGGTCGCGCGGGATCACCTGCGTGCTAACCGGCTCGGGCTTGAGGCCGAGCTTGTCGGCGACATGCTCTTCGACCGAAGGATCGATGTTGGCGAAAGTCCCGACGGCGCCGCTGATGGCACAGGTGGCAATTTCCTCGCGCGCGGCGACCAGGCGGGTCTTGCAGCGATCGAACTCGGCATAGGCCTGCGCGAGCTTGAGGCCGAAGGTCACCGGTTCGGCGTGGATGCCGTGGCTGCGCCCGATCGTCGGCGTGTATTTTTGCTCTTCCGCGCGGCGCTTGATCGCGGCGAGTAGCGCATCGAGGTCTTCGAGCAGAATGTCCGTCGATCGCGCCAGCTGCACCGCCAGCGTCGTGTCGAGCACATCGCTGCTGGTCATGCCCTGATGCATGAAGCGTGCTTCCTCGCCGACATTCTCGGCGACCCAGGTGAGAAAGGCGATGACATCGTGCTTGGTCACCGCTTCGATAGCGTCGATCGCCTCGACGTCGATCTTGGGATCGGTCGCCCACCAGTCCCACAAGGCCTTGGCCGCGCTTTCCGGCACCACTCCGAGCTCGCCTAGTTTCTCGGTCGCATGCGCCTCGATCTCGAACCAGATGCGATATTTCGCCTCCGGCTCCCACAGGGCGGTCATGGCGGGGCGGGCATAGCGGGGGACCATCGGTCGACTCCGGGAAAAAGGGTTTGAAACTGTCGCGCGGCGGCTAGGCTGCGGTGTCGCTCAGATCAAGCCTTTCGCCCTGAGGCTCACGTGCCCCTCGCGCCCGACGATGACGTGATCGTGGACGGTAATCCCCAGCAATCTGCCCGCTTCGGCGATGCGGGTGGTGATCTGCACATCGGCGCGGCTCGGCTCCGGATTGCCGCTCGGGTGGTTGTGCACGAGAATCAGCGCGGTCGCGCCGATGTCGAGGCCGCGTTTGATCACCTCACGCGGGTGGATCGCGGCTTCGTCGATGGAGCCGTCGCCGACGTGATGGTCCTGGATCAGCCGGTTCTGCGCATTGAGATAGAGCACGCGCACGCGCTCCACGGTCAGGTGCGCCATGTCGACGGTGAGATAGTCGAGCAATGCCTGCCAACTGCCGAGTATCGGCTTCTGCTGCACTTCGTTGCGGGCCATGCGGCGGGCGGCGAGGGCGACGGCTTTCAGCGCTGCGGCGCTGGCCTCGCCCACGCCTTTGACTTCGGCCAGCGCGCCCGGCTCGGCGTTCAGAACGCCTGCGAGCGAGCCGAAGCGTGCGATCAGCGCCTTGGCGATCGGCTTGGTGTCCCCCTGCCGGAAAGCGGCGAAGAGCAGGTACTCGAGCACTTCGTAGTCGGCGAGCGCCTCGGCTCCGCCGTTGAGCAGGCGCTCGCGCAGCCGGGCGCGGTGCCCCGTGCCGTAATGCGCGTTCTTCGGCGCCGAATACTCGTCCTCGGCCTGCGGCAAGCAACCCTCCGCTCGTTCAAGCGTTACATCTCCAAGCTATTCGGAGCATTGCCTTTACCGGGCGATGCGCGCAAGTGGAGCGGTGATGGGAGAGGGCGAGGAAACCCTGGTCGCGGCGGCCCGCACCAACCGTTCGGCGGGCCGCATCGCGCGTATGGGGGCGGTCGCGGTCGCGCTGCTATTGCTGCTCGGCTTCCTCATCGTCTGGCTCGCGCGGGAGCGGATCGCCGACAACATCATCGGCGATCTCGTCCAGCAATACTATCTTCCTGCCACCTACGAGATCGAATCGATCGGCCCCGCCAAGCAGGTTCTCACCGACATCGTGATCGGCGACCCCAACGATCCCGACCTCACCGTCGAACGGGTCGAAATCAAACTGCGCTACCGGCTGGGCATCCCGGCGATCGGGCGCGTTTCGGTGACGCGGCCCCGCCTTTATGGCGAGATCACGGAAGACGGCCTTACTTTCGGTTCGCTCGACCGCGTGATTTTCGCGGAGAGCGACGAAGAACCGGGCCTGCCCGATCTCGACCTGCAGCTGATCGACGGACGCGCCCGGATCGATTCGCCCTATGGCGCCATCGGTATCAAGGCCGAGGGCGAAGGCGAAGTCGACGACGGCTTTGCCGGTGTGATGGCGGCGGCTGCGCCGACAATCGACTACGAGGACTGCGCGCTGCGCGGGGCCAGCGCCTATGGGTCGGTCTCCGTCGCCGCGGGTCGCCCGACATTCGAGGGGCCGTTGCGGCTGGCGAGCCTCGCCTGCGAGGACAGTGGCACCTCGCTCGGGAAGACGGACCTGCAACTCGCGGCGACCGGCGATGCGACGCTCGACGGGGTGGATGCGTCGCTAGCTGGCGACATGCAGGCGCCCGGCTCGGCCATCGCCTCGGCGCGATCGGCGACGCTGGACGCCGATGTGACATGGCGCGACGGGCGGATCGTTTCGCAGCAGACGATCGCGCTCGCCGATGCCAGCAGCGAACAGGCGCGCTTTGCGACGCTCGACCTGTCGGGGTCGCTGCGTGCGGCGAGCGATTTTTCGCAGTTCCAGTCGGATTGGGACGTGGAGGGCGAGGGTGTTGCGCTGGGCGACGGGCTGGCGGGCCAGCTTGCCGAGGCGCGCCGTGCTACCGACGGCTCCCTGCTGGCACCGCTCCTGGCGCGGCTCGAGCGAGGGCTCGCGCGGCAGGTGCAGGGCGGATCGCTCGCGGCAGACCTTTCGATCAGGCGCAGCAAGGGCGAGACCAGCATCGCCGCGCCGCGGGTCTCGCTGCGCGGGCGCGGAGGCGAAGCGGTGGCGGCGATCTCGCGGTTGCAGGTGCTGTTCGGCGATAGCGGCCTGCCGCGCATCGCGGGGAACATCTCGACCGGCGGCGGCGACATTCCGCGCATCGCGGGCCGGATGGAGCGCTCGCCTGCGGGCGCGACGGTCTTCACCCTGCAGATGGCGCCCTACAGTGCCGAAGGCAGCACCCTCGCGCTGCCGCGCCTGACCGTGCGCCAGGCGGGTTCGGGCGCGCTCCGCTTCGACGGGCTTGTGCAGGCCGACGGTCCGCTGCCCGGCGGCGAAGCGCGCGGTTTGGCGGTGCCGATCGACGGCAGTGTCGACCGTTCGGGCGCGCTCGCGCTGTGGTCGGGATGTACGCCGGTGACCTTCCGCCGCCTGGCCTATGTCGACCTGGTGCTCGGCAGCCAGAGCGTCACGCTGTGCCCGCCGGGCGGTCGCGCGATGCTGCGCTACGGTCCCGGCGGGCTCGACTTTGCGGCCGGGGCGACTTCGCTGCGGCTGAGCGGCGAACTGGCGGGCACGCCGCTGCAACTGGCGAGCGGCCCGGTCGGCTTTGCCTGGCCCGGCGAAGTGGTCGCGCGCGATCTCGACGTCGTGCTCGGCGAGGCGGACAATGCCGCGCGCTTCGACATCACCGATCTCAAGGCCGATCTCGGCAGCGACATCGCCGGCACCTTCGCCGAGGCGGACATTCGCCTGGATGCCGTGCCGCTCGACCTGCAAGGCGCCAGCGGCAACTGGTCCTACATCGGCGGGGTTTTGCGTATCGACGAAGGCGCGTTCCGGCTGGTCGATCGCAGCGAGCACGCGCGCTTCAATCCGCTCGATGCCGAGGACGCCACGCTCACGCTGGAAGACAGCATCATTCTGGCCAACGCGATCCTGCGCGAGCCGAATAGCCAGCGCGAAGTCGTAGACGTGGCGATCCGGCACAACCTCGCCAATTCGCAAGGCTTCGCCGATCTGACAGTCGACGGCATCACTTTCGACGGCACCCTGCAGCCGGTCGATCTCAGCAACCTTGCGCTCGGGGTCATCGCCAATGCCCGCGGCACCGTCACCGGCACCGGCCGGATCGACTGGAACAGCGATGATGTGACCAGCAGCGGGCGCTTCTCCAGCGATTCGCTCGACTTCGCCGCGGCCTTCGGTCCGGTGCAGGGCGCATCGGGCACGGTCGAATTCAGCGACCTGCTCGATCTTACGACCGCGCCCGACCAGGTCCTCAAGGTACGCTCGATCAATCCGGGCATCGAAGTCACCGACGGCGAAGTTCGCTTCGCCCTCCGCGGCGGCGAATTGCTGGCGGTCGAAGGCGGCAGCTGGCCCTTCATGGGCGGCACGCTGATCATGCGCTCGGTCGATCTCAATTTCGGCCGCGAGGAGGTACGCCGCTACGTATTCGAGATCGTCGGGCTGGAGGCGGCCCGCTTCGTCGAGCAGCTCGACCTCGGCAATTTCGCTGCCACCGGCACCTTCGACGGCACGATTTCGGTGGTGTTCGACGAACGCGGCGATGGCCGGATCGAGGACGGCCTGCTGATCTCGCGCCCGCCGGGCGGCAATGTCTCCTATGTCGGCGAACTGACGTATGAAGATATGGGGGCGTTCGCCAATTTCGCCTTCAACGCGCTGCGATCGCTCGATTTCCGGCAGATGCGCGTGGCCGTCGAAGGGCCGCTGACCGGCGAAATCGTCACCCGCGTGCGGTTCGACGGCGTCAGCCAGGGCGAGGGCGCATCGAGCAATTTCGTCACCCGCCGCATCGCCAGCCTGCCGATCCGCTTCAACGTCAATATCCGCGCGCCATTCTATCGCCTCCTGACCGATATCCGCTCGTTCTACGATCCGGCCTATGTCCGCGATCCGCGCGAGATCGGGCTGCTCGATGCCGATGGCAATCGCGTCCGGCGCAGCGTGACCGGCGAGGAAGCCGAACCTGACATCGACCCGGAAGACCTTATTCCGGACCAACCGCCTATTCAGGACCCCGAAAGCGAGGATCTGCCATGACACTGCCTAAATTGACGCACCGCCTGCCGACTGCGAGACTGCGCAGGATGAGAGCGACGGGGCGGATGATGAAACTGGGGCCGGTGTGCGGGCTCGCTGCGCTGGGTGGGTGCATCAATGTGAATGCCCCTTCCGAACCCATCGTGATCGAGCTCAACATCAACATCCGGCAGGAAGTGATCTACCGGCTCGCCGCCGACGTCGAAGACAACATCGAGGCGAACCCGGACATATTTTAAAGGGTAAGGATTCAAGGCATGAAACTCTCGACATTTGCCAGGGCCGTGATGGCATCGGGCGTCGCACTGGCGCTGGCGGCGCCTGCCACGGCCTATTTCCAGCGCGATCCGGCCTATGCCGCGGCGCGCGCCAACGGCCAAGTCGGCGAACAGATGGACGGCTATCTCGGCGTCGTCGGCAATCAGCCGGCCGCGATCCGCAGCCTCGTTGCCGATCTCAACATCAAGCGGCGCGCGAATTACACGCAGCGCGCGCAGGCGCAGAATGCCACGCTGGAGGAATACGCCTTCACGCAGGGCTGTGTGCTGATCGCTCGGACCGAGCCTGGCGAGAAATACCAGGCGCCCGACGGGACGTGGCAGACGCGCACCGCCGCGCCGCCGCAGCGGGACCCGCGCTGCCCGTGATTGTCGGACCATAGGCCGCACGCAAGAGCAGTTGCAGAAATATCGTCAGCCGGGCGGCGCTTTCGGGTGCTGTCCGGTTGACTTGCATTTACCCCCCTTCTAAGGGGGCGGCGCCCTTGGCGGGCAGCTCTTGCCCGTGCCGCGCAACCCTTCCTTTAGGAGCAAGGCATGAGCGACGAAAAACCCGCCCGGGAACCCATTGCCGAGGATGCGCGTATCGACGCGCTCGAAGAGCGGCTGAAGGCCGCACGCGAGCGTGAAGAGGGGCGCAACCGGCCGCAGGGCACCGGATCCGACGCGAATTATCGCAGCGGCAACCGGGTGCTGGCGGACTTGCTCGGCGGGCTTCTGGGGGGGACGGTGATCGGTTATGCCATCGGCTATCTGACCGGCACCAATCCCTGGGCACTGTTGGTGGGGCTGTTCCTGGGAATAGTGGTCGCCTTCAGGAATGTGTTTCGAATGGCGAATACGCCGCCCGCGGACAGCTCGGACGAGCGCTGACGGGCCGGGTGTTCGCCAAAACGCGTAAGGATCTCACGTGGCGGCCGAATCTGGCAAAGTCGACCCGATGAAGCAGTTCTCCATCGAGCCCATGCTGGGTTCCGAAGGCTGGGAAATCGCGGGCTACAACATCGCCTTCACCAACAGTGCGGCATGGATGGCGCTGACCACCGTGCTGCTCGCCGTGTTCGTGTGGGGCGGCATGAAGGGGCAGCTCGTCCCCGGTCGCTGGCAGATGATGGTCGAAAGCTTCACCAGCTTTATCGATGACATGCTGGAAGTGAACATCGGCAAGGCCGGGCGCAAATACGTGCCCTACGTCTTCAGCCTGTTCATGTTCATCCTGTTCGGAAATTTGCTCGGCCTGCTGCCCTTGGGCGTGCTCGGCATCCACCCGTTCACCTTCACCAGCCACTTCACCATCACCGGCGTGCTGGCGATCATCAGCTTCTCGATCGTCCTGATCGTCGGCTTCTGGAAGCACGGCTTCCATTTCTTCAGCCTGTTCGTGCCCAGCGGCACCCCGCTGCCGATGATCCCGATCATCTTCCCGATCGAGCTGATCAGCTTCCTCGTTCGCCCTTTCAGCCTCGCGCTGCGGCTGTTCGTGGCGATGATGGCGGGCCACGTCCTGCTCAAGGTGCTGTCCAGCTTCGTGATCGACGGCATCAATGCCGGCGCCGGTTTCGGTTTGCTGGTGGGCGCCCCGAGCTTCATTCTGATGATCGGCATTTCCGCGCTGGAAATCCTCGTAGCCGGTATCCAGGCCTATGTCTTCGCGTTGTTGACCTCGCTGTATATCAACGACGCCGAAAACCTTCACTAAGTCTCTGATCAACCAAACAGATTTGTACTCAAGGAGTTATTACAATGGACGCAGAAGCAGCAAAGCTGGTCGGTGCGGGTCTCGCAGCAATCGGTGCCGGCATGGCCGCCATCGGTGTGGGTAACGTGTTCGGCTCGTTCCTCGAATCGGCTCTCCGCAACCCGGGTGCTGCCGACGGCCAGCAGGGCCGCCTGTTCATCGGCTTCGCCGCTGCCGAGCTTCTCGGCCTGCTGGCGTTCGTCGTCGCGATGATCCTGATCTTCGTCGCCTAATCTCTGAACCGCGACAGGGCCGGGCATCGTTCCGGCCCTGTCGTGCCTTTTTTAGACTGACTTTCCGGGACCGCTCTCATGCCCCAGATAGCCCAGCTCGCAGAGACCTATTCCAGCCAGATCTTCTGGCTGCTGGTGTTCTTCGGGTTCACATTCTTCGTCATCGGCCGCGGCATGGTGCCGCGCGTGATGGCGACCGTGGGCGAGCGCGACAAGCAGATCGCCGACGACCTCGCAGCCGCCCAGGCCGCGCGCGACAAGGCCGATGCCGAGGAAGAAGCTTGGCGCGAGCGTGAGAACGCCAACCGTGCCGACGCGCAGAAGCTGGTGGCGGAAGCCAAGGCCGATGCCGCCGCGAAGTCGGAAAAGAAGATCGCCGCCGCGCAGAAGCGGCTCGACAAGAAGCTGGCCGAAGCCGAACAGCGCATCGCCGGTGCGCGCAGCGATGCGCTGGCCGAGATCGAAACCGTTGCCGCCGAAGCGGCTCAGGATATCGTCCAGCGTCTCGCCGGTGTCTCCGTGCCCCGGCCGACCGCCGAGCAGGCCGTGAAGGAGGCCATGACCCATGGCTAACACGCCCGAGCCCCTGACCACCGAAGCGGCGCAGGTCGTGAGCGAAACCGATCTCGGCGCGGCCAAGCTGCTGGAGCCGAGCGCCTTGTGGCTGGAGCCCTATCAGTGGGTCTCGGTCGCGATGCTGGTGCTGATCGCCATCATGCTGTGGAAGAAGGTGCCGAGCTTGGTCACCGGCGGCCTCGACAACAAGATCGCCGAGATCAAGGCCCAGTTGGACGAAGCCAAGGCGCTGCGCGCAGAAGCGGAAAAGCTGCGCGACGAGTACACTGCCAAGATCGCCAACGCGGAAAAAGACGCCGAAGCGATGATGGAAAACGCCCGCCATGAAGCGGACGCGATCCTCGAGAAGGCGGAAGCCGACAGCAAGGCGCTGGTCGAACGTCGCAAGAAGATGGCCGAGGACAAGATCTCCGCCGCCGAGCGCGACGCGGTCGACGAAGTCCGCGCGACCGCAGCCGCTGCCGCCGCGGCCGCCAGCCGCAAACTGATCGCGGAAAAGCATGACGCCGAAGCCGACCGGAAATTGGCGGACGAGGTGATCGCCGAGCTCTGAGCGTTGGCGCATCATTGAATTCAAAGAGGGCGGCCTGCGGGTCGCCCTTTTTCGTCGGTAAGAGCAACATCCTCGCCCGTTCGGGCTGAGCTTGTCGAAGCCCAGCCACGGCGCCGCCACTTGGAGCGAATGCTGGGGCTGCCCTTCGACAGGCTCAGGGCGATCGGCCCTACAGGCCTGAGGTCACATTACGGCTCCAGCACTACTTTTCCGATCAGGTCCCCCGCCGCCATGGCATCGAAAGCCTCGCGCCAACAGGCGAGGGGTAGTGTGCGATCGATATGCGGGGTGATCGCGCCGCTGACGGCGAGTTTGTCGAGCTCCCCCATGATCCGCGCCCCGCGATCGGGGAAGCGCCGGGCATATTCGCCGGCGCGCACGCCAACGACGGAGAAGCCCTTGATCAGCGGTATATTGACCGCGATTTCCGGGATGCGTCCCGCGACAAAGCCGACCACGAGCAATTTGCCTCCGAACGCCACGCAGCGGGTGCTCTCGTCGAACACATCGCCGCCGACCGGATCGAATACGAGATCGCACAGCGTGCCGCCCGTCAGGTCGCCCACCTGTTCGCGGAAACGGCCATGGTTGAGGATGACATGATCCGCGCCCGATGCGGCCTCAAGCGCTTCCAGCTTATCTTCGCGATGCGTCGCCGCGATCACGGTCGCTCCTAGTGCCTTGGCTAGATCGCATGCGGCAAGGCCAACGCCTCCGCTCGCTCCATGGACCAACACCGACTGGCTAGCTTCGAGTCCCCCCAATTCGACGAGCCCGGTGTAGGCAGTGGAATAGGCTGCGCCCATCGCCGCAGCGGTCGCGAGGGACACGCCGTCGGGAATACGCCGGAGTGCGCGCGCCGGGGCTACGGCCGTCTCAGCGAACCCACCGGTCTTCGCGCCGCCCATGACCCGATCACCGGGCGCGAAGCCGCTATCGCTATCTGCCTCGAGCACTTTGCCCGCCAGCTCCATCCCGCTGGTGAAAGGAGGCTCCGGTTTGAACTGGTATTTGCCCTGCGTCATCAGCAGGTCGGGGTAATTGAGCGAAGCGGCGCGCACGAGGACGAGCACCTCGCCCTGCTTTCGTTCGGGCTGCGGCAGGTCGACCAGTTCCACGCCGGACAGGTCGTCCGACAGGTGCTGGACGCGCAGCGCTTTCATGGTGTCAGAAATTGTCCTTGCCCGCCCTTAACGCGGCAAAGGTTTCATGCGGCGCATCACCGCCCCATTTTGCTACCAGCGCCGGGTCGTCGGCGCGCAGGAAGGGATTGGTGGCCAGCTCGCGCTTCAACTGCGTGGGTACGGTGGGCTCGTCGCGCTCGCGCTTGGCGGTGATCTCCTCGACATAGGCGACGAGGGCATCGTTTTCCGGATCGGCGTGCACCGCGAACCTGGCGTTCGCCGCGGTATATTCGTGCGCGCAATAGAGCATGGTTTCGGGCGGCAGGGCCTTGATGCGGCTGAGGCTGTCCCAGAACTGCTTCGGCTCGCCTTCGAACATCCGCCCGCAGCCCAGCGCGAAAACACTGTCGCCAACAAAGGCGATCCCCGCTTCGGGCAGGTGGTAGGCGATATGGCCGTTGGTATGTCCGCTGACATCGATGACATCGGCGGTGAAGTCTCCGATGTCGACGGTATCGCCGTGACCGACGACCCGGTCGATCCCCGACAGCTTCTCGACCTCCTGCGGCGCGATGACCTTGGCACCGGTCGCCTCGACAATATCCTTGTTCCCGCCCGCATGGTCCGGGTGCCAGTGGGTGTTCCAGATATGAGTGATCGTCCAGCCCTTGGCCTTGGCCTGTTTCAGGTATTCCTTTCCGTCAGGCGTATCGATCGCAGCGGTTTCTCCGCTGTCGGGATCGTGGAGCAGGAAGCCGTAATTGTCGGACAGGCAGGGGAATTGATGGATCTCTAGCATGCACTGAGCCTACATCGCTGACCCGCAATAGAAAAGGCCCGCCACTCCATCGGAAGGCGGGCCTTTCATCCTCATCGTCATCCCAGCGAAAGCTGGGATCTCATACAGCCAAGTCGGGATTGACCGATAAAGATCCCGGATCAAGTCCGGGATGACGGTTCGCTAGGCACCCGCTTGCGCGGGCACCAAGCTGCATCGTCAGTCTTCCTTGCCCTTGAGCGCTTCGCCGAGGATGTCGCCGAGCGAGGCGCCGCTGTCCGAAGAACCGAACTGCTGCACCGCTTCCTTCTCTTCGGCGATCTGCCGCGCCTTGATCGAGAAGTTCGGCTTCTTCGAACGGTCGAAGCCGGTGATCATGGCGTCGACCTTCTGGCCGGCCTGGAAGCGATCCGGACGCTGCTCGTCACGGTCGCGGCCGAGATCCGAACGCTTGATGAAGCCCGTCGCGCCGTCGTCGCCGACCTGCACTTCCAGCCCGCCATCGCGGACTTCGAGCACGGTGACGGTAACCGTCTGGCCCTTGCGCAGGCTGCTGGTGTCGGCACCATCGGCGCTCGGTGCGCCCTTTTCGAGCTGCTTCATGCCGAGGCTGATACGCTCCTTGTCGGTATCGACGTCGAGAACGACGGCCTTGACCTGCTCACCCTTGCGGTGGAGCGCCAGCGCGTCTTCGCCCGAGATGCCCCAGGCGATATCCGACATGTGGACCATGCCGTCCACATCGCCGTCGAGGCCGATGAAGAGGCCGAATTCGGTGGCGTTCTTGACTTCGCCTTCGACTTCGGTGCCCACCGGATGCTTCTCGGCGAACTCTTCCCAAGGATTGCGCTGGGCCTGCTTGAGACCGAGCGAAATGCGGCGCTTCTCGCTGTCGACTTCGAGGACCATGACTTCGACTTCCTGCGAAGTGCTGACGATCTTGCCCGGGTGGACGTTCTTCTTGGTCCAGCTCATTTCGCTGACGTGGACCAGGCCTTCGATGCCCGGCTCCAGCTCGACGAAAGCGCCGTATTCGGTGATGTTGGTGACGGTACCGGTCAGCTTCATGCCCACCGGATACTTGGCCGACACGCCGTCCCACGGATCGCTTTCCAGCTGCTTCATGCCGAGGCTGATGCGCTGGGTTTCCTCGTTGATGCGGATGATCTGGACGGTCACGGTCTGGCCGATCTCGATCACTTCGCTCGGGTGGTTGACGCGCTTGTAGCTCATGTCGGTGACATGCAGCAGGCCGTCGATGCCGCCGAGATCGACGAAGGCGCCGTAGTCGGTGATGTTCTTGACGACGCCGTCGATGACCTGGTTTTCGGCGAGGTCGTTGATCAGTTCGCTGCGCTGTTCGGCACGGGTTTCTTCAAGGACGGCACGGCGCGAGACGACGATATTGCCGCGGCGACGGTCCATCTTGAGGATCTGGAACGGCTGCGGCTGGTCCATGAGCGGGGTGACATCGCGGACGGGACGGATGTCGACCTGCGATCCGGGCAGGAAGGCCACGGCGCCGTCGAGGTCGACGGTGAAGCCGCCCTTGACGCGGCCGAAAATGCGGCCTTCGACGCGCTTGCCTTCGCCGAATTCGTTTTCGAGCTTGTCCCAGGCGGCTTCGCGGCGGGCGCGGTCGCGGCTGAGCATCGCTTCGCCATCGGCGTTCTCGACGCGGTCCACGAAGACTTCGACTTCCGAGCCGACTTCGAGGCCGTGCTCGTCTTCGCCGCGCATGAATTCCTTGAGATCGACGCGGCCTTCGCTCTTGAGGCCGACATCGATGACCGCAAAGCCGTTTTCGACTGCGGTGACGGTGCCTTTCACGACGCGGCCTTCAAAGCCTTCGTCGCCGGCCCCGCCGAGCTGTTCGTTGAGAAGCGCTTCGAAATCGTCGCGCGTAGGGTTGGCAGAAGTTGCCATAGGTTGGGGTTTCCCGTTCACTGTTAGCTACCGGCCACGGAGTTTTTCTCCGGGTCTTAAACTGCCTCCCACGCACCATTGCGAGGGCTAGCAGGGCAAGAGGCCGACATCTGCGCGGGGCCGAATGCCGTCGCGCAGGTCCTTTCGATCGGAAGATGCGTAAGAACGGGCGCGCGCCTAGGCGAAAGGCGGTACGATTGCAAGGGAAATGGGAAATTCGGAGACATGGACCGCATGGACCACAGTCCTGGGCGGGAAAAGATGCGGGCGGCCGGATACCCCCGTTTCGGGTATGATGGTTTGCACGAACGGGTGAGGGCACAGCTTTGCATCGAGCGCACCTAGCCACATCGCCGACACTGTAGGAAAGGGCTCAGTTTGCTAGGGCCGCTTCCACAGCCGCGATCGCCTCGGCAATCGCCTGATCTCTGTCGAACTCCGTCGTATCGAAGATCAGCGCATCGGGAGCGGCCTTGAGCGGCGCGTCCTTGCGTCCGATATCGCGCGCGTCACGCCTGACTATGTCCTGTTCGATCGCGTCGAGCGAGATCTCGATCTCGCGGCCGGTCATCTCTAGCCAACGACGCATGGCGCGCTTGTGGACGCTGGCGGTGACGAACAGCTTCACGTCGGCATCGGGCGCGATCACCGTGCCGATGTCGCGCCCGTCGAGCACCGCGCCGCCCGGCTGGCTGGCGAAAGCGCGCTGACGCTCGAGCAGCGCCTGCCGGACCTCCGGATGGACCGAGACCTGGCTCGCCAGCCCGCCTGTTTCTTCCGAGCGCAGGGCAGCGTCGTCCAGCAGGGCATCGGCAAAGTCGCAGGCGGCGAGAGCCTGCGCCGGATCGTCGGGATCGCCGCCATTTAGCTGCACCTGTCGGCCGACCGCGCGATAGAGCAGCCCGGTGTCGAGATGCGGCAGGCCGAAGTGCTCGGCCAGCGCCTTGGCTATGGTGCCCTTGCCCGAAGCGGTGGGGCCATCGACTGCGATGATCACGGCATTACTTCCTTTCGGGCCTTGTGCGCCCTGGCCGCTTTCACCAGCCCGGTGATGGCGATCGCTGCCCAGAAGCCTTCCAGCACGAGGCTGGGCCAGTTGGTGTGGACCAGCAGCGAAACCGTCAGGAGAGCGGCTCCGGTGAGATTGGTGCCGTGCAGGACGTAGGGATTGGTCGCGTCGGACAGCGTAAGATAGGCATAGGCGCCGATGATACACGCGGTGCCGACGAAGCCGACGAGCGAGGCCCAGTCTAGCGGCATGATAATACCCCTCTCCCTTCGTCATCCCGGCCCCCGAGCCGGAATCCCGCTGCCTTTCGTCCAAGGCCAGAAGGAGCGGGACCCCGGATCAAGTCCGGGGCGATGGAGACATAGGAGGTCATCGCACCGCCCCCCCCAGTAACGCCATAAAGTTCGGAAAGCTCGTGGCGATGGGGCGCGTATCGTCCACCTCGACACCGTCACGGCTGGCGAGGCCGGCCACGGCCATGCTCATGGCGATGCGGTGGTCTAACAGCGTTTGGGTAGCGCTGTTGGCAGAGCCGCGCAGGGGTGCGCCCCCGGTGCCATGGATCACCAGGCCATCCTCTCGCTCTTCGATGGTCGCGCCTGCACCAGTCAGGGCAGCGGCCATCGCGGCAAGACGGTCGCTTTCCTTGACGCGCAATTCTTCGAGACCGCTGGTGGTGGTCGTGCCTTCGGCCAGCGAAGCGGCGACGAACAGCACGGGGAATTCGTCGATCATGCTCGGCGCGATGGCTGGATCGACCTCGATGCCGGTCAGCGCCGAATGCCTGACCCGCAGGTCCGCGACCGGCTCTCCGCCGACCTCGCGGGTGTTCATCTCCTCGATGTGCCCGCCCATCTGGCGCAGCACTTCGAACAGGCCCGCACGGGTCGGGTTGAGACCGACATTTTCGATCACGAGATCGCTGCCTTCGACCAGCAGCGCCGCGACGACGAAGAAGGCGGCGGAGGAGGGATCGCCCGGCACCTCGATAATCTGCGGCTGCAGGTCCGCCTCGCCGCGCACGCGGATCGCGCGTTCCCGCCCTGTGGCGCCATCCACCTCCTCGATTTCGACATCCGCACCGAAGCCCTTGAGCATCCGCTCCGAATGATCGCGCGTCGGCACCGGCTCGATCACGGTCGTGATGCCCGGCGTGTTGAGTGCGGCGAGCATCACCGCGCTCTTCACCTGCGCGCTGGCGACCGGCAGCCGGTACTCGATCGGCACGGCGGGGCAGAGGCCTTCCATGGTGATTGGCAAGGTTCCGCCCGAAGCACCGTGAAACTGGGCACCCATCCGGCCGAGCGGCTCTGTCACGCGGCTCATCGGGCGTCCCGAGAGGCTCGCATCGCCGATAAAGGTCGCGGTGATGCCGTGGCTGGCGACGAGGCCCATCAGCAGCCGTGTCGAAGTGCCGCTATTGCCCATATCGAGCGCGGTGCGCGGCTGGAGCAACCCGCCGACGCCGACGCCATGCACGCGCCATTCGGCATCAGCCCGACCATCCTGAGCCTGTCGAAGGACCTGCGCGCCCATTGCCCGCATCGCTGCGGCGGTCGCCATCACGTCTTCGCCTTCGAGCAGGCCGGTGACGCGCGTCTCGCCGATCGCCAGCGCGCCGAGCATGATCGAGCGATGGCTGATCGACTTGTCGCCGGGCACGCGGATGCGCCCCGTGAGCGGGCCCGGGGCGGTAAAACGATGCGGGATCGGGGCGTCTGTCACGGCATTTGTCACGGGCGCGGCTTTTGACAGCGCCATGCCCCTATGGCAAGGCGCGCCGCGCTCTTGATTCGGGGCCTTCTATTACCCATCAAGATAGAGAATTTTCGCGGGTGTCCGGCGATCCTGCCGCCCCGACCAAAGGAACAGTGAGTTATGGCCAAGCCAGAATGGGGCACCAAGCGGACCTGCCCCAAATGCGGGACCCGCTTTTACGATCTCGGCAAGGACGACCCCGTCACCTGCATCGAATGCGGCGAGGAATGGACGCCGGAGCCGGTGCTGAAGACCAAGCAGCCGATCCCGTTCGAAGAAGAAAAGAAGAAGAAAGACAGCGAGGCCGATAGCGACCTTGCCGATGACGATCTCGATATCGACGTCGACGAAGACGACGACAGCCCTGACAACGAGGTCGACCTCGGCGGCGACGACGACCTTGGCGTGTCGAAAGGCAAGGGCGACGAAAGCGACGACGAGTCCTGAAGCGTCGCGCCCTTGTGGTGGGTTCGTCGCCAGCCGCGGGGCGCCGCTTCAAATTTCCCTTGCGCTTGGGAAGCCGCTTTTCTAAAGCGCCGCTTCCCGCGAGGGGAGGCATGCTGTATAGTGCGCTTCACATGACTGGAACGGGGCCTTAGCTCAGCTGGGAGAGCGCAACACTGGCAGTGTTGAGGTCAGCGGTTCGATCCCGCTAGGCTCCACCAGTCACCTGTCTTTCGGTCCTGGCCGGGCTGCAAATGGCGGTTTTCTGCGCTTCCAGTGCTCACGGACTGACTGTCCGCTGCGCGCCGGTTCTCGAAACCCATCATTTTCGCTTCCGGCCAGAACCGAAATTCAGGCGACTGGATTTGAGATACAAAGCCGGAGCAATTGCTTCGCACGCTGGCCGACGAGTTTTCGTCCGCCGGCGTTTTTCGCATTCGGGACCTCCGTAGGTCCTGCAGGAGTTCGAGTAACGCATGTTCGACGCACTGTCCGATCGCCTTGGTAGCACGTTCGACCGCCTGCGCGGCCGGGGGGCGCTGCGCGAGCAGGACGTGCGCGATGCGATGCGCGAAGTACGGATTGCGCTGCTCGAAGCAGACGTGGCGTTGCCGGTTGCCAAGAGCTTTATCGATAAGGTCACGGAAAAAGCCGTCGGCGAAGATGTCCTCAAATCGGTCACGCCGGGCCAGCAGGTCATCAAGATCGTCAATGACGAGCTGGTGGCGATGCTCGGTGGGGACGACGGCGAGCAGGGCCATGTCCCGCTCACGCTCGAAGCCAAGCCGCCGGTCGTGATCATGATGGTTGGCCTGCAAGGCTCGGGTAAGACCACCACCACCGCCAAGCTTTCGAAATATATCCGCGAGAAGCACGGCAAGAAGCCGATGATGGCTTCGCTCGACGTCAATCGACCGGCCGCGCAGGAGCAGCTGGCGGTGCTGGGCGAGCAGGTAGACGTCGCGACTCTGCCGATCGTGCAGGGCCAGCAGCCGGTCGATATCGCCCGCCGCGCGCTCGAAGCCGCGCGCCTGCAGAATGTCGACGTGCTGCTGCTCGATACCGCAGGCCGCCTGCATGTCGACGAGGCGCTGATGGCGGAGATGAAGGCCGTCGCCGGTGTTTCCGCGCCGACCGAAGTGCTGCTCGTCGTCGACAGCCTGACCGGGCAGGACGCGGTCAATGTCGCGCAGAATTTCTCCGACGAAGTGCCGCTCACCGGCGTGGTTCTCACCCGGATGGATGGCGATGCGCGCGGCGGCGCGGCGCTTTCCATGCGCGCGGTCACTGGCAAGCCGATCAAGTTTGCCGGTACCGGCGAAAAGCTCGACGCGATCGAGGCGTTCCATCCGGCGCGGGTGGCCGATCGCATCCTCGGCATGGGCGATGTCGTCTCGCTGGTCGAGAAAGCCGCCGAGAACATCAAGGTCGAAGAAGCCGAAGCGCTCGCCAAGCGCATGGAGAAGGGCAAGTTCGACCTCAACGACCTGCGCATGCAGCTCAGGCAGATGCAGAACATGGGCGGGATCGGCGCGATTGCCGGCATGATGCCCGGCATGAAGAAGGCCAAGGCGGCGATGGCCGCGGCCGATATGGACGACAAGGTGCTGGTCCATATGGACGCGATCATGGGCTCGATGACGCCCAAGGAACGCGCCAATCCGGCCCTCCTCAATGCCAAGCGCAAGAAGCGTGTGGCGGCCGGCTCGGGCACTTCGGTTCAGGAAGTGAACAAGGTGATGAAGATGCACCAGGAAATGAGCCGGGCGATGAAGCAGATCAAGAAGATGGGCGGGCTCAAGGGCCTCGCTTCCATGTTCGGCGGCGGTGGTGGCGGCCTTGGCGGTCTCGGCGGGATGGGCGGAGGCGGCGGGATGCCGAACCTGCCCGGTCTCGGCGGACCTGGAGGCAAGGGTCCATCGGTCGATCCCAACACTCTACCGCCCGATCTTCGCGCGATTTTGGACAAAGACAAGTAAGCAATTTCAGTGATTTGATTTGGAAAGGTGAGTTAAAATGGCAGTTGCAATCCGTTTGTCGCGCGGTGGCGCGAAGAAGCGCCCCTATTACCGCATCGTCGTCGCCGACGAGCGCAGCCCGCGTGACGGCAAGTATCTCGAGCAGATCGGTATCTACAATCCGATGCTGCCCAAGGACGACGAAGGCCGCGTGAAGCTCGACGAGGACCGTGCCCGCCACTGGCTGGGTGTCGGCGCCAAGCCGAGCGACCGCGTGCTCCGTTTCCTCGATGCCGCCGGCATCATGGAGCGCGCGCCGCGCAACAACCCGCAGAAGGGTGAGCCGGGCGAAGCCGCCAAGGAGCGCGCCGAAGAAAAGGCCGCCAAGGCTGCCGAAGCCGAGGAAGCCAAGAAGGCGGCCGAAGCCGAATCTGCCGAAGCTCCGGCTGAAGATGCCGCTGCGGAAGAAGCCAGCAACGAGAACACCGCGACCGGTTCGGTCAAGTCGGACGAAACTGCAGAAGCCGTCGCCGATGCAGTCGAAGACGAAACCCCGGCCGACGCTTCGGACGAAGAGAAGACCGCCATGGCCGAAGAACAGGCCGAAGGCGGCCCGGCCAACGAGCAGGCCGACGACACCGCCGGTGAAGAAAAGGCCGACGAAGAGAAGGCTGACTGAGCTGGCGGCGACCTTCATCCAACTGCGGCTAGGCGCCTTACGTCGCCAAGCCTTCGTATCCTTCTCCCACTTGAAGAAGGATAGCGCAGCTTACGCGCGCAGCGCGGTAGCGAAGCTTGGATGAGGGTGACTCGCCAGTGACCGATAACACGCCCCTCACGCTGGCCGCCATTACCGGCGCGCATGGCGTGAGGGGCGACGTGCGTCTGAAGCTGCTGGGCGAGGGGCTGGAGGCGCTCAAGGCGCATTCGAGCTTCAACGAGGGCACCCTGACCCTCAAAAGCGTCCGTAGCGACAACAAGGGCGGCGCGATCGCCCGCTTCGCCGAGGTGCAGGGCCGCGAGCAGGCCGAAAAACTGCGCGGTACGACTCTCACGGTCCCGCGCGAGGCGCTGCCGCCGCTGGAAGAGGGCGAATACTATTTCGCCGACCTGATCGGCCTTGATGCGGTCACCGATGCGGGCAAGCGCGTTGGTAAAGTAATCGACGTTCACAATTACGGCGCGACCGATATCGTCGAGATCGCAAAGGACCCCGTGCCGGAGAAGGGCATGAAGACCTTCATGGTGCCAATGACGACGCACGCGGTGGTCGAATGGAATGGCGAGCGGATCGTGATCGCCACGGACTTTGCCCATCCCGATTGATGGAACAATCGGCGGTGTTCGTGCGCTAAAAAAGCATGAGACAATTGCCAAAACGATCAATCATCCTTCTCGCCTTCACCGCAGCGGCCAGCGTGGCCTGTTCGGGTTCCGACGGCGAGGCAATCGACGCACCTGACACGGATGGCACCGATGGATCGCCCGCCGCCACGCGGCCCTCGGGTGAGCCGCAACCGATCACTGTCGAAGGCCGCATCAGCGACGGCGTGGAATGCCCGGTGCTCACCACGCCCGATGGCGATGTCTGGTCCCTGAGCCTCGGCGAAGCCGATTTCGGGCCCGGCGACTACGTCCGGTTCACGGGGGAGCGGATGGACGCAAGCATCTGCATGCAAGGCAAAGGCACGCTCGTTCCCGAGCGCATCGAGGAAATCGACCCCCCGGCTCGGGATCGCGACCCGGCGCGGGCGGGCGGCGTGAAACTGACGGTCGAATATGTCACCGGCAGCTGGGTCGCCAAGGGACCCGATGCCGATTGCGACCGGCCCGATTTCCGCATCGTAACCAGCCCCGCCGCGACGGTCCTGCAAGGCGATATCAGCCGCCACGATGATTCGGCCCTGGTTGTGCTCGACCAGTATCCGCGCATCGATCTCGACGAGCCGATGGACGATCTGCCGATCGAAAGCCGGGGCCCCGACGGGCTGGCGATCCTGCGTCCGGCAACAGATGCCGAATACGACCCGATCCGGATCGGCAGCGCGACGATCAAGGGAGATGGCGTGGTCTTCGTTAAATGCGGATGAGCCGCTGGCGTTAGGCCTGCCGCCGCGCTAGGCGGCAAGGCATGACCGAGCGCAATCGTGCCCCTTTGAACGTCGCCATCGTCCAGGGCCGCCCGATCCCGCTCGCCATCGGCGACGGGATTGCGCAGGCGACCGAGCTGGCGCGCGAGGCGGTCGAGGGCGGCGCGCAGGTGGTGGCGTTTGGGGAAACCTTCCTCGGCGGCTATCCGCTGTGGCTCGATGAAGCGCCCGGCGCGGCGCTGTGGGATCATCCGGGCAGTAAGGCGCTGCACCGTATCCTGCTGGAGAACGCGGTCGTGCCCAATGACGAGCGGCTGCTGGCTTTGCAGGAACTGTGCGATGCGAACGGTGCGGTGATCAGCATTGGCGCTCACGAACGCGTGCGCAATTCGCTCTACAACAACCAGCTGACGTTCCGCCCCGGCGAGGCGGTACTCGACCATCGCAAGCTGGTGCCGACGCATGGCGAGCGGCTGGTATGGATGCGCGGCGATGGCTCGACCCTGGCCGTGCACCAGGCCGAATGGGGCCGCGTCGGCAGCCTGATCTGCTGGGAGCACTGGATGCCGCTCGCCCGCGCGGCGATGCACAATCTGGGCGAGAGCGTCCACGTCGCCGCCTGGCCAACCGTGCGCGAAGAATACGCCATCGCCAGTCGCCACTACGCGATGGAGGGGCGATGCTATGTGCTGGCGGCAGGGCTGGTGCAGCACAAGGAGGATGTGCTGGACGGGTTGGAGCGTTGCGGTGGTGATGCTGGGGCGCGCGAGTTGATCGAAGCAATCCCGGCAGATGTCCTCAACAAAGGCGGCAGCCTGATCGCCGCGCCCGATGCGAGCGTAGTCGCGCAAGCGGGCGAGGGCGAGGAGATCCTCCACGCCACACTCGACCTGTCCGCCATCGACGAAGGCCTCGCCAGCCTCGATACCGACGGCCACTACTCGCGGCCCGATGTGTTCGAGCTGAGCGTTGATACGCGGGCCAAAGATGGGGTGAAGTGGCGTGCGTAACCAAGCGAGCTTCGAGCAATGAATATCTGGCTCTACCTCTTGGCAGGTTTTGCGACCGTTCTGATGATAAGCGGCCTTTTGAATATCGCTGTGAGACGATTCATATCTTCCTATAAAGCCCGTTCGGTCTTCGCCTACTTCGTCATTCCAACGGCACTGGTCGGCTTGTGGGTCGCATGGTCGTGGGAGGGCCTTTATCCATGGACGAAGGCAGGGAAGGTATTTGTAGGTCCGCTCTTTGTTTTGATCTTCGCCGGGATTTCGTGGCTTTCGAACTTAGTCGCGGAAAGGGTCATTGAATGACCTTCGCCGCCACCATCCTGACGCTTTATCCGGAGATGTTTCCCGGGCCGCTGGGCGTGTCGCTGGCGGGCAAGGCGCTCGAGCGGGGGGATTGGGTGTGCGAGACCGTCAACCCGCGCGATTTTGCCACCGACAGGCACCGCACGGTCGATGATACGCCGGCCGGGGGCGGGGCGGGGATGGTGCTCAAACCGGATGTGATGGCGAGGGCGCTCGATAGCGTCACGTCTCAGGAAACCGTTCGGGCTGAGCCTGTCGAAGCCCTGCCTTACACTTCTGGTGCGGCTCCCCAAGAGAAGGACAACCCTTCGACAGGCTCAGGGCGAACGGATTTTAGGACCGGTCGACCGATACTGGCCATGACACCGCGCGGGAAGCCTATCACCCAAGCCCGCATCCGCGAGCTTGCAGCCGGCCCGGGTGTCATCATGCTGTGCGGGCGGTTCGAGGGGTTCGACCAGCGCCTGTTCGACGCCCGGCCGGAGATCGAAGAGGTGAGCCTCGCCGACATCGTCCTCTCGGGCGGAGAACCTGCCGCGCTGGCCATACTCGACGCTTGCATTCGGCTGCTTCCGGGGGTAATGGGCGCGCCTTCAAGCGGTACCGAGGAATCCTTCGAAGACGGATTGCTCGAATATCCGCACTACACCCGACCTTACGAATGGGAAGGGCGCACGATCCCTGAAGTGCTGCGATCGGGGGATCATGCGAAGATTGCCGCCTGGCGCAAGGCCCAGGCGGAAGAGATCACACGGCTACGCAGGCCGGACTTATGGGAGCGTCATCGGGATGTTCGGGTCCAGTCTGCCTCTGGTGCGCGGCGAAAAGACAAGGAACCGGACCAGTGAACCTGATCCAGCAGATCGAAGCGGAAGAAATGGCCGCTGCCGGGAAGGACATTCCCGAATTTCGCGCCGGCGACACCGTTCGCGTGGGCGTGAAGGTGACCGAGGGCAACCGCGAGCGTATCCAGAACTTCGAAGGCGTGTGCATCGCCCGTTCGAACCGCGGCATGGGCTCCAACTTCACCGTGCGCAAAATGAGCTTCGGCGAAGGCGTGGAACGCGTGTTCCCGCTCTATGCGCCGATCGTCGACAGCATCACCGTGGTCCGCCGCGGTGTCGTGCGTCGCGCCAAGCTCTACTACCTGCGTGGCCGCACCGGCAAGAGCGCCCGCATCGCCGAGCGTCGCGACAATCGCCCGACAAAGGGTGAGAAGGCCGACGCATAAGCGTTTGCCGATACAGGATTTTGAGAAGGGCGGTTCCGCGAGGGGCCGCCCTTTTTCGTTGGTCTTTGCATTCGCTCACGATTTTCGTCATTGCGAGCAACCGACAGTTCGCTCGCAATGACGAGGTAAAGATTGGAATGCGCTTTCTTCTTTTCGCCGCAGCCGCATTGGTCGCAACCCCCGCTATCGCGCAGGACGAAGCCGTGAGCGAAGGGCCCGACCTGACCTTCGAACGCGTTTTCGCTTCGCCTTCGCTCGACGGGCCTTCGCCGCGACAGGCCAAGCTGTCGCCCGACGGACGCTACCTGACGCTGCTGCGCAACCGCGAGGACGAGCGCGAGCGCTACGATCTGTGGGCCTATGACCGCGAGAGCCGCGAGTGGACCATGCTGGTCGACAGTGAGATGCTCGGCAGCGGTCGCGAACTCAGCGAAGACGAAAAGATGCAGCGCGAGCGAGCGCGGGTTGGCGATCTGAAGGGCATCATCTCCTATTCGTGGAATACGGACGGTTCGGGCGTGCTCGTGCCGCTCGACGGCGATCTCTACCTCGCCAGGCTCGACGGCGAGATCGTGCGGCTGACCGATACCGAGGAAACCGAGCTCAACCCGAAACTGAGCGAGACCGGGAAATTCGTCTCCTTCGTGCGCGACCGGCAATTGTGGGTCGGCGAAGTCGGTGGCGAAGCTTCGCCGATCACGCCGAAAGAAGGCGAACTGATCCGCTGGGGCGAGGCGGAATTCGTTGCGCAGGAAGAGATGAGCCGGATGGACGGCTATTGGTGGGGGCCGCAGGACCGGCGCATCGCCGTCCAGCGCACCGATGAAAGCCCGGTCGGCGTCGTCACCCGCGCGGCCATCGGCGCGACCGGCACGCGGGTGTTCGACCAGCGCTATCCGGTCGCGGGCAGCGACAATGCGGTCGTCGAACTGTTCGTGATGGATCCCAACGGTGGCAACCGCGTGAAGGCGGATCTCGGCGAAGAAACCGACATCTACCTTGCCCGCGTCGACTGGGGTCCCGATGATAATCTCTATGTCCAGCGGCAGAACCGCGAGCAGACCGTGATGGATGTGCTCAAGGTCGATCCCGCCACCGGCGCGAGCGAAATCGCCTTCACCGAGCGCGCAGCGATGGACGACTACTGGATCAACCTGTCGGACGATTATCGCTGGCTGGAGGACGGTTCGCTGTTGTGGTGGTCGGAACGCGACGGCTTCGGCCATCTCTACCGCCGGACAGCCGACGGCTGGCAGCAGCTGACCCGCGGCGACTGGGTCGTGACCAAACTGGTCGGCTTGGACGAGGAAAAGGGCACGGTTTTCTTCACGGCTACGAAGGACGATCCGCTCGAGCAGCACGTCTATTCGCTCGATCTCGAGCAGCCGGGCAGCGAACCGGCGCGCCTGACCGAGCGCGGCTTCGTGCATTCGGCGACCATGGACAAGGACGGCAAGACGCTGCTGATCACGCGTTCCAGCCACGACCAGCCCTCGCAGACCTATCTCGCCGACCAGGCGGGCGAGCCGCTGGCCTGGGTCGAGCAGAACGCGCTCGACAGCGAGCATCCCTATGCGCCGTATCTCGCCAGCCATCGGCCCGCGCAATTCGGCACGATCAAGGCGGCTGACGGAGAGACCGATCTCTACTGGAAGATGGTCACGCCGGAGCAGGAGGCGGGCAAGCGCTATCCGGTGTTCTACTATCACTATAGCGGCCCCGGCCCGCAGATCGTGACCCGCGGCTGGGACGGCGCGCTGCAGCAAGCGGTGGTCGATGCCGGCTACATCTGGTTCGAGCTCGACAATCGCGGCTCGGCCAATCGCGGGGTCGCTTTCGAGCAGCCGCTCTACCGCGCGATGGGCGGGGTCGAGGTCGACGACCAGCGCGAGGGGGCGAAATATCTCCAGACGCTCGACTTCGTCGATCCCGACAAGATCGCGCTCTACGGCTGGTCCTATGGCGGCTATATGACGCTGAAGCAGCTGCAGGCAGATCCTGGGCTTTACGCCGCCGGAATTTCCGGCGCGCCGGTGACCAAGTGGGAGCTTTACGACACGCATTATACCGAGCGCTACATGGGCGACCCGCGCGAGGTGCCCGAAGCCTATGAAGCCGCCAGTGCGATCCCCGATGCGGGCAAAATCAGCGACCCGTTGCTGATCGTCCACGGCATGGCGGACGACAATGTGGTGTTCGAGAACGCGACCGAGATCATCAGCGTGCTGCAGGAAGCCAACGTGCCGTTCGAGATGATGCTCTATCCGGGCTACACACACCGCGTGTCGGGCGAGCAGATTTCGCCGCATTTGTGGAACACCTACATGCGCTTCCTGCGGGCGCATGGTGTGACGCCGCCGGAATAGCACGCGTCATCCCAGCGAAAGCTGGGATCTTTCTCAACACCGTCCCGCTTGGCTTCGCGAGATCCCAGCTTTCGCTAGGATGACGGTTAGCGTGCGAGCCAATCCAGCGTCACGCGCGACACCGTCTGCGGGTCCTCCACCTGCGGATAATGGCCCACGGTCGGGATCAGGTGATGCCGCGCGTCGGGCAGCCGCTCGCGCCAGGCTTCGTAGGCATGCCGGCCAGAGACCGGGTCGAGCGCGCCATTGATGAGGCCGATATCGCCTTGCGCGATCCTGAGTGCGTCGAACCACCTTTCGGCATGCTCTTTGCGGTCGGCGATATAGTGCAGCAGCTTGTGCATGATGCGGTTGCCGCCGTTGTGGCTGACGAGGTCCCAGAATTCGTCCAGCTCCTGCGCGCCGGGCTGGGTGTCCGGGCCGAAGACCTCGGAAAAGCTCCTGCCGAATTTCTCACGGTTGGTAAGCAGGCCGACGAGGAAGCCGAGCGGCGACGTGCCGAGCTTCTGGATCGGGCGCGGGCGGTGCTGGTCGGGAAAGATACCGCCGTTGAGGAAGACTGTTTGGCCGAGCCCCTGCGCCGCCGATCTCTCGGCCCGACGGGCGAGCAGTTCCTGCCCAACGGAAACGCCGTAATCGTGCACCAGCGCATCGAACGCGCCGATGCCCAGATGATCGAGCAGCGCCACATGCATGTCGGCCTGGCGATGGATCGAATAGCCCGAGCGCGGCTTGTCCGAGAGGCCGAAGCCGATCATGTCGGGCGCAACGAGATGGTATTTGCTGCCGAGCGTCTCCCAGACCCGGTGCCAGTCCCACGAGGCCGTCGGATAGCCGTGCACCAGCAGCAGCGGCCGTGCATCCGGCTTGCCGCCGGTCCAGAAGGCGATTTGCAGACCGTCGTAGGCGAAGTGCTGCGCCTTGGCCTTCCATTCGCCCAGGCTTGGTCCGGCCATAGCTATTCTCTCCCGTCGCACCCGCCTAGGGGCTTTCCATGCAGCTATCGCGCGACTACCTGCCACACGCAAAGCAGTTTTGATGTCGGAGAAGTGAAGTGGGCTATCGCGTAGCCGTGGTCGGAGCGACCGGGAATGTCGGCCGGGAAATAATGCAGATCCTCGCCGAGCGCGAGTTTCCGTGCGACGAAGTGGCGGCGGTCGCTTCTTCACGCTCGCACGGGACGGAAGTCGAATTCGGCGACACCGGCAAGATGCTCAAGTGCAGAAATATCGAGCATTTCGACTGGGCCGGCTGGGACATCGCGCTGTTCTCTGCCGGCTCCGGCCCGGCCAAGGAATATGCCCCCAAAGCCGCGGCGGCGGGCTGCGTGGTGATCGACAACAGTTCGCTCTACCGTATGGACCCGGATGTGCCGCTGATCGTGCCCGAAGTGAACCCGGACGCGATCGACGAATACAAAAAGAAGAACATCATCGCCAATCCCAACTGCTCGACCGCGCAATTGGTGGTCGCGCTCAAGCCGTTGCACGATGCAGCCACGATCAAGCGGGTGGTCGTGAGCACCTACCAGTCGGTTTCCGGTGCCGGGAAAGCGGGCATGGACGAGCTGTTCCAGCAAAGCCGCGCGATCTTCGTCGGTGACCCGGTAGTGCCGGAGAAATTCACCAAGCAGATCGCGTTCAACGTCATCCCCCACATCGACGTCTTCATGGATGACGGCGCGACCAAGGAAGAGTGGAAGATGGTGGTCGAGACCAAGAAAATCCTCGACTCCAGGATCAAATTGAACGCCACCTGCGTACGCGTTCCGGTGTTCGTCGGCCATTCCGAAGCGGTGAACATCGAATTCGAGAACGAGCTCGGCGCGGAACAGGCGATGGAAATCCTGCGTGAGGCGCCCGGCATCATGCTGGTCGATAAGCGCGAGGACGGCGGTTACGTCACTCCGGTAGAAAGCGCAGGCGATGGCGCGACCTATGTCAGCCGCGTGCGCGAAGACCCGACGGTCGAGAACGGCCTGACGCTGTGGTGCGTATCCGACAATCTGCGCAAGGGCGCCGCGCTCAATGCCGTGCAGATCGCCGAGCTGCTCGGGCGGCGGCATCTGAAGAAGGGGTAGGGCGATGCGCGTAATCTTGGGGCTGGCGGCACTTCTCGCGCTGGGCGCATGCGGCAGCGATGTCCCGTCGCCGGCGGAGCGGCTGCAGCAGGAAAACGGAGCCGCGCCGGTCGATGCGGGCAAGGTCGTCCTGAGGGGCGACGGGCTCGCCGCCGGGGCCGAGGCGTTCTATTTCGCCGCCGGGCGGTCCGAGGTCGAGACCGCGATGGGCGCCGTGCTCGGCCCGCCCGAGGGTCGCCAGTCGAACGAAGAATGCGGGGCAGGCCTGATGGAGTTCACCCGCTACGAAGGCGGCTTGACTCTAAACTTTCAGCAAGACCGCCTGGTCGGCTGGTATTCCGACGAGGCCAATCCCGCCATCGCATTGGACGGCGGCGGCAGCGTCGGCACACCGCGCGCGGAACTCGCCGAGGCCGGAGGTTTCTCCATGATCGAAGGCAGCACGCTCGGCGAAGAATTCGCGCTCGGCGAGCGGATCGGCGGATTCCTTGACGGGGATACGGTGTCCGGGCTCTATGCAGGGGCCAACTGCTTCTTCCGCTAGGAGCCTGCACATGACCCTGCACGCCGATCTCTTTTTCAGCTTCCGTTCGCCGTACAGCTACCTTTCGATGGGGCGGTACAAGGCGATGGTCGAAGAATACGATCTCGACATTACGCTGCGCACGGTCTGGCCGATCGCGATCCGGGATCCCGATATCCTGTTCAAAGGCAACCCAGCGGCGCCGCGCTACATCGTGATGGATTCGATGCGGGCGGCACAGTTTCACGGCATCCCCATGGCCTGGCCGCGCCCCGATCCGGTGGTCCAGAACCTGATGACCCGCGAGATAGCCGAAGACCAGCCGCATATTTACCGCATTGGCCGCTTGGGGCAGGCCGCCACGCGGCGCGGCAAGGGCCTATTGTTCGCCTATGAAGCGTCCAAATTGATCTGGGACGGAAGCGTCGACGGCTGGAATGAAGGCGACCATCTGGCGGGCGCAGCCGATCGGGCAGGACTGCACCTCGCCGAACTCGAAGCCGAAGCCGCAAGCGATGCAGCAGCGCTCGACGCCGAAATCGCCGCCAACCAGGACGCACTGGAAAAGGCCGGTCACTGGGGCGTGCCGACGCTGGTCTTCGAAGGCGAGCCTTTCTTCGGGCAGGACCGGATCGAGATGGCGCAATGGCGAATGGAGCAGAAGGGGCTGGCGAAAAGGTGAAGACCGAGCGTTTCGTCTCCTTCGACGGCACAGAACTCGCGCTGCACAGGGTCGGCGAGGGTCAGGCCTTCGTGTTGCTCCACGGCCTGTTTTCCAGCGCCGATATGAACTGGATCAAGTGGGGTCATGCCGAGAGGATCGCCGCGGCAGGCTACGAAGTGCTGATGCTCGATTTCCGCGTCCACGGGCAAAGCGAAGCGCCGCACGACCCGGAGAAATATCCCGAGAACGTGCTGGTGCGCGATGTCGCCGCGCTGGTCGATCATCTCGCTCTTGAAGACTATGTGTTGGGCGGCTTCTCGCTCGGCGCGCGGACTTCGCTCCATGCGGTGGCGCAGGGCGTACTGCATCCGCAGCGGCTGGTCATCGGCGGCATGGGCACGGCCGGACTGGGCGAATGGTCGAAGCGCTCGGCACACTTCCTGCGCGTGATCGATGAATTCGAAACGATCGAGCGCGGCGATCCCGCCTATTTCTCCATGCAGTTCCTGAAAAGCCAAGGCGTCGACCGCGTCGCGGCGCGTATGTTACTGACAACACTGCCGGATATGGACCTTGCAGCGCTGGCGAATATCACTATTCCGTCTCTCGTCGTGTGCGGTGACGAAGATCGCGACAACGGATCGGCCGCCGAACTGGCCGGACTGTTGCCCGATGCGACCTATGTCGAAGTCCCCGGCACGCATATGTCGAGCGTGACCAAGCCCGACCTGGGCCGCGCCATCGCCGACTGGTTGAAGGAGACCGCAGGGATCTAGCCGATGGTGTCGCGCAAACGCTTCCTGATGTTCTGGGTTGGCGGCCTGATCGCCTTTGTGGTTGCGCTCGCGCTGCATATGCCCCTGACGCTGGAGACCGTGTCCGAAGGGATCGTCGATCACCAGACTGCGACCACCGCCGCACGGGTCGACTTCATCCAGGGCGAGTGGGCCGAGGCGGGCGTTTATCGCACGGCGTTGACGGCCATGATCAGCGACCTCGTTTTCATCATGCTGTTCAGCGTCGGAAGCTTCCTTGGCGGGCTGTATTTTCTTCGCGTGGGGACCGGCGCCTTACGCACGATCGGACTGGCGACGGTGTTCGCAGCGATCGTTTTCTTCCTCAGCGACTCTGTTGAAACGACGCTGCAGATCCAGCAATTGGCAGCCGGGGCGGGGGACGACACCAAGGCGGCGATTGCCGCGGCCATGCATTATCCCAAGCTGGTGTCGTGGATTGCGTGCTTTATCCTGCCGCTCAACGGCCTGATCCTCGAATGGAGCCAGCGCCGCGCGGCTTGATTAAGCGGCGCAGGAGGTTCAAACCGGTCGCAATGGAAACCGGTTTGTCTGAGAGGAAATAATCCATGAAATTCGTCGCCCCTGCGCTTTCCGCGCTGGCCTTGGTCCTGTCCGCACCCGCTCTGGCCGACGATCACGCTCCGGCGGGCGCCGAAACCGCCGCCATGTTCCCGATGACGCCGCAGGGCGCGGCGGACTGGGTGGCGATGGTGGAGCAGGAGCTGTTCGATTACTCGGTCGAGGCCAGCAGGATCTACTGGATCAACGCGACCTATATCACCCATGACACCGATGCCCTGGTCTCCAAGGTCGGGGCCGAGGGGACCGAGATGTCGGTCAAATACGCGCTCGAAGCGGCGAAATATGCGCAGGTCGACGGGCTCGCCCCCGAAGTTGCGCGCAAGCTCGACATGCTGCGCACCGGCATTGTCCTGCCCGCGCCGACCGCCGATGGCGCGGCGGCCGAACTCGCCACCATCACCACCAGCCTCGGCAGCCAGTATGGCAAGGGCAAGGGCACGCTCAATGGCGAGCCGATCAACGGCAGCGATATCGAGGCCGAGATGGGCAATCTCGAACGCACGCCGGAAGAACTCTCCGAGATGTGGACGAGCTGGCACGACCAGGTCGGCGCGCCGATGAAGAGCGAATATGTCCGTATGGTCGACATCGCCAACGAGGGCGCGAAGGAACTGGGCTTCGCCGATGTCGGCGCGATGTGGCGGTCCAACTATGACATGAGCGCGGAGGAATTCGCGGTCGAGAAGGAGCGTCTGTGGGAGGAAGTGAAACCGCTCTACATGGCGCTACACACCTATGTGCGCGCCAAGCTCAACGAGAAATACGGCGACGCGATCCAGCCCGCCACCGGCCCGATCCGCGCCGACCTGCTCGGCAATATGTGGGCGCAGGAATGGGGCAATATCTATCCGCTCGTCGCGCCCGAAGGTGCCGGCGATATCGGCTACGACCTGACCGCGCTGATCGAAGAGAAGGATCTTGACGAGGTCGAGATGGTCCGCGTCGGCGAGCAGTTCTTCAGCTCGCTCGGCTTCGAGCCGCTGCCGGAGACTTTCTACGAGCGCAGCCAGTTCGTGAAACCCCGGGATCGCGAAGTCGTGTGCCATGCCAGCGCGTGGGATCTCGACAACAAAGACGACATCCGCATCAAGATGTGCATCAAGCGCAATGCGGACGATTTCATCACCATCCACCACGAGCTCGGCCACAATTACTACCAGCGCGCCTACAAGGAGCAGGACTACCTGCATCTCAACGGCGCAAACGACGGTTTCCACGAAGCCATCGGCGACATGCTCGCGCTGTCGATCACGCCGGAATATCTCGTCCAGATCGACATGCTCGACCGTGAGGCCGTGCCGGGCGCGGACAAGGATATCGGATTGCTGCTGCGGCAGGCGATGGACAAGGTCGCCTTCCTGCCCTTCGCGCACCTGGTCGACAAATGGCGCTGGGGCGTGTTCGACGGCTCGATCACGCCGGACCGGTACAACGAGGCGTGGACGCAGCTGCGCACCGAGTACCAAGGCATCGTTCCGCCGGTCGATCGGCCCGCCGACGCCTTCGATCCGGGCGCGAAATACCATATCCCGGGCAACACGCCCTACACCCGCTATTTCCTCGCCCGCGTGCTGCAGTTCCAGTTCTACAAGGCCGCCTGCGACCAGGCCGGATGGGAAGGGCCGCTGCACCGCTGCAGCTTCTACGGCAACGAGGAGGTCGGCGAGAACCTCAACGCCATGCTGGAAATGGGGGCGAGCAAGCCGTGGCCCGATGCACTCGAAGCTTTCACCGGCGAACGCGAGATGAGTGGCAAGGCGATGATCGAATATTTCGCCCCGCTGATGGCATGGCTCGAACAGCAGAACGAAGGCAAGCCGCAGGGATGGTAATGTCGCGGAAGTTCGGCCTTCTTGCTCCGCTAGCGCTCGTTGCCTGCGCTCCAGTAGGCAGCGAGCTGGCGAGCGAGCCTGATGCGAGCAGTGTCACCGGCGCGCTGTTCGTCGCAGGCAAGTTCGGCAACACGCTCTCGAAGGTGGACCTCGCAACCGGCGAGGAAGTGTTGCAGGTCGATAGCTGCGCGAATCCGCACGAGCTGGCGACATCCCCGGATGACCGGCATGTCGCGCTCGCCTGCTATGGCGGCACCAGCGTCGACATTTTCCGCACCTCCGATCTCGGCAAAGTACAAAGCATCGACCTGGGCGAGAATGCCCGTCCACACGGGATCGTCTGGCATGCCAATGGCGACATCTATGCGACCGCCGAGGGCCGCCAGTCGGTATTCTGGATCAGCGATCCGTTGGGGCAGGCCGATACCTTCGAATATGCGACCGGCAAGCGCGGGAGCCACATGCTGGCCGTTGCGCCGAGCGGGAACTATGCCTGGACGACCGACCTCGGCGATCGCACGGTGACGCTGGTCGATCTCAAGACCCGCCGCGCGCCGCGCTCGGTCGAGGTGGGCGAAGAGCCGGAAGGCATCGCATTGACGCCCGACGGGGAGACGCTGTGGGTCTCGGCGCGGGGATCCGACAAGGCATTCGCGCTCGACCCGCAGACGCTCGAAGTGCGCGGCCAGACGGAAACGGGCGATTTTCCGCTGCGTATCGTGGTGAGACCGCAAGGGGACTACGCCGTCACCAGCGATCTGGCCGATGGCGGGCTGACGGTGATCGACCTGGCTTCGGGCGAAGCGGTCCGCAGCATTGCCGTCTCCAGTCGTGAAGAAGCGGAAGCCAGGACACAGGTCACGATCCTGTTCTCGCCCGATGGGGAGCGGATCTATGCTGCCGAAACCCGCGCCAACACGGTGGCCGAAGTCGATTTCGCGACCGGTGAAGTGCTGCGGCGCTTGCCCGGCAGCGGCGGCGGCGATGGTATGGCTATCATTCAGTGAGCAAACGATCCCGAGACCTACTGCGCGTCGGCTGGCGCGAGGTGGTGGCGCTGCCGGATTTGACCGGGGCGCGCATCCCTGCGAAAATCGATACCGGCGCGCGCACCTCCAGCCTGCACGCGACAGAGATCGAAAGGTTTGATCGCGACGGGCACCGGATGCTGCGCTTCCAGCTCGATATCGGCGACGGGCGTAGCGAGCCCGTAACAGTCGAAGTTCCCCGCGCCGACCAGCGCGTCGTCACCAGTTCCAACGGCGAGGCGCAGACGCGCTATATCATCAAGACGTCGCTGCGGATCGGCGACACCGTATTTCCGGCCGAGTTCAGCCTGGCCGACCGCAGTGACATGAAATTTCCCATCCTGGTCGGCAGGATGGCGCTGCGCAGCCGGTTCCTCGTCGATTCGGGCCGGTCCTACCTCCAGTCGAGCGCCGAAGAGCGCAAAAGGATACTCCACACATGAAAATCGCCATGCTCGCCCGCAACCCGAACCTCTATTCGCACAAGCGGCTGGTGGAGGCGGCGGAGAAGCGCGGGCACTCGCTCGACATTCTCAACACCACGCGCTGCACGGTGAATATCGCCAGCCACCGCCCGACGATCAGCTACAATGGGGAGACGATCAAGGGCTACGACGCGGTGATCCCGCGCATCGGGGCCTCGATCACCAACTACGGACTTGCCGTATTGCGCCAGTTCGAAATGGCGGGCGTGTGGCCGCTCAACGAAAGCGTCGCCATCGGTCGCAGCCGCGACAAGCTGCGCTCCATGCAAATCCTCGCCAAATACGGGCTGGGCCTGCCGCTCACGGCCTACGCCAACGATCCCAAGCAGGCTGAGGAGATCATCAAGGCGGTCAACGGCCCGCCGGTGGTCATCAAGCTGCTGGAGGGCACACAGGGCATCGGGGTGGTCCTGGCCGAGACGATGTCATCCGCCAAGTCCGTGATCGAGGCGTTTCGCGGGGCGAACGTCAACATCCTGGTGCAGGAATTCATCAAGGAAGCGGGCGGCACCGATATCCGCGCGCTGGTTGTCGGCGGCAAGGTGGTCGCCGCGATGAAGCGCACCGGCGCGGCGGACGATTTCCGCAGCAACCTCCACCGCGGCGGCAGCGCGCAGTTGATCAAGATCACGCCCGAAGAACGCTCCACCGCCGTCCGCGCGGCCAAACACATGGGGCTTAACGTCTGCGGCGTCGACATGCTGCGCAGCAATCACGGCCCGGTGATCATGGAAGTGAACTCGTCACCGGGGCTGGAAGGCATCGAGAAGGCGACCGAGAAGGATATCGCCGGGCAGATCATCGACTACATCGCGGCGAACGCGAAGGCGGGGAAGACGAAGACGAAGGGGCAGGGGTGAGGTTAGCGTTTTCGATCTTCAAAGGTGGCTACCAAAAACGTCGCCATTGCGCCTGCTAAATTGACGGTCAGCTCTGCGTGACGTGAACTCGGCTTGATCCTTCTTGGCCCAGTCCCGTGAGCGTCTCCGATCCTATTGCGTAACGTAGCTAATGACTCAACGATAGACTGACAGCTTCCAAGGATGCGCTTGAAGGCAACTTCGGTGTGATCGTCAGGGGCTAGTCGTAGCTCATTGGCGACTAGGCGGTAGAGCTTTGGCATATCGAGATTGTCGTCAAAGGGGACACTCGATTCCGATAGTATCCATTTAAAGACATCTTCGAGCAGTGTGCGGGAAAGAGTGATAGCGTTCTCGGGGTCTGCAGAACGCCTCTCAAGTGCGGTTTGCCACCGCTTATGGACCACGGACTTGTCGAACTTGTCCAAGCTTGCAGAAATCAGATCGTCAGAGGGGCTCCCCGTAATGGCAAAACGGTCAAGTTGCTCGTTCGCAAAGTCCTCGCTCAGCACTTTAGCGACTGCCCGCAACTCATCGACGCTCAAGGCCGAGAGCCTCGACATCATGAAACTTCGTTTACTGCTCATGGCTTCACTTTCGGAGCCGGGCTTCAAGCCAAGACGCTCCGCAAGAGCGGGCAGTTCGTAGGCTTTGAAGTTGCTATAGACCAGATCGACCATAAGGAGTCTGGCTTTCGCTGCACCTCGTAGTTCAGCGCTCATCGTCATTCTGCACCTCAAGCATTCCGCGCCATCAGCCCGCCATCCACCGGGATCACCGCACCGGTGATGTAGCTCGCCGCTGGGAGCACCAGTGACAGCGTCATATGCGCCACTTCCTCCGGCTCGCCGTAGCGTTTGAGGGCGGTGCGGCGCTTGGCGTAGATGGTCTTGTGCTCGTCTGCGATCGGCGCGGTCATGCCGGTGTTGATGGGGCCGGGGCAAATGCAATTGACGGTGATGCCTTCCGGGCCGAGATCCACCGCTAGCCCGCGCGTCAGGCCCGTCACCCCGGTCTTGGCTGCGACATAGGGCGTGAGGCCTGGCGTTGCGCCAAGGCCCTCGGTACTGGCGATATTGACGATCCGCGCGGCGTCGCTTGCACGCAGGTGCGGCAGTGCAGCGCGGACCATGCGCTGGTGCGCGGTCAGCATCACCGCCAGCGCGCTGTGCCAAATCGCTTCGTAGTCCTCCCCGCCCTCGAGCGCGGCATGGCGAGAGATCCCGGCATTGTTGACGAGAATGTCGATGCCGCCGAAGTCCTCGGCGATCTGTGCGACGACCTGCGCGATCGCCTCTCTGTCCGACACATCGAGCGCGTAGGCCCGCGCGTTCTCGCCGCATTCCGCCACCACGTCCTCGCAGGCTGCCAGGTCGAGATCGGTCACCGCCACCTTCGCACCCTCGCTGGCGAACAGCCTGGCCGTGGCGCGGCCCATACCGCTGGCAGCGCCGGTGACGATGGCGACACGACCGGCGATGGAGCGGGAGCGGTTGGGTTGGGGCATGCGGCGGTCTCCTGTTTGCGCGAAGGCTAGCCCACGCAACCATCCCCGTCACCCCCGCCTTCGCGGGAGCGACGATGAGGGATTGGGTGTGCAATCTCCTGTTCCCGCTGCCTAATTTCCCCTCCCGCTTGCGGGAGGGGTTAGGGGTGGGTGCGGAGCCACGACAGATGGGATTTGCCCAACCCGCTGCGACTAGCGAGCAAGCTCGTAAGTCTCGCTGCCCCTCCCGCAGGCGGGAGGGGACTTAGCGCGCCTTACCTGAACGGCGGCTCGTTGAAGGCGCGTAGCTTGCGGCTGTGCAATCGCTGGCCTTCCGCGCGCATCAGGTCGATCGCCTTCACGCCGATCTGGAGATGCGCGGCGATGGCTTCCTCGTAGAACTTGTTCGCCTGTCCCGGCAGCTTGATCTCACCATGGAGCGGCTTGTCGCTGACGCACAGCAGCGTTCCGTAGGGCACACGGAAGCGATAGCCCTGCGCCGCGATGGTCGCGCTTTCCATGTCGATCCCGACCGCGCGGCTGAGCGAGAGGCGTTTGGCCGACGTGGTATAGCGCAGCTCCCAGTTGCGGTCGTCTGTGGTGACGACGGTGCCGGTGCGCATGCGCTTCTTGAGATCGGCGCCCGCCTCCCCGCTGATCTCTACCGCTGCACCGACCAGCGCCTGCTGCACCTCGGCGATGGCGGGAAGGGGGATCTCCGGCGGCAGGACGGGATCGAGCACGTGATCGTCGCGCAAATAGGCGTGGGCCAGCACGTAGTCGCCGATCCGCTGGCTGCCGCGCAGGCCCCCGCAATGGCCGATCATCAGCCACGCCTCGGGCCGCAGCACGGCCAAGTGATCGCAGATCGTCTTCGCGTTGGAGGGGCCGACGCCGATATTCACGAGTGTGATGCCGGCACCGCCCTCGGCAATCAGGTGGTAAGCCGGCATCTGGTGCTTGCGCCACGCCGTGTCGGAAAGCTGCGCGCGGGCGTTGGAAGTCCTAGTGTCGAGCAGCAGGCCGCCCGCTCCGGCCAGCGCGGTATAGCGGTTGGAGCCCAGCTGCTCGCCCGCCCAGTCAACGAATTCATCGACATAGCGGTGATAGTTCGTAAACAGGATGTAGCGCTGGAAGTGCTGCGTATCGGTGCCGGTGTAATGCGCAAGCCGCGCGAGGCTGAAGTCGGTGCGCAGACCGTCGAACAGGCTGAGCGGGATGACATCGTCGGGCCCCTCCAGCTCGATTCCGTCGGCCAGCTCGTCCCCGATATCGGCGAGATCGGTGTGGGGGAAATGCCGCGCGATTTCCTGCGGGGAGACACCGGCAAGCTCGGCCCCCGCCTCGCCGTCCAGCACGTAGGGGAAAGGGATTTCCTGGCGCGAGGCGCGGACTTCTATCTCGACGTCGTGTTCCTCGCGAATAAGCTCCAGCTGTTCGCGCAGGTAATCGTCGAAGAGACGCGGCTTGGTAACGGTGGTGGCATAGGTGCCGCTGTCGTTAAGCCGTCCGAAGGCGCGGCCCTGTTCGGCCAGCAATGGCCCGCCGCGATAGACCATCCGCAACTCCGGATAGGCATAGGAACCGTCGGTGCGGCGGGTCTTGCTCGGCAGCTTGCCGTCGCGTGCATAGGCGAGGATGTCATTGCGAAGGCGCTGCGTCGCCTCGTCGTACAGGCGGACCAGTTCCGCCAGAATCGTATCGATGTTTTCCATGAGGCCCGGCCCTTAGCGCCGAAATGCGTAGCCGCAAAGAAAAGGGGCGCGAAGCTTGTAGCCCCGCGCCCCTGTTTCTGTTCCGATGCGCCGAAATCAGCCTTCGCTGGTCTCTTCGCCCTCGGCCTGTTCGGCATCGCCTTCCGGAGCGGTCGCTTCGATCTTCGCTTCGGTGACGCTCATGTCGTCCGGTTTGGACACTCCGTCTTCCAGCAGTTCGGCGGGGATTTCGCCCGGCTCGAGCGTCGGATCGGTGGTGTTGGCCGCGGCCTGTTCCTCGATTTCCTTCTGCTCTTCTTCGAACAGCTGCGCGAGGACGTCGACACCCTGGCTCTGCAGCTCGGCTTCGTCTTCGCTGCGGGCGACGTTGGCCTTGACCGTGATCTCGACCTCGGGGTGCAGCGCGATGGTGACATCGTGCATGCCGATGGTCTTGATCGGGCTGCCCATGATGACGCGCTTCTTGTCGACTTCGTGACCCTTGTCGGCGAGGCCGGCAACGATGTCGCGGACATTGACCGAACCGTAAAGCTGGCCGGCATTGGACGAAGCGCGGATCAGGACGATCTCGGTGCCTTCGACCTCTTGGCCCTGCTTTTCGGCTTCGGTGCGCTTCTCGGCGTTTTCTTTCTCGAGGCGGTCGCGGTTGGCTTCGAAGACCTTCTTGTTGGCTTCGTTGGCGCGCAGGGCCTTCTTCTGCGGGAGCAGGAAGTTGCGGGCGTAGCCGTCCTTCACGGTGACGACGTCACCGATCGAGCCGAGATTGCCGATACGTTCGAGGAGAATGATATCCATGGCTCTTCTCCTTACTTCACGATGTACGGCAGCAGGCCGATGTGGCGCGCGCGCTTGATCGCCTTGGCGAGCTCACGCTGCTTCTTCGCGCTGACGGCGGTGATGCGGGAGGGGACGATCTTGCCACGCTCGGACATGAAGCCCTGCAGCAGGCGCGTGTCCTTGTAGTCGATCTTGGGCGCATTCTTGGCCGAGAACGGGCAAGTCTTGCGGCGACGGAAAAACGGACGGGCCATCAGTTACGCTCCTCGCGGTCGCGACGCTTCTTGTTGTCGCGGTCGTTCTTGCGCATCATCACGCTGGGACCTTCTTCGTGCTCTTCGACACGGATGGTCATGTAGCGGATGACGTCTTCGTTGATGCGGGTCTGGCGCTCGAGCTCGGCCACGACGCTGCCGGGGCCTTCGATGTTCAACATCACGAAGTGCGCCTTGCGGTTGCGGTCGATCTTGTAGGCGAGGTTCTTGAGGCCCCAGGTCTCGGTCTTGGTGACCTTGCCGTCGTTCTTTTCGATAATGTCGGTGGCGGTTGCCGCCAGCGCGTCGACCTGAGACTGGCTCAGATCCTGACGCGCGAGGAAGATATGCTCGTACAGAGCCATCTCGCGTTCCTTCACACTGTAATGCCGATCGCTGGCTGATCCGCACTATTGCGGGGCCCCTCCGGCTTTCTTCATTTCGCGGCTCGTAAGCAGCGAAGGGGCGCACATAGCGGGATCGGCGCATATTGCAAGGTGCGATTGTGCGCTTGCGAAGGGTGGGGAGGTGGCTAGTCTCGCGCCATGACGAAACCCATCCTCTACACCTGTCGCGGCTCGCGGGGCCTCAGATGCACTTGGGCGGCGGAGGAGGCGGGCGTGGATGTCGAGCTTAAACTCTTGCCGTTCCCTCCGCGGTTCAAGGCGCCGGAGTATCTCGAGATCAATCCGCTGGGGACGATCCCGCTGTTGGTGGACGGCGATACGCATATGACCGAGAGTTGCGCCATTGCGCACTATTTCGCCACCAGGAACGGTTTCACGGACCTGGCCATCGCGCCGGGCGAACCGGACTATGCCGAATATTGCGATTACACCTATCACGCCGATGCGACGCTCACCTTCCCGCAGACGGTGTTCATGCGCTTCGCCCTGTTCGAGAAGGACAAGGGCTGGGAAGACGCTGGGCAGGCCTATGCCAAGTGGTTCTGGAAGCGGCTGGTGAAGATCGAACAGCGGCTGGAAGGGCGCGAGTTCCTGTGCGCCGATCGTTTGACCGTGGCCGACATATGCGTCGGCTATGCGCTGATCCTGGCCAGGCAGGTCGGGCTCGATGAAGGCGTTCCGGAGAACCTCAAGGCCTATCGCGAGCGCCTGACGGCGCGGGAGGCGTATATGCGGGCGGTGGAGCGCGAGAAAGCCGGAGCGGCCGCAATCTAGTCCAGTCGCGCGAGAATGCTCGACGCAAATTCGGTCAGCGTGTCGTCACGCGCGCCCATCACCACGATCCGGTCGCCCGGCTGCGCATTGGCGACAAGCCAGTCGCCGCAGCCTTCGCGGGTATTGATGTGGATGGCCTGTCCACCCGCCTGCGCGATCAGGTCGACGATCCGCTCGCTGCCTTGGCTGCGGTCGACGGTTCCGCCGAAATAAACCGGGTCGCACAGCAGGGTGATGTCGTCGGCGTCGAGTTCGTAGGCAAAGGTCTCCGCCAGTTCAGCGCCCATCTGCCGCAGCGGGCCGTAGCCATGCGGCTGGAAGAAGGCGAGCACGCGGCCCGGATGCGCCTTGAGCGTGCGCAAAGTGGCGCGGCATTTCTCCGGGTTGTGGCCGAAATCGTCGATCACGGTAATGCCCGAGGCGCTGGTGCCGATGATATCGAAGCGGCGAGCGAGGCCCTTGAACTCCGCCAAAGCCGCAACGGCATCCGCGACTTGCACGCCCGCAGCGCTGGCACCGGCGATTGCTGCCAAGGCATTGGATAGATTGTGCCGCCCCGGCATGTGCAGCACCAGCGCATGTTCGCTGTCGTCGCGCCGGTCGATCACGGTCGCGGCCTGGCGGACCGGCCCATCGGCACGGCTGCCATCCACCACCCCGATGCTCGCGCCCTTGTCGTAGATCGCGAAAGTAATCGCATCGTCGGCGCGGCCTTCCAACTGGATCGCCTCGTCGTCATCTGCATTGATCACCGCGATGTCCGACGCTTCGACATAGTCGCCGAACAGCGTGCGCAGCTCCTCCATGCTCTTGTGATCGAGACTGACATTGAGCAGCAGGCCGACTTTGGGCTGGTAGAGCGCGATGGAACCGTCGCTCTCGTCTACCTCGGACACATAAAGGTCTACGCCGCCTATCACGGCGCTGGCGAAGGGGCGGCCTTCGCTGACGAAGTTCTTCATCACCGCGCCATTCATGATGGTCGGCTCGCGGCCAGCGTGGTGCAGGATCCAGCCGAGCATCCCGGTGACGGTGGATTTGCCGCTGGTCCCGGCGATGGCGACGCCTGTCTCGGCGGAGTTGAACAGGGCTGCGTTGAGATCGGCGCGGGTGAGGCGGGGAAGGCCGAGCTCCTTGGCGCGGACGACTTCGGGCACGCTGTCCTCGACCGCCGCGCTCGCCACCAGCACCTGCTCCTCGCGCGTGATGCCACTCCCGTCTTGGGGGAAGAGCTCGAAGCCCTGCCGCTCTAGAGCGGCGAATTTCTCAGGCGTTCGGCCCTGGTCGAAGCTGCGATCCGATCCCGCGACTTCGGCTCCGCGCCCTTTGAGGATTGCTGCCAGCGGCTGCATCCCGGATCCGCCGATACCGCAGAAGAACCACGGGCGCGCAGTGAGGTGCTCGGTCGGATCGGGAAGGTCGGTCATGGCCCCGGATTAGCGGTAGTTCGCTTTCTCGTCATCCCCGCGCAGGCGGGGATCCAGCTTACTTTTGTGGAGCAGTCGAATAAAAGCTGGATTCCCGCCTTCGCGGGAATGACGAATAAGGTTAGAGAGATCGCATGACCCGCATCGCCATCTGTGCGCCCGCGACTGCCATCACCCGCGACCACGCGGCAGCGATGGAGGCATTCGTCGCCGCCGAATACCCGCAGCATTCGGTGTGGTTTCACGACCAATGCTTTGAGACCTTCGCGCACTACGCGGGTGACGACCTCACGCGCCTCAATGCGTTGGTCGAATGCGCCAACAATCCCGAATTCGACGCGGTCTGGTTCGCCAAGGGCGGCTATGGCTCCAACCGCATCGCCCAGGCTGCGACCGCGCGGATGAACGATGCTGCGCGCGAGAAGACCTATGTCGGCTTTTCCGACATGGGCTACATGCTCGCCGCGCTCTATCGCGCCGGGATTGGGCAGCCGGTCCATGGCTCGATGCCGGTCAGCGCGCGCAGCGAACGGGGGCGAGGCGCGCTGCGCCGCGTGCTCAACTGGTTCTCCGGCGATGCGAGCGGGGTCGAGCCCAGCGTGGACGGCAAGACGCCGACGGTCGCCTTCAATCTCATCACGCTCGCCATGCTGGTCGATACGCCGCTGCTGCCGGACCTTACCGGGCATGTCGTAATGGTCGAGGAAGTCAGCGAGCATCTCTACGCGATCGATCGCCTGTTCTTCAGCCTGGCGAACACGCTGCCGCGCCTCGCCGGGCTACGTTTGGGTGCGGTCACGGCTGTGCCCGAGAACGACCGCGACTTCGGCCAGACGCCGGAGGAAATTGCGAAGTTCTGGTGCGATCGCGCGGGAATTCCCTTTCTCGGCCGGGCCCGCATCGGCCACACGGCGGACAACCACGTCGTGCCGTTCGGGGTTGCGAGTCCGCCGCAGGCTCCGTAATCGCGTCTCCAGGACAGGAGATTTCACATGCGCGCATTTATCTTTCCCGGACAGGGCAGCCAGAAGGTCGGTATGGGCGCGGACCTGGCCGATGCCAGCGCGGCGGCGCGCGCAGTGTTCGAGGAAGTCGACGACGCGCTCAGCCAGACTCTCAGCGATATCATGCGCGACGGGCCGGAAGCCGACCTTACGCTGACCGAGAACGCGCAACCGGCGATCATGGCCAATGCCATCGCCACCCTGCGCGTGCTGGAGCAGGATCTCGGCGTGTCGCTGGTCGAGACAGGCGATTGCGTCGCCGGGCATTCGCTCGGCGAGTACACTGCCCTTTGCGCGGTCGGCGCATTCTCGCTCGCCGATACGGCGCGGCTTCTCAAGCTGCGGGGGCAGGCGATGCAGGCCGCTGTTCCGGTTGGCGAAGGAGCGATGGCGGCTTTGCTCGGTGCCGATATCGAGAAAGCCACAGCGCTGGCCGAGGCCGCCGCGCAGGGTGAAGTCTGCGAAATCGCCAATGACAACGATCCGACGCAGGTCGTCATCTCCGGCCACACGGGTGCCATCGAGCGCGCGGTGGCGCTGGTGAAAGAACACGGCATCAAGCGCGGTGTCCCGCTGCCGGTTTCCGCGCCGTTCCACTGTTCGCTGATGCAACCTGCCGCCGATGCCATGGCCGAAGCGCTCGCCGAAACGCCGCCGAGCAGTTTCAGCCTGCCCGTCTATGCCAATGTCACCGCCGCCAAGGTCAGCGACCCTGCCGAAGAGCGCGACCTGCTGGTCCAGCAGGTCACAGGCCGCGTTCGCTGGCGCGAGAGCGTGCTGGCAATGCGCGATAGCGGGGTTGCGCACTTCATCGAACTGGGTGGCAAGGTCCTCGGTCCGATGGTGGGTCGTATCGACAAGGAAGCGCAAATTACCAGCGCAATCACGATGGAAGATCTGGAAGCGCTCGCAAAGGAGATTGGCTGATGTTTTCGCTCGAAGGAATGACCGCACTTGTGACCGGGGCCAGCGGCGGGATCGGCTCCTCGATCGCGCGCTCGCTGGCGCGGCAGGGCGCACGGCTGGCGCTGTCGGGTTCGAACGCGGCCAAGCTTCGCGCTTTCCGCGAAGAGCTCAACGACGAGTTCGGCCACGACCATGTCGAAATCACCTGCAACCTCTCCGACACGACGCAAGTCGAGGAACTGGTCCCCGCAACGATCGATACGCTCGGCAAGATGGACATCCTCGTCAACAATGCCGGCATCACGCGCGACAATCTCGCCATGCGGATGAAGGACGAGGAATGGGACGAGGTGATGACCATCAACCTCGAATCCGCATTCCGCCTGATGCGCGCCGGCGCCCGTCCGATGATGAAAGCCAAGTTCGGCCGCATGATCTCGATCACCAGCGTGGTCGGCGCGACCGGCAATCCGGGCCAGATGAACTATGTCGCGGCCAAGGCGGGTCTCACCGGCATGTCCAAGGCGCTGGCGCAAGAGCTGGCGAGCCGCGGGATCACCGTCAATTGCGTCGCCCCCGGCTTCATCCGCACGGCCATGACGGACCAACTCACCGACGACCAGAAAGCGACCATCAACGCGCGCATTCCGATGGCCAAGATGGGCGAGGGCGAGGACATCGGCGCAGCAGTCGCCTATCTCGCCAGCAAGGAAGCAGGGTATGTCACCGGCCAGACGCTGCATGTGAACGGCGGCATGGCCATGGTGAGCGCCTGACCTATCCGGAATCGAACTTTCTGCGGCGGTTATCCCCAAGGAATCCCGCCTCTTGAGCTGAACTCCTTGCCCGCCTTCGCAGGTGCGCTAGGGTTTATGGGCAATTTACCCGGCGCCCGGGGCGATTCCGGTGGGGTTTTTGCACCTTGTGGGCGCCCATAAAACGAGAGAAAGACCGATGAAGGCCACCATCGAACGCGCAACGCTCCTCCGTTGCCTCTCCCACGTCCAGTCGGTTGTCGAACGCCGCAACACGATCCCGATCCTGTCGAACATCCTGATCGAGGCCGGAGACGGCAGCGCGGTCAAGGTCATGGCGACCGACCTCGATCTGCAGGTCGTCGAAACGATGAACGCCGCAAGCGTCGAATCCTCCGGCTCGACCACCGTTTCCGCCCACCTATTGTTCGACATCGCCCGCAAATTGCCCGACGGCAGCCAGGTGAGCCTCGAAGTCGCCGACAACCGGATGACGATCAAGGCCGGGCGCAGCCGCTTCCAGCTGCCGACCCTGCCGAAGGACGATTTCCCCGTCATCGTGGAAGGCGATTTGCCGACCAGCTTCGAAATCCCGGCCAAGACCCTCGCCGAACTGATCGACCGCACGCGCTTCGCGATCAGCACCGAGGAAACGCGCTATTACCTCAACGGCATCTTCCTGCATGTGTCGGACGAGGACACGCCGGTTCTTAAAGCCGCAGCCACCGATGGTCATCGCCTTGCGCGCTTCACGCTCGCCCGCCCCGACGGCGCGGACGGCATGCCGGATGTCATCGTCCCGCGCAAAGCCGTGGGCGAGCTGCGCAAGCTGCTGGAAGAGCGGATGGACGGCAATGTCGTCGTCGACCTTTCGGCCAGCAAGATCCGTTTCACGCTCGGTGGCGAGGGCGGCACGGTACTCACCTCCAAGCTGATCGACGGCACCTTCCCCGATTACAGCCGTGTGATCCCGACCGGCAACGACAAGCTGCTCAAAGTCGACCCGAAGAGTTTCTTCGAAGGCGTTGATCGCGTCGCCACCATCGCCACGGAAAAGACCCGCGCGGTGAAGATGGGTCTGGATGCCGACAAGGTAACGCTTTCGGTCACATCGCCCGATAACGGCACCGCGTCGGAGGAACTCGCGGCCGAATACAAGTCCGAAGGGTTCGAGATCGGCTTCAACGCCAATTACCTCAAGGACATCCTCAGCCAGATCGACAGCGACATGGTCGAATTGCACCTGGCCGACGCGGGCGCCCCAACGCTGATCCGCAAGGACGAGAACAGCCCGGCACTTTATGTGCTGATGCCGATGCGGGTGTAGCCGCCGCAATATTCTAGGCTCGCCTCGACTATCCCAAGTGGCTAGGGTCGCCTCAAGCAAAGAGGAGACCCCCATGGCTCAAGCCGTCCACGTCCAGAAAGACGATCTCGCCACCACGCACATGGCCGATATCGAGCCGGGCCCGCTCGCCGATGGCGGGGCGCGGCTGGAGATCGAAAGCTTCTCCGTCACCGCCAACAACATCACCTACGCGGTGATCGGCGATGCGTTCGGGTACTGGAATTTCTTCCCGGCGGCGGACGGTCACGGCATCGTGCCGATGTGGGGTCATGCCCGCGTCATCGAAAGCAACACGCCCGATCTGGAGGTCGGAGAGCGCGTCTATGGCTATCTACCCATGGCAACGCACCTGGACGTCGTGCCCGGCAATGTCTCGAAGAGCGGTTTCGTCGACACCGCCGCGCATCGCCAGCCGATGAGCCCGATCTACAACCAGTATTCGCGCCTCGCAGCCGATCCGGAGCATGATCCTAACCGCGAAGGCGAGCGGATGATCTTTGGCCCGCTGTTCAAGACCGGGTTCCTGATCGAGCATTTCATGCGGGGCGAGAACTGGTTCGGGGCGGAGCAGGTGGTGTTGACCAGCGCCTCTAGCAAGACCGCTATGAGCTTAGCGGCTGTCACCAAGCAACGCTCGCCAGGCATTAAGAGGATCGGCCTGACCTCGGCGGGCAATGTCGACTTCGTCGAGGGGACCGGTCTCTACGACGAAGTGGTCGCCTATGACGATGTGACCTCCCTCGCGAAGACGGACACTGTCACGGTGGATTTTGCAGGGAATGCCGGCCTGCTGGGCAGCCTGCATCATCACTTCGCCGACGATCTAAAATACTCCTGCCTAGTGGGGGTGACGCATATCGAGGAGCGCGGCGAAGGCATGGGCGGCGCAGCCGACCTGCCCGGACCCACGCCGACGCTGTTCTTCGCGCCCGACCATGCCGTCGCGTTATTCAAAGAACTTGGGCCGGAAGGCGCGGGCAAGCAGATGGCCGAGAGCTGGCACTATTTCCTCGAAGCCGTCGGCGGCACGATCAGTATCGAACGCCGAAATGGGCTCGATGCAGCGCGCGATACCTATCTCGAAATGCTCGGCGGCAAGGTCGACCCGGCGGTCGGGATCGTGATCGAGCCCTAGATCTCGACGCAGATTTTGCCGAAGTGCTTGTTCGCTTCCTGGTGACGGAAAGCATCGGCCAGGTCGGCCAAGGCGAAGTGATCGGAGATTACCGGCTCGATGCCGTTGGCTTCTATGGCGGAAATCATATCCTGCTGCATCGCGCGGCTGCCTACGGTGAGGCCCTGGACGGTGAGATTCTTGGAGAACAGCAGCGCGGTCTGCACCGGACCGGCGAAGCCTGACAATACGCCGATCAGCGCCACATGCCCGCCGATGCGCGCGGCTAGCATGGACTGGTCCAGCGTGCCTGCGCCGCCAACCTCGACGACACAATCGACCCCGCGACCGCCGGTGATCTCCAGCGCTTTCGGACCCCAGGCCTCTACTTCCTTGTAGTTGATCGTGTGATCGGCTCCGAGCGCCTTCACGCGTTCGAGCTTCTCGTCGGAGGAGCTGGTGGCGATCACCGTTGCGCCCGCTGCCTTGGCCAGTTGCAGCGCGAAGATCGAGACGCCGCCGGTGCCCTGTACCAAGACCGTGTCGCCGGGCTTGAGTGTGTAATCGACGAAGAGCGCCCGCCATGCGGTCAGGCCGGCGCAGGTAAGCGTGGCCGCTTGCGCCGCGCTGTAGCCCGTGGGTGCGCGGGTGAACCATGTGGTCGGCGCGGTGATGCTTTCGCGGGAATAGCCGTCGATGCCGTCGCCCGGTACCTGCGTGAAGGCGCTGGTCGGCGGCGCGCCGTCGAGCCATTGGGGGAAGAAGGTCGAAACCACCGTATCGCCGACAGCGAACTCGCTTACGCCATCGCCGACTGCAGTCACCTCGCCTGCGCCATCCGACATCGGGATGCGGCCCTGCTCGGTCGTGATCATGCCTTTGACGACAGCGTAGTCATGATAATTCAGCGAGCTGGCGCGGATTCTTACCGTGATTTCGCCCGGGCCGGGTGCGGGTGCGTCATCGATATCGACCAGTTCGAGTGCGTCGAGGGTGGAGGGCGTGGCGCCTGTGCGGATGGCTTTCATGGCGGGTCAGTCCTTGGATGGTTTGATGGCGTAGTGGAAGAAACCGTGATGCTGCGCGCGGTGGCGGTGCTCCATCAGACTCTCGGTGCGGCCTTCGGTCGGCACGATGCACCAGCCACCGCCGCGCCCGAGCACCGTGTCGATCCCTTCGGCGAGGACTTCAGGGCCGGGCTGGGCGCGCCAGTGTTCGCCTGCTTCGTCGGGGGCGGATCGGGCGCCGCCGAACCGCTCGGGCCGGGCTTGCGCGGCGTTCCAGATTTGCGTGTTGAGGATACCGGGGCAAAGGATCGTGACACCGATCTGCTCCTCGGCAAGTTCTGCCGCGAGCGCTTCGCCGACCGCTGCGGTCATCTGCTTGGTTGTGGCGTAGAGCGTGAACGGTCCGCTGACCGGCACAACCGAGGCGGACGACGCGGTGATGCCGACATGTTTGGGCCCGACCTGCTTCTTGAGGCTTGGGAGCCAGGACTGCGCTGTATGCACCGGTCCGAGTACGTTCACCCCCATCAGCCAGTCGAGCGTATGCGGCTTGACCGTGCTGACCGTATCCGCGCTGCCGACCCCGGCATTGATCCAAAGCAGCGCGGGTTCGACCCCCTGCGCGATAAGCTTTTCCGCGACCTCCATCGTTTCGTCGCGATCCGATACATCGCAGCCGCGCCCGCGACTGTCCTCGCCGCAGAGCCGCGCCGTCTGCTCGGCTTCGTAAGCATCGATGTTGAGCGCGCAGATGCGCATGCCCTTGGCCGCGAAATGCTGCGCCAGGAAACGTCCGGTTCCGCGTCCGGCTCCGGTGATGACGGCCCAATCCCCCTTGCGGGGCGCGTAACCGCTCATTCGGCGGCTTCGAGCATCTCGGCACGCTGCGGCCCGCGGATCAGGCCACCCGGCGTTGCGCCGGTCCATTCGCCGTCGCGGAAGGTCACGGTGCCATTCTTGATCGTGCAGACATAGCCGTCGGCCCTCTGCAACAGGCGCCTGCCACCCGCAGGCAGGTCGAACGCCAGCCACGGCTTTCCGAGCTTGATCTGATCCATGTCGATGATGTTGAGATCGGCAAGATAGCCCGGCGCAAGGATGCCGCGGTCTTCCAAACCGTAGAGCCTGGCGGTGTCGGAGCATTGCCGCTTGATCGCGTTTTCCAGGCTGATCGTATCGCCGCGCTTGCGATCGCGGACCCAGTGCTGGAGCATGAAGGTTGGGCTCGCCGCATCGCAGATCGTGCCGCAATGCGCTCCGCCATCGCTCAGCGAATTGACCGTGTCGTCGCTGTGCTGGAGCGGGTGCAGGAATTCCAGGTCGCCGTCGGCATAATTGAGGATCGGGAAATAGATGAACCCGCTCGCATCGTCGCGGCAGAGCATGTCGTAAGCATATTCCTGCGGCTCGACGCCCGCCTTCTGGCCGCGCGCGAGGACCGATTCCTCATGCGTCGGCTCGTAATCGAAACTGTCGTCCATCTCGAACATCATGCCCCACGCATTGGTGACGAACATGATGACGTCCTTGGTGTCCTCGGCCACTTCGGAATAGTCGTTCTCTTCGCTCAGAAGCTTGGCCTTGAAGGCGGGATCGAGCAGCTTTGCCTTCTGCTCCTCCCACGAAAGCTCGGCGATGTCCTGCCAGCTCGGGCGCAGCATGAAGGGGTTCACCGTCCCCTGCCACGCCATGATGATCCCGTTGCCGCGCAAAGCGATCTGGGCGACGATATTGGCGCCGTTATCGTTCTCGGCGCGCATGGTCTGAATCTGCTCGTCGAGCGGCAATTCCTTGGCGATGCTCTGCAGCGCTGCGAAAGTGACGGGAAGGCCGGTTTCGCGGCTCAAATTGCCCATCCATTCGAACTCGTTCCACTCGCGGCGCAGGTCGCTGGCCATTTCGAACACGCCGTGCCCGGCGCGGCCCATGGCGCGGCCGAGCTCGACCAGCTCGTCGGCTTGTGCGGTGGTGCCGGGCACCAATACGCCGTTCACATCCTTGTGCAGCACCGTCCGGCTGGTCGAGAAACCGAGCGCACCTGCCCGCACGCCATCCTCGACGATCTGCGCCATCTGCGCGATCTCGTCTTCGGTCGGAACAACGCCGGGCTCCTCGCGATCGCCGAGCACATAGGCGCGGACCGCGCCGTGCGGCACATGGGTGCCGACATCGACCGCACGCGGCATCTTGTCGAGCTCGTCGAGATATTCGGGGAAGGTCTCCCAGTTCCAGGTGATCCCTTCGGCGAGCGCGGTGCCGGGGATGTCTTCGACGCCTTCCATCAGCTGGATCAGCCACTCGTGCTTGTCGGGCTTGGCCGGCGCGAAGCCGACGCCGCAATTGCCCATGACGACGGTGGTGACGCCATGCCAGCTCGATGGGGCCATTTCCTGGTCCCATGTCGCCTGGCCGTCGTAATGCGTATGGATGTCGACGAAGCCGGGCGTGACGACCTTGCCGCTGGCGTCGATTTCCTCCGCGCCGCTGCCGGTCACTTCGCCGACCTGCGCGATCAGTCCGTCCTTGATCGCGACGTCCCCGGTGAAGCGGGTCTCGCCGGTCCCGTCCACGATGGTGCCGCCCCGGATCACAAGGTCGAAATTTGCCATGGTCTCTCTCCCATTTCTGTTTGCAACTTATATAGCACACAGAATGCGGCGATGCTAAGACCTCTTGCATGGAGAGAGAGACAAGCTGGATGCCCGATCCTGCGAGCGGGATTGCGATCAATCGGGTCCCCGCCAATGGCTTGGAATTCGAAGTCGCGATGGCGGGTGAGGGCGATCACCTCGCGCTCATGCTGCACGGCTTTCCCGAGCTGCATTTCAGCTGGCGTCACCAAATGCCGCTATTGGCAGAAATGGGCTACCGCGTCTGGGCGCCCAATATGCGCGGTTATGGCGAGACGACGCGTCCAACGGAAGTGCGCGACTATGCGCTCGATCACCTGACGCAGGATGTTGCGGCGCTGATCGATGCGAGCGGGGCGACAAAAGTGACGCTGATCGCGCATGACTGGGGCGCGATCATCGCGTGGTATTTCGCCATCCTGAAACTGCGACCGCTCGAGCGGCTGGTGATCATGAATGTGCCGCACCCCAAGGTTCTTCAGCGCGAGTTGCGGCGGTGGGAGCAGATCAAGAAGAGTTGGTATGTGTTCTTCTTTCAACTTCCGTGGCTGCCGGAAAAGCGCATCGGTGCGGACAGCGGCAAGCGGATCGGCGAGCTATTCGCGCAGACGAGCTGCAATCCGGAGCGGTTCGGGCCGGATGTGAAGGCGGTCTATGCTGCCGGTGCCGCGAGGCCGGGCGCGCCGCGAGCGATGGTGAATTATTATCGCGCGGCGATGCGGCACCGCGACACGATCGATCCGGGCGATTTCCGCGTCGATGTTCCAACGCTATTGGTTTGGGGCGAGGAGGACGTTGCGCTCAATATCCGTTGCACCGAAGGCACCGAGCAATGGGTGCCCGATATCACGGTCAAACGCCTGCCCAATGTCTCGCACTGGGTGCAGCAAGACGCGCCCGACGAAGTGAACGCGATCCTGCGCGAGTGGCTGCCTAAGCCCGCTCCGGCATCCTGACGGTCACCAGCACCGCCAGGCCGATCAGAAACAGCATCGAGATCGACGCCATGCCGATGCGCTGGTCGTTGAAAGCAGTGGTGAACACTTCGACCAGTAGCGGCCCCATCCAGACCGTGATGGTCCCGGCGATGGCATAGAGCCCGAAGAACTCGCCGCTACGCCCGGGCGGGGCGAGAGTGACCAGCATCGAACGGCTGGACGAAATACTGGCGGTTGCGGTGACTGCTACAACTGCGATCAGGGCGAGATACGTCAGGTCGCTCAGCGTCTGGAACACCAGCCCGTCCCACACCTGGTAATTTTCGACCAATCCGAAAAACAGACTATCCTGCGTGATGGAAAGCTGGACGATCATGGTCAGCACCATGCCGACGATCTCGATGATCAGCGCAAATTTAACGCCGACCTTGCCATCGAGCCAGCCGCCAAACAGACCTCCGAAGAATGCCCATGCCGATGCGAAGATCGCGTAGCAGAGCATGTCGAGGAAGCTCCAGTCGAGGAACAGCGCGACATAGACCGCGCCCAGCGCCAGCAGCGCCGCCATACCGTCGGCATAGAACATGCGGGCGACGAGATACTTCATCAGCTCGCGATATTTGGCGGCTTCGCGGATGGTCTGGAACACCGCGCGCGACCCGGTTCTTACCGCTGCGATCCAGCTTGCGCCTGCCACACCCGGATCCCTGGCGTTGAGGAAGAAGGGGATGGAGAACACCGCCAGCCAGACCGCGCAAAGCGGTCCGACGAAGCGCGAATGTTCGAATTCTGCAAGGTCGAAACCGAACTGGGGTTCGGCAAATGGCCATTGCGCCACTGCGGGTAGTACGAAGAGCAGCGCTATGGCAACGAACATGAGCGTCCCGGCAAGGTTGCCGAGGCCGAGGCCCAGCCCGGAAATCATCGACAGGCTTCGCGGTTCGCCCGCAACGCTCAGCATCGCATTGTGCGTGACTTCGGAATAGGTGTAGCTGACATAGGCGATCACCAATAGGCTCATGATAGCCCATACCGGCAGCCCCGCACCGCCCGGTTGCGCGAACCAGAGCAGCGCCGAGCAGAGTGTGATCGAGCCCAGGAAGATGGCGAGGATCGGTTTGAGGCGCCCGCCGCGGTCCAGCGCGGCGCCAAGGAACGGCGCGGTCAGCGCGGCGATGAAGCCCGCCCATTTTGTGACCGAAGCGATGGTGGCCTGGCCTTGCGCGTTGGCTGTCCGCAGTGCTTCGTCGGGCTCCAGCCCCGCCAGTTCGCCACTCGCCAGCAGGTCCGCGCCGATGATGTCGCGCGCGAAATAGGGCGCGAAGATATAGATGACGATGAGGATGTAATACGGATTGCGCGCCCATTCGAAAACGGCCCAGGCAAACCCCGTCTTGTCCAAAGCGCCGCCAGCGCCGCTCGTCTGACGTTCGATAAAGGGACGCGCGATCGGCGCCGGGTCGAGATCTTGCATGCGATCGTGCGCTCATGTTGCCGAGCGCGGTCCGGCGGTTGCCATCGTGTCCGTTCGCCCTCTCCGAGAGGAGAGGTCTCATATTGTGCGAATGCTGTCCAGCGGCGCGAGCTATGCGGCTTTCGACTCCGCGTTTTCTGGAGCATCGAGAAAATCGCGGATCAGGGCGATGCTCTCGTCGGCATGGGTCAGCAGGAACAGATGTCCGCCACCCTCGACCACTTCGAGCCGCGCGTTCGGTATCATGCGGGCGAGGATCTTGCCGTTGATGACAGGCACGATCTGGTCGTCATCGCCCATCATCACCAGCGTTTCCTTGCCGAGGAAGGGCAGGGCGGGAAGGCTGGTCCAGCCGAGCATGCACAGCAGCTGGTACAGATAGCCGCGCGGCGAAGGAGGCTTGAGCCTGCCCACATGCTCAGCCTTTTGACCCGGATTTTCTGTGGCACCTCCGTAGAGCGTTGCGAAATGCTCGTTCATGAAGTCGGGATCGATGTAGCGACGCGGATTAGCCATCTTGGTGAAGGCCGCCGGATTACCCGGAACCATTGCCATGCCCGGCGTGGTCGCGATCAGCACCAGTCGCCGGGTGCGCGCGCCGTGCTGCAGCGCGAAATGCTGCGCCATCGCGCCGCCCCAGCTGATGCCGAGCACATCCACTTCATCGATATCGTAGCGGCCGAGCAGCTGCGCCGCCGTCCAGCTCATCGTGAAAGGGTTGTAGGGCAGCACCGGGTCGGGCGATTCACCGACGCCGGGCATGTCGAACATGATAAACGCGCGATCGTCGAGCACTTCGGCAAGCGGCGCGACCGCTTCGATATTGGCGCCTATGCCGTTGAAAAACAGGATCGGCGGGTGGTCCGATGGCGCATCGAGCCGCCATTTGGCCACCCGCAAAGTGCGTCCACCGACCTCTTCCATCGAGATATCGGCGGTAAGTTCCTGTTTTTTTGGCAAAGCGCAGTCCCCTTATGACGCCTTGCGACCGGTAGGCGTCTTCAGACCTTTTCCACTACGTAAAGACCGGGCGCCGGGTCCAGCGCTTTGTAGTCGGAATTCCCAACTTCCTTGGGCGCGTCCTTCTTCTCGCCGGAGCGCTTCTGCACCCATTCCATCCAGTAAGGCCACCAGCTTCCGGCGACTTCTTCCGCGCCAGCCTGCCATTCGTCGGCGGTCTCGGGCAGCTTCTTTCCTTTGTTGAGATAATAGCGCGCTTTGGGATTGCCGGGAGGGTTCAGGATCGCCTGCATGTGACCCGAGTGGCTCAGCACGTAAGTGACATCCTTTGAGCCGAACAGCTGTGTCGAACGATAGGTCGCCTTCCACGGGGTGATGTGATCGGTCACACCGCCGAGGATGAACAGGTCGCTCTTCACTTTGCTGAGATCGATCTTGTGATCGACCATCTCGACTTCGCCCTTCTTCGTGAAGGCCAGCGTTTCGAAAATGGTCAGGAAATCGCCCATCAGGCTGGCGGACAGATTGGTCGCATCGGCATTCCAGAACAAGACGTCGAAAGCCGGCGGATCGTCGCCCAGCAGGTAATTGTTGATGACGTAGTTCCAGATCAAATCGTTGGGCCGCAGCCACGCGAAACCGCGCGCCAGATCGTCGCCCTTGATCACGCCTTTCTTCGCCGCGCGCTGGCGGGCGAGTTCGAGCCCGTTCTTGCTGATCAGCGAGCCGGCCTCGATATCGTTCTGCTTGGGGTGCAACACACAGACCATCAGCGTCAGCGCACCGAGCAGGTCGTCCTTGTCGCTGGCCATCTTGGACGCGAGCATCGCTGCGGTCTGGCCGCCCGAACAACCGGCCGAGACATTGACCTTCTTCGATCCGGTGATCGCGCTCACCGCTTCCATCGCTTCACGGCAAGAGGCGACATAATCTGCCATGTCCCACACACCCTGTTCCTTGGACGGATTGCGCCAGGAAATGACGAAGGTCTGGATGCCGTTGTCGAGCTGGTATTTCACCACCGACTTCTCCGGCGAGAGGTCGTTGATATACATCTTGTTGATCTGTGGCGGGATCGTAAGCTGTGGAATCTCGTACACTTCGTCCGTTGTCGGCGCGTAATGGACCAGTTCCATCATCTCGGTGCGCAGGACGACCGAGCCTTTCGAGGTCGCGACATTCTCGCCCAGCTTGAAGGGTCGCTTGTCGACCTGGCTGACCATCCCCTTGTTCTCGGTGATATCGGTATAGGCGTTCTTGAGGCCCTTGATCAGCGAAAGACCGCCGCTGTCGATCAGCCGCTTCTGCGCGGTCGGGTTGCCCATCAGCGTGTTGGTGGGGGCGAGTCCGTCGATGATGATGTTGGAGATGAAGCGCGCGCGATCCTTCTCGAGCTCGTCGAGCTCAAGATCTTCCAGCCAGCTCGACATGCCTTTCTGCACTGCGAGGTAGTATTGCATCCCGGCGCGCATGAACGGGTTGTAGCGCCAAGCCGGGTCCATGAAGCGCTTGTCCTTGGGATTGGGGGCAAGCTCGCTCTGGCCGGTCATGATCTTGATCATGTCGCTGCCCATTTCCTGCCCGTGGCGCATCAGGCGCTGCGGGTCGGAAGCGGTTTCGCGGAGAAGTACGGCAACGGCGCCGAAAATATCCTCGCGGGTCAGGCCCACGAGGGGGCCGAGCGCGGTAGTGTGCTGGGCGGCTTCGTCATCGAATTCTACGGCCATGTTCAAGGCTCTCCTTGGTCTTGCGCGGCGGGGCTCGCAGCCGCGTGATCCGATTGCTCTGGATGCAGCCCTTAGCAAGAATCAAGTGTGCTTGGCCATGGAAACAAAATTCCTGCCGCGCGCACCTTCCTGCCGTCCTCAAGCATTCAGCCCCTGGCCGCGATCATTGCCGCGATCTCGACGAATTTTTCGCGCGGGGCGCCTTCGCGTGCGGCGGCTTCCTCGGCCTCCTCGATCTTTTTCCAGTCGCGGAAGGTGACAATGTCGAGACCTTTCTCGGCGGCAAGGGCATCGAAACCCTCACGGCCCTTCTTTCCGCCGTGCCGGAGTGCACCAGTCTCCATGTCTTCCGCGATCTTCTCGACCACCGCATATCCGTCCGGACGATTGGTGCCGATCGTGCCCGACGGTCCGCGGCGCGCCCAGCCGACGCAATAGATGCCGGGCAGTATGCGGCCCTCGTCATTGGCAAAGCGACCCGCGCGTTCGTCGAAGGGCACATCGGGAATCGGCGAGGTGCGATAGCCGATGCAGGTCACGACCAGGTCCGCCCTGATGCGGTAGGTGTTGCCTGTGCCGATGGCGCGACCGGCTTCCACTCTGGTCTCCTCCACTTCGACTTCGCGGACCCGGCCATCGCCGTGAAAGGCGATTGGACTGGCGAACATGTCGAATTCGATGGTGACCGGGGTCTCGCCATGGATGCTGGCCGGGATAGCGGCGAAGTCGCGCAAGAGTCTGACCGATTTCCTGAGACCCGGCTCGAGGATCATGTCGTCTTCCTCGGGCGGCAGGTCGCCCGCATCGACATAGGGGCTGGCCCGCTCGAGATGCATCAGTTCGCCCAGTTCCTTGGGCGTCATCATGATCTGGTGCGGCCCGCGCCGCCCGACGATGGTGATGGTTTCGATCGTGCTCGCTTCCAGCGCATCATAGGCGTGTTGGACGATATCGGCCCCGTCGAACTCCTGCGGGGTCTTGGCCAGCACGCGCGCGACATCGAGCGCCACATTGCCCATGCCGATAACGACGGCGTGCTTGCCCGACAGGTCGACATCGATATTCGTAAACTCGGGATGGCCGTTATACCAACCGACGAATGCAGCGCTGCCGTGAATATTGCCGAGCTCCTTGCCGGGCAAATCCAGCTCGCGATCGCGCGGAGCCCCCGTAGCCAATACCACCGCATCGTACAGGCCGCTGAGTTCTTGTATAGAAACGTCTTTCCCGAGCGACACATTGCCGACGAAACGGACGTTTTCATTAAGATTGGTTTTTTCGAAGCGCCGCGAAACACCCTTGATCGACTGATGATCCGGCGCGACCCCGGTCCGGATCAGGCCGTAGGGCACCGGAAGCATGTCGAAGATGTCGATCCGGGCGTCCTCGCCCCAATGTTTCTGAGCCGCCTCTGCGGTGTAATATCCTGCCGGACCCGATCCGACGACGGCGATGTGACGCACAGGCATCCCCCTCCCAGTACCGACGCAGGATGCACGCTCTCCATGAAACTGACAAGAGGCGAGGATTGGGCGAGAATTCCCGCGACTGCCTGCCATGGCTAACGGCGATTAACCGCTTCCGTCAGGCCTGATCTTTAGCCTTTATAAACCGCTTTTGACGCATAGCTGCGGCATGGGCGGACACAGTGCCAGTCAACAAAAACTGCAGGATGGCGTGCGCGATGAGGCGAGCGCCCCCGCAACTGCGCGCCAAGCGTCACCCACTGAAGCCAAACCGAAGCCGCAAAAAGCGTCCGACCGCGAAAGAGACGACCGACGCGATCCCGCAACCGCCCGCGGGATCGACAAGCCGCGCAAGGGCAATGGCCTTTCGGAAGTCTATTTTCTCCCGACCAACTGGACTTTCATGGCGTTGCTGCCGCTGGTGGCAGCAGTGGTGGGCAGCCTGCTGACGCAGGCACTGCCGTCATACCTTGCCATCGCGGCATTCGTTTCGTCCGCGCTGTTCTTCGGGATCGCCAGCAAAGTGAGCCTGTGGGAACGTTCGTTTACTCGCGAAGTCCTTTCGGCGGCGGCGGCTGCAGTCGCCGTTACGGTGGTACCTTCGTTGCTTTACGGATTGGCGCTGGGTCTGTGGGTGTTGCTTGGCGATCTGCCCATTGCCGCAGGCGTGATGGGCGTGATTTCTTTCAATGCCATTTCGGCGACTCTTCTCACTGGCCGACCGCGACCGATGTACGCGTGTCTCGCCGCATCGTGGGCGCCGCTCGCCTTGATGGAGGGCAATCCGACCAACGTCACCATGTTCGCGGTGTTCGCAGCCGGCCTGGCCATACTGTCACGATATCAAGCGAAGATCGACCGCGAACGCGCTGAACGCCGACAGACCGACGAGCGCATCCTCAACCGCGCGATCGATATTCTTCGCGACTACGAGGAAACCGGGAACGGCTGGTTCTGGGAAACCGACCGGCGGGGCCTGCTGACCTATGTCTCCGGCCCGGTGGCAAACCGCTTGGGCACCAAGGCCAAGCGGCTCATCGGCCGCCCTATCACCGAACTGTTCGACCTTGCGCATGACAATCGCGAAGGCGAGCGCACGATCGCGTTTCATCTCTCCGCGCGCTCGGCCTTCCAGGAACTGCCGGTGAAGGCCGCCGGGATCGAGGAAGAGCGGTGGTGGTCGATCAGTGGTCGTCCGATCTTCGACAGCTTCCAGAACTTCTGCGGCTTCCGCGGGTCGGGGACCGACCTGACGGAGAAGCGCCGCAGCCAAGAACATGCCTCGCGTCTCGCCCATTTCGACTCCCTGACGGGCCTCGCGAACCGCCACCAGATGTCGCAGTCGCTGGAAAAGATCCTGGCCTCGCCCAAGGTCGCCAACCGCGAATGCGCGGTGTTCCTGCTCGACCTCGACCGGTTCAAGCATGTCAACGATACGCTGGGTCACCCGGCAGGCGATGCCTTGCTGAAGCAAGTAGCCGAACGGCTGGAGTCGACGGTCGGCAACATGGGCCGGGTCGGTCGGCTAGGTGGAGACGAGTTCAAGGTCATTCTTCCCGGGCGTGTGCCGAAGGACAAGCTTTCCTATCTCGCGGCGGGAATCATCCGTTCGCTGTCGCAGCCCTATTCGATCGAAGGCCAACGTGTCGTCATCGGGGTATCGATCGGGATCGCCATATCGCCCGAAAACGGTGAATCGAGCGAAGACGTCATTCGTAATGCCGACCTCGCGCTGTACGCTGCCAAGGATGGCGGGCGAGGGCGCTTTCACTTCTATTCGAACGACCTGCACTCTGCAGCGGAGGAACGCTCGCAACTGGAGCGCGACCTGCGCGAAGCGATCAGCGAAGGGCAACTGGAGCTGCATTACCAGCCGGTCGTCCAGACTGCGACCGAGCGGATTGCCGGCTTCGAAGCACTGCTGCGCTGGAAGCACCCGCAGCATGGCTACATCAGTCCGGCAAAGTTCATCCCCATTGCCGAAGATACCGGGTTGATCCAGGCGATTGGCGAGTGGGCCATCCGTACCGCTTGCCACGATCTCGCGTCCTGGCCCAAGTCGATCCGCTGCGCAGTCAACGTGTCTCCGCTCCAGTTCTCGAACGAACAGCTGCCCACGATCATCACCAGTGCGCTGGCACAGGCCGGTGTCGCACCGACGAGACTAGAGCTCGAAATTACCGAAAGCGTCTTCCTCAACGACGATGAAGGCACCGACGCGATGTTTGCTGCACTCAGCGGAATCGGCGTGCGTCTGGCGCTCGATGATTTCGGGACAGGCTATTCATCGCTCGGCTACCTCAAGACGGCGCCTTTCAACAAGATCAAGATCGACCAGAGCTTCGTGCGCGGCGCAACCGTGCCGGGTAGTCGGAACGGCGCGATCATCGCCTCTATCACCAGTCTCGCCCAGGAACTGGGGATGGATACCACTGCAGAAGGTGTCGAAACGCTCGACGAGCTCGATCTCGTGCGGATGCACGGATGCAGCCACATCCAAGGCTATATCTACGAGAAGCCACTGAACAAGGCCGAAGCGACCAAGCGGCTGGAAACCGGGCTGACAGCGATTGCCCGCGGCCCGAAGTCGGCCCGTGCGCCCCGTCAGAGCATGCTGCGTAAAATCCTGCTCGAGCATGATGGCCAGCATTACCAAGGCACCATTCGAAATATCTCCTCGACCGGGGCGCTGATCGAAGGCCTCTGGAACGTGCCCGCCGGCACGATCTTCAGGGTGGCCATCACCGAACGCGTGATCGTGACCGGGACCACACGCTGGAGCAAGGAAGACCGCATGGGGCTCGAGTTCGCGACGCCCTTGCCGGATTCCGAAGCGGGCAGGATCGACCTTCACATCAGCGACACCACATTCTCGCTGAAAAAGGCCGCTGCCGGCTGAGGCGGGTTAACTGCTTGGTAGGCATAAGAATGTAAGGCTGTCAGCCGGGAAAAATATAATCAGGTTCGCGCATCGGAGACATCGATCGGGATGAATTGAGCAAGTAATGGCAATCGGAAATTTCTTCTCGAAGAGGCATGTCAAGGGTGGCGGCGATGCCACTGGATCGCGCGCGATCGGCAAGACCGATCCGCGCCGGCTGTCGTTGCTCGACGATTTCGAAAGCGCCGACCTGGGCTGGTTCTGGGCAACCGATTCCGAATCCAAGCTTATCTATCTTTCAGAAAATGCAGCAGCCCAGTTCGGCTGCAGTGCCGACGAACTGATCGGCAAGCCCCTGTCCGAACTCTTCATCCTGGAGAGGGGAGAGGAAGAAAAGGGCGAGCAATCGCCGCAAAGGCCGCTGCCGTTCTTGCTGCGTGCACGAAACACCATCTCCGACCTGCCGGTTCGCATTTCTATTGGAGAGAGTGACGACAGAAAGATCTGGTGGTCCATCTCTGGTAAGCCCCAGCTCGACGGAAATGGCGATCTGCTGGGCTATCGTGGCAGCGCCAAGGACATAACGGCCGTACGCCAAAACCAGCTCGAGGTTGGCCGTATGGCGCAATATGACTCGCTGACGGGTCTCGCCAATCGCCACCGCATGACCAAGCGGCTGACCACGACGCTGACAGCCTATAAGGCTGCCAAGCGTTCTTGCGCGCTGATGATGCTCGACCTCGACCGTTTCAAGCAGGTGAACGACACGCTCGGGCATCCCGCGGGCGACGAGCTGCTCAAACAGGTCGGCCAGCGTCTTGAACGCATTATCGGCGGCAACGGTGAAATCGGGCGTTTGGGTGGCGATGAATTTCAGGTGATCCTGCCCGACATCGAGGATCGCGGGCGGCTCGGCGAAGTCGCGGCGCGCGTTATCCAGATGATCTCGCAGCCCTATTCGATCGATGGAGCGCGCGCGATTATCGGCACGTCGGTGGGAATTGCGATCGCGCCCTATGACGGCATCGATACCGAAGAACTCGTCGGCGCCGCGGACCTTGCACTCTACGCCGCGAAAGGCGGCGGGCGCGGTCAGTACCGTTTTTATTCCAGCGAACTGAAGGACGGTGCGCGGCATCGTCGTGAAATCGAGGAAGACCTGCGCGATGCCCTGTCCATGGATCAGGGGTTGGAGATGCACTACCAGCCGCTGGTCGACGCCAAGACACACAGGGTCAAATGTTTCGAAGCGCTGATCCGCTGGAATCATCCGGAGCGGGGCTGGATAAGTCCGGGTGACTTCATCCCGGTCGCCGAAGACACCAACCAGATCGGCGATCTGGGCGAATGGGTTCTCCGCAGGGTATGTACAGATGCATCTTCCTGGCCAGGCGATATTTCGGTCGCGGTAAACGTCTCGGCCGTGCAGTTTGGCGATCCGAACCTTCCGCAGATCGTCTGCAAGGCACTGAAGGATTCGGGCCTTGATCCGAGGCGGCTCGAGCTCGAGCTGACCGAGAGCGTTTTCATCGGCGATCCCAATGCGACGCATGATATGTTCGTTGCGCTTAAAAAGCTTGGCGTGGCGCTGGCGCTCGATGATTTCGGCACCGGCTATTCATCGCTCGGCTATCTGAAGAACGCGCCGTTCGACAAGATCAAGATCGACCAGAGCTTCGTTCGCGGATCGACCGAGAACGACAACAACAATTCTGCCATCATCACAGCGATTGTAAGCCTTGCCGGCGCGCTCAACATGACCACGGTGGCAGAAGGCGTCGAGGCCATGGACGAGCTTGAACTCGTGCGGGAACGCGGCGCGACCTACATACAGGGCTTCATCTTCTCGAAAGCGATCCCGCAGGATGTCGTGCTCGAGAAACTGGAAAGCGGCGACTTGGCATTCGAGCCCAACGGTCCGGCCAAGCATCGGTCGGAACGCAAATCGGTATTTCGCAGGATTGGCGTAATTCATGAAGATCATCGCTACGATGCGGTGCTGCGCAACCTGTCCAAGACAGGCGCACGGATCGAAGGCATTCTCAACGTTCCGCTGGGGACCCAACTGGTCCTCGACCTGGGCGAGGGGCAATTGGTCGTGGGGGCCGTCCGACGCTCCGTCGAGGCTGAGCAGGGCATCGAATTCGAGACTCCGCTGATCAGCGACGGTGCCGATGGGTTGTGCACCCGCCATCGCGTCTCGCCATATATGCTGGCCTCGGCGGGCATGCCGCTGGCGGCGCTTCCTCCGGGACACTATCCCCTGACCAACCGGTCGGACGGCCAAAAATCCCGACCGCAATTCATGCAGCTGGACCTCACATCAGACGCCGCCCGCGCGGCTTGATCCCCACGTTCGCAAAGCGACCGCTGTAACCTCCCGACCGAACCGAGCGATGAAGGCACTGACGCCTCACGTTTGAAAGGATGGAACGATGTTCAAGACTATCGGAAAGGCAATCGCAGCCGGCAATTCTGGCCGTTTCCGCCAGCGCAGCCACGCTCAGCTTTGCGGCTGTCGCCGTACCGGCCCCGGCCATGGCGGCCGAACTTTCGTCGACCGGCCAGTTTCGCGGTGCCGACAGCTCGCACCCCGCGTCGGGCGGTGTCGAGATCGTTAAATTGAAGGGCGGCGGCCTCGGCGTGAAGCTCAAGGGCGATTTCAAGGTCCGCGGCGGCCCCGATTTGCGCGTCTGGCTGAGCGATGCCAGCAACCCGCGCAATGGCCGCGCCGTACGTAGCAAAGACTATGTCGACCTTGGCCGCCTCAAATCGAGCAGCGGAGAGCAGATCTATCGCATTCCCGCTTCCGCCGATGTCGCCGACGCCAATTCGGTCGTAATCTGGTGCCGCGCCTTCGGCGTTTTCTTCGGCAGCGCGACGCTCAAGTAAGCGCGCCGCCGCAAATCTCTCCAGGATTGAGCCGGTTTCGCAAGCAGCGAATCCGGCTCGAAAAATGTCTTTCCTACACGGCCCACAAGACATACTGACATTTGATCAGTGCGCGTCTAATGGGGCGGTCAGATGACCGACCTTTCCAAGATCCGCAACTTTTCGATTATCGCTCACATCGACCATGGCAAGAGCACGCTCGCCGACCGGCTGATCCAGGTCTGCGGCGGGCTGACCGCGCGCGAGATGTCCGAGCAAGTCCTTGATAATATGGACATCGAAAAGGAGCGCGGCATCACCATCAAGGCGCAGACCGTGCGCCTCAATTACACCGCCTCCGACGGCGAGACCTATGAGCTCAACCTCATGGACACGCCCGGCCATGTCGACTTCGCCTACGAAGTCTCGCGCAGCCTCGCCGCATGCGAAGGCGCGTTGCTCGTCGTCGACGCGGCACAGGGGGTCGAGGCGCAGACGCTGGCCAATGTCTACCAGTCGATCGAGCACGACCACGAGATCGTCCCCGTCATCAACAAGATCGACCTCCCCGCCGCCGAGCCCGAGCAGGTCCGCGCCGAGATCGAGGACATCATCGGCCTCGACGCCTCCGAAGCCGTCATGACGTCGGCCAAGTCCGGCATCGGCATCGAAGACGTGCTCGAAGCCATCGTCGCCAAGATCCCGCCGCCCGAGGGCGACCGCGACGCCCCGCTCAAGGCCTCTCTCGTCGACTCCTGGTACGACCCCTATCTCGGCGTCGTCATCCTCGTGCGCGTGATCGACGGCGTGCTGACCAAGGGCCTCAACGTCCGCTTCATGCAGGGCGGCACCCAGCACCTGATCGACCGCGTCGGCTGCTTCACCCCCAAGCGCGTCGACCTGCCCGAAATCGGCCCCGGCGAAATCGGCTTCATCACCGCGCAGATCAAGGAGGTCGAGCAGGCCCGCGTCGGCGACACCATCACCACGGTGAAGAACGGAGCGCCCGAGCCGCTCAAGGGCTACAAGGAAGTCCAGCCGGTGGTGTTCTGCGGCCTGTTCCCGGTCGACGCGGCGGATTTCGAGAAACTGCGCGAGAGCATCGGCAAGCTGCGCCTCAATGACGCCTCCTTCTCCTACGAGATGGAAAGCTCCGCCGCGCTGGGCTTCGGCTTCCGCGCCGGCTTCCTCGGCCTACTGCACCTCGAGATCATCCAGGAGCGCCTCAGCCGCGAATACGATCTCGACCTCATCACCACCGCGCCCAGCGTGGTCTACACCGTCCACCTTGCCCACACCAAGACCGAGGACGCCAAGGTGATCGAGATCCACAACCCGGCCGACTGGCCCGACGTCAACCGCATCGACGTGATCGAGGAGCCGTGGATCAAGGCCACGATCTACACGCCCGACGATTATCTCGGCGCCATCCTCAAACTGTGCCAGGACCGGCGCGGCATCCAGACCAACCTCACCTATGTCGGCGGCGCTAGTACTCTTAGGGCGCAGGTGACCTACGATCTGCCGCTCAACGAAGTGGTGTTCGACTTCTACGACCGCCTGAAATCGATCAGCCGCGGCTATGCCAGCTTCGACTACGAACAGATCGGCAGTCGCGAGGGCGACCTCGTCAAGATGAACATCCTCGTCAACAACGAGCCGGTCGACGCGCTCAGCCTGATCGTCCACCGCAGCGTGGCGGAAGAGCGCGGCCGCGGCATGTGCGAGCGGCTCAAGGACCTGATCCCGCGCCACCTCTTCAAGATCCCGATCCAGGCCGCCATCGGCGGCAAGATCATCGCCCGCGAGACGATTGCCGCGCTACGCAAGGATGTGACGGCGAAATGCTACGGCGGCGATATTTCGCGGAAGAAGAAGCTGCTGGAGAAGCAAAAGAAGGGGAAGGCGCGGATGCGGGAGTATGGGAATGTTTCAATTCCGCAAGAAGCGTTTATAGCTGCTCTTAGAATGGGGGAGGAGTAGATTCATCTCCCGCAAATGATTGGGGATATTAGTGCAAGGTATCAAGGGGACGCTGAGTTGGTTGCATCTTTCTGATGTGCATTTCTCGGGGCAAAACTCGTATGATCAAAACCGTCTAGTTTCAGCGCTGCTGAATTCTTTGCCAAATCTGACCCTACGATTTGGTGCACCTGACTTCGTTTTCTTCACCGGTGACATCGCTAGAACCGGGTGCGCGCGGGAATATCAAGAGGCTGAGAAGTTCTTCAATCAGCTTCTAACCGCCCTCAAACTTGATCGAGATCGGCTCCTTCTTGTGCCCGGAAATCATGACGTCGATCGTAGCTTCAATAGCGGTCTAACCCGTGATCTAAAAACCCGCCGTGAAATCGATGATTTATTCAACGGACAATCAGTTTATCAGATTGAAAAAAGACAAAGAGCATTCAAATATTGGTATGAGGACTTTTTTTCTGGCAGAATTTTCCCCGATGATACTACCTGCTACTTGATTCAAAATTTTGAACAGGCAGGATTCCCGATTGAGGTGTGGGGGTTGAATTCTGCGGCCTTTTCATTTGATGATTATGATCAAGGAAAGCTTATACTATCTCAGAGATGTGTCTGCGAGGCGACCGAGAGTCATAATCGCGGGTCAGCTTTGCGAGTTGCTTTGACCCACCATCCACTTTCATGGCTGTCTGAAGTTGAGCGCACCGGTGTTAAGGCCGCGGTGAATGATAATTTCGACTTGCTACTGCATGGTCACTTGCACGAGAATGAAGTCGAGATTGCTCACGGCAGTGCGGGCCAATCAATAGTTTTGGCCAGCGGGGCGATCTATCAAGGCTCTGAATGGCCAAATGTGGCAAATTTCACGCACCTCTCGGGAAGCGATCTAAAGGTTTTTCCTATACGCTATCATGACTCTCCGCGTGAAATTTGGACTGCCGACACCTCGCTTTTCCCCGATGACGTGACCCCCAGCTTTCCCCCAGCTGGGATTAGAGCCGGGCGGTTGTTTTGCGCATAAGCGCGATTGAAGCAATGGGCTGCGTAGTGGAGCCCGTAGGGCGTAGCGAAGCAGGCCATTGCTTATCCAGTTCGGCGGCGAACGCCGCCGGTGTTGCGTAGCCAAGCGATGAGTGCGGTCGCTCCCGGTTGTAATCATCCACCCAGGCGGCGATCTCGACACGGGCATGGGCCATGCTCATGAACAGCGTCTCGTTGAGCAGTTCGTCCCGCATGCGACCGTTGAAGCTCTCGACATAGCCATTCTGCATCGGCCTTCCGGGCGCGATATAATGCCACTCGACGCCGATCTCGCCGCACCATGCCAGCACGGCGTTGCTGGTGAGCTCGGTTCCGTTGTCGCTGACGATCATGCCGGGCTTGCCACGCTGGGCGATCAGCTCGGTCAGCTCTCGAACGACACGGCGACCAGAGATCGACGTGTCCGGCACCGCTGCCAGACACTCCCTTGTCACGTCATCGACCACGTTGAGCACCCGGAACCTCCTGCCCGACGCCATCTGGTCGTGCACGAAGTCCAGGCTCCAGCGCTGGTTCGGTAAGGCGAGCACCGGAGCAGGTGCCCTCGTGCCGACTGCGCGCCTGCGACTGCGTCGACGCCTCACCGCCAAGCCTTCCTCCTTGTAGAGCCTCTGGGTCTTCTTCCGGTTGATCATGATCCCCTCCCGGCGCAGCAGGATGTGCAGACGGCGATAGCCGAACCGCCGTCGCTGGTTGGCCAGCTCGCGCAGCTTCTCACGCAGATCGGCGTCATCGCCCCGGGTGGAACGGTAACGCACGCTCTTGCGATCGGCATCGATGACACGGCACGCCCGCCGCTCGCTCATCCCGTGGCATGCCTGAAGATGAGCGACAGCTTCCCGCTGCGCGGCGGGCGTCAGAACTTTTTTGCCAGAAGATCCTTCAACGCCGCTTTGTCCAGCATCGTGTCGGCCAGCAGGCGCTTGAGCTTGGCGTTCTCGCTCTCGAGCTCCTTGAGCCGCCGGGCATCAGACACCTCCAGCCCACCATACTTCGACTTCCAGTTGTAGATCGTCGCTTCCGAAACCCCGTGTCGCCGGGCCAGGTCGGCGGTCTTCGCTCCCGCCTCCGCCTCCTTGAGCACGCCGATGATCTGCTCTTCTGAAAACCTCGTTCTCTTCATCTCGTCCGTCCTTCTGTCAGGGCCGGACTCTAATCCAACTTGGAGGAAAATCAGGGGGTCACGTCACCGACGATCCTGATTATGCGGGTAGATTCATCATTCCACGACAACGGCGAGCAGGTCGAATGTCTCTGGCCAATGAACAAGGAACGTCTCTGGAGCAGGTCCTGCAAGCTGATAAGCATGCGGGCGGATGGCAGAATAATCTTTTCACCACACCGTCTGAGAAATTGATCTACACTGAGCCACGGCTATCGAGAAGCCCGCAGTCGGCGGCATTAGATTTTGATGAGTCTCGCGATGGGGTCACCGTCAATCAGCTAGTCGATTGCACCAAATCATACCTTATCGACTCGCGGTCAGAATATGGCGGTACGACCCTGCTTGGAAGGATATCGACAGAGATACATCTTAGAGGCGGGCGCACCTATCTGGGCGATGCGCGCCACATGCCAAATTATAAGAAGAAGATTCAAGACGACATTACAAAAGGTGAAAAGCTTGGGGAGCGAACGGTCACGGTTCTCATAGACAATGTCGATTTGGAGCGTGACCGAAAATTGATCTCTGAGCTTTCGAAAATACCTGAGGTTCTAAGGGTTATAGCGATTTCAAGTAACAGAGGCCTGTTTCCAGGAGCTGGAGTAGCGCTTGGTGAACTGGGCTTAGAATACGATGAATTGCATTTGTGGAGCTTATCCCGTTCTCAAGTGCGTGAATTGGCCGAAACATTTTTTGATACGGATGATCATGATGTCGCGTCGTCAGTAACGCAAAAAGTGTATGACGATTTATTAGGCCTTTGCATTCCTTTAACTCCAAGCAACGTCGTGATGTATTTGAAGATATTATTCGTTGACGGCAACTTTATTCCCCTTAATCGTGTCGATATACTTCAGAAGTTCTTTCTCGACAGCCTTCGAAAGCCTAGTGATAGCTACACTGGATCTTTCAATTACAAGAATAAAATTGAGCTAGTCGCTGATTTCGCAAAAAATTTATACAAAGAGAAGGCGTCGACATTCACGGTAAGGAGATGGTTGGCGTTTTGTGATGATTTCAAAACACGGACTCTTCTTGGATTTAATTCGATGAGTGTTCTTGACGAAATATTGGACGCCAAACTTTTTGCAAGGTCTGGCGACACCTTATTTTTCCGATATGGATTTTTCTACTCATTTGCCCTCGGTATGGGGCTTAATGATGACAATCAAGCTCTTGATGAATTTCTTGCGGAGAAAAATTACACAAGCGTTTCAGATGTGTTGGACGTGGTTACCGCGCTAAGACCAAATGATCCGCGGATCATCTCTGCGCTGAACAGCGATTTGGAAGCTTCTTTGGTTCAGTTTGAAGATGAGTTGGTTGAGAAAGATTTTGACCCACTTCTTGATGCTCTTTGGGCCGTCAACGATAAGGAAGAAGAGCAGACCTGGCAGCCTATTACTCAAGCGATCTCCGACGGGCCTGAGGAGCCGAAAAAGATTGATAGTTTGAGATCATCATACTTGGCTGAGGCTCGTACGACTGATCAGCAGGTCAAAATCCGGACATTTCTCGATCTTGAGTACTCACTCGTCGTAATTAAGCAGAATCTTATAGAAGTATTCAAGAACGTTAATGACGTCGGGCGCGATAGAAAGGTTGAGTCTTACGAGCTGTTACTTTGGTCTGAGCTTTCAGCTTTTCAAGTTGGAACTCTCTTCGCACCAGAACTCGCAAAGAGTAGATTCTACAGATGGGGCGCCATGGCGTTCATCAATTTCGACAAAGCAGCAAAAGACCTTGATCCAGAATCGGCGGAGGCCATTGCGGAGGTTGTTCTTTCGCTGGCTCGATCAGTTTCGAGTAAGACCAGGCAGCGGCTTGGTTTTCAAAAGCTGGGCGGTATTTTCGCCGAACGTGCGCTACGGTCTGAAACGATTGGTTTTTTGGAGGTTCTAAATTTTTACCACTTGATTGGTGCGCGAGCGGAAGGTTGGGAAGAAGCGGCGGAGCGGTTGCTTGAGTTAGCTGAGCCGGGAAGCTTATATCTTTGGATGATGCTTGGAGGTATATTGGATGAGCTTAAGCACGATGTAGTGCGGGTTGCCGACAGGTCGAAATTAAAGCGGCTCGTTGCGTATACGCGTGCTAAGCGATCGTTTGTCGTCCGAAAGCCAAATGATAAGCAAGTAGCTAAACTCTTAGAGAGGATGGCAAAGGAAGAACTGCTTAATTCGAATTCAAAACGCGGCTGAGGAATCTTCAAGCTGAATCATTGGGAGTGCAAATGCGCTTCGAATTTCTCACTGTACGGAGTTCGCTCGACGCTCGACGGTTCTACCGAGTTTGCATTACGCTAGCGTCTTGTGGCGGAGCTAACCTGCCTATGCTTCGAGGGAGGGAGCAGCGCTTAGATAGAGTGGCGCACTAAGGCGCCGCCGATTGCATCCGCAATCTTGGCTTTCCTCCGCGCAAGCGCTTCGGGCGCGCGGTCGCGCTTGCGGTCCGCTGGTCGCGGACCGTACTCCGCCACGTGATAGCGAGCTAGGTCCAGCTGTTGTCTTTGAGCGTCCGCACCCTGCGCCCGTCGCCGTCCGCTTCCTCGCCCTCCGCCTCCGGCGCGCAGAAGGAGAGGTCGGACACGATCCCGGCATAGTCCTCCTCGGTCTCGCCTTCGGAGAGTTCGTAGGGCATCACGTCCATATCGTCCGGGTGGCGCGGCATGCGGTAGAGTTCGTGTTCGGGATCGCGGTAGGCGCTGTAGCGGTTGGCCTTGTCCTCGCGGACGGCTTCGTCGAGTGCTTCGCGCAGCGCGCGGACGCGGGGGCTTTCGAGGCGCTCTTCCTTCTCGCGGATCCTGTCGATCTTGGCGTTGATCGATTCCATGGTCGCGACTTCGCGCTTGAGCTGCTCCTTGCCCCAGTCCTTCTCCCATTTCTTGCGCCATTTGTTCTTCAGGCGGCGCTTTTCCATCTTGCCAACGGCGTTGAGTCCCTTGAGTGCGCCTGCGCCCTTGCCGCCGTTGACGCCCACGGCGTAGCGCTCGGGCGCGCGGTTGCGGAGCATGAACATCAGCAGCCGGTCGTTGTATTTGCGGCGTTTGCCGACTTCCTGGCCGTGGTAATGGAGCGTCTCCTCCACCCCGTTGAGCGCGCGGTCCATGGCGACGTCTTCCAGCCGCTGGACCCCGCATTCGAGCGCGGCGTCCCATGCGGCGCGAAAGCTCGCGCCTTCGGGCAGGCGGCGGATGCGATAGGCGCCGACGGTGGACATGTTGACCGCTTTGCACGCGGCCTCGACGCTGCCGGTATCGGCGAGCGCGGCGATGAAATCGCGCTGGCGCTCGGGCGTCCAGCCGTCGGACCGCGGCTTGATCGGCACGGGGTCGAAGGTGGGGATTTCGCCTGCCGGGACGGGCAAGCGGGTCGTGCGGTTGTCGGTGCGGCGGGTCATCCGCAAGCGTGAAGCAGAAAATGCGCGTGTAGGAAAATTATTCGCGAGTCTGCCCTGAGCCATGCACGAGGTACTTGAAGCTGGTCAGCTGCTCCAGCCCCACGGGGCCGCGGGCGTGCATCTTGCCGGTGGCGATGCCGATCTCCGCGCCCATGCCGAACTCGCCGCCGTCGGCAAATTGCGTGGAGGCGTTGTGCATCACGATGGCGCTGTCGATTGCGGTCATGAAGCGGCGTGCGGCCTCGGCGTCTTCGGTCAGGATCGCATCGGTGTGGTGCGAGCTGTGGCCTTCGACCCATTCGATCGCTTCGTCGAGCCCGTCGACCACCTTCACGCTGGCGATGGGGCCGAGATATTCGGTGTTCCAGTCGTCCTCGGAGGCCGGGGTGATGCGGTCGTCGAGCTGTACCGCAGTCTCGTCGCCGCGCAGCTCGCAGTCACCGGCCATCGCATCGGCGAGGGCGAGGATGAGGGCGGGGGCGATGACGCGGTCGACGACGACGCTCTCGGTCGCCCCGCAGATGCCGGTGCGGCGCAGCTTGGCATTGCGGACGACGTCGACGGCCTTGGCGACATCGGCCGCTTCGTGGACATAGGAGTGGCAATTGCCGTCGAGGTGCAGCAGCGTCGGCACGCTCGCCTGGTCGCGCACCAGCTCGACGAGCCCGCGTCCGCCTCGCGGAATGACGAGGTCGACGTGTTCGTCGGCCTTGAGCAGCTCGGCGACGGCATTGCGGTCGGTCGTCTGGACGGTCTGTACGGCGTTCTCGGGCAGGCCCGCCGCCTTGAGCCCGGCCTGCATGCAGGCGACGATCTCGCGCGTCGAATGGCGGCTCTCGCTGCCCCCGCGCAGGATCACGGCGTTACCGCTCTTGAGGCACAGGGCGCTGGCATCGGCGCCGACATTGGGGCGGCTTTCGTAGATCATGCCGATCACGCCGATCGGCACCGCCACCCGCTCGATCCTGAGGCCGTTGGGCCGGTCGAACTGGGCGAGCACACGGCCGACGGGATCGGGCAGTTCGGCGATCTGTTCGAGTGCGCTCGCCATGCCTTCGACGCGGGCTTCGTCCAGCTTGAGCCGGTCGATAAACGCTTCGTCCTTCTTGCCCTCGACGCTCGCCACATCCCTGGCGTTGGCTTCGAGCAGCGCCGGCGTCGCTTCGCGCAGCGCCCTGGCCGCTTCCATCAGCGCTTTATTCTTCGCTTCGGTGCTGGCGGAGACGAGCCCGCGCGCAGCGTCGCGCGCTGCGGTGCCGAGTTGCTGGATGTGGATCGCCGGATCGAGTGTCTGGTCGTTCATGGGTGCTCCCTGTATCGTCTGTCGGCCCCGCGCGGCGGACGGCACACGAAGAGTGCCCGGCGCAGAAAACCGTTGAAGTTGCTGCATTGCAACATAGGTAGTCCTGCGAGAATTGTAACCGTTAGCGGCGCAGGCAGACACGACTGACCGCCCGCCACCGAGAATAAGGCACGTTTTGACCCAGCAGACCCGCACAGCTTCGCCCGACACCACCAAATCGCGAAAGATCCCGGAACCGCGCAAGATCGTCGTCAAGGTCGGCTCCGCGCTGCTCGCCAATACCGAGCGGCTGACTCCGCGCTTCGGCTTCATACAGCGCCTGATGGAGGATATCGCCCGGCTGCGTGCGGAGGGGCACGAAGTGATCCTGTGCTCGAGCGGGGCCGTGGCGCTGGGCATGAAGGCGGTCGGCGTCGAGCCGGGCGAGGCCGGATTGACCGACAAGCAGGCGGCCGCGGCCTGCGGCATGCCCCAGCTGCTCAACGCCTACAAGCAGGTCGGATACGAATTCGATTTCGAGATCGCGCAGATCCTGCTGACGCTGGGCGACTTCGAGGATCACCGCCGCTTCCTCAACACCAAGAACACCGTCCACCGCCTGCTGCAGTCGAACATCATCCCGATCGTCAACGAGAACGATACAATTACGACCGAAGAAATCCGCGTCGGCGATAACGACCGGCTGGCGGCCAAGATCGCGCAGATGGTGCAGGCCGACGATTTCGTGATCCTGACCACCATCGACGGGCTGTACGATCGCAATCCGGACGATCCGGACGCAAAGCTGGTCGAGGAAGTCAGCGACGTGAGCGAATACCTGGCCGCGACGGCCGGCAAGACCACGCTCGGAACGGGCGGCATGCTGACCAAGCTGCAGGCGGCGAACATGGCGCAGAACGCGGGCTGCACCGCGTGGATTGCCGATGGTGAGGAACCGCGGCCGATTTCAGCCATCCTGAACGGCGAGCGGCGCTGCACCAAGTGCCTGCCCAATCCCAATCCGGCCTCGGTCTGGGATACCTGGCTGGCCGACCGCCTGCAAATGGCCGGGCATCTCGTCATCGGCGACGAGGCAGCGGCGAAGCTTGGCAGCGGCGCACCGATCCACCGCGACGACGTGCTGTCGATGGATGGCGATTTCAGCCGCGGCGACGTGCTCCACATCTACGACAAGGACGGCGTGGAGCGTGCCCGCGGCCTGACTGACTTCACCAGCGAGGAGACGCGGGTGATGATCAACAACCCGGACCTGCCGGCCGAACAACTGCTCGGCTACCAGACCCACGCCGAGATTATCCGCGGCAACAACCTCGTCGCGCTCGAAGGGCATCACCTGACCTGGGATGCGCCCGAAGGCGAAAGCGGCCAGCGCCGCGTCGCACCGCTCGAAGACGATCCGATGGCGGACTGATCCCCGCCTGCGCGCCGGTTCCGATCATTCCCCAGTTTTGGCTGCCGACGGCTCACAACTTCACTTGGCGTTCAGCGGGGGCAGGGCTATAGCGCCACCCATGTTTGCCAAAGCCCGCCTGCCGCGCCTGCGCGCGATTGCCGTTTCCGCCCTCGCCACCGCCACGCTGGCCGCCTGTTCTACCGGCGGCGGGGGCGAGCGGGACACTGCCTACGTCGCGCGTGACGTCGAGACGCTTTACGCCTCGGCCAAGGACCGGCTCGATCGCGGCAATGCCAAGCTGGCTGCGGCGCTGTTCGACGAGGTCGAGCGGCAGCATCCCTATTCGCCCTGGGCCCGACGCGCGCAGTTGATGAGCGCGTTCAGCTATTACGTCTCGCGCGATTACACCAAGGCTATCCAGAGCGCGCAGCGCTTCCTGTCGATCCACCCGGGTAACAAGGACGCGCCTTACGCCTATTACCTGATCGCGCTCAGCTATTACGAGCAGATTAGCGACGTACAGCGTGACCAGAAAGTGACCGAGCAGGCGCTGACCGCGCTGCGCGAAGTCGATCGCCGCTTCCCGCAGACCGAATATGCCGCCGACGCCCGGCTCAAGATGGATCTCGTCAACGATCACCTGGCCGGCAAGGAAATGGAAATCGGCCGCTTCTACCAGCGCACTGCCAAATGGGCGGCGGCGGTGATCCGGTTCCAGAACGTGGTCGACGATTACCAGACCACCAGCCACGCGCCCGAAGCGCTCTATCGCCTGACCGAATCGAACCTCGCGCTCGGTATTCCGACCGAAGCGAAGAAATATGCCGCCGTTCTGGGCGCAAATTATCCGGGCAGCGAATGGTACGAGAAAGCCTACGAACTGATCGGCGATCACGCGCCGACGCAACTCGGCGGCTGATCGCTCGCGCGCAAGTAAGTCATTGATTGCGCGCAACGCGGTGGAATTGCGCAATTACCAACGGTGACGCGCCGCGCGGCTTGGTCTAGAGACTGCGGCCTGTATGCTGACCCGGCTTTCCATCCGCAATATCGTATTGATCGAGGCGCTGGAGCTTGACTTCGGGCGCGGGTTGGGCGTTCTTACCGGCGAGACGGGGGCGGGCAAATCGATCCTGCTCGATGCGCTGGGGCTGGTCCTTGGCAATCGAGCGGATAGCGGATTGGTGCGGGCCGGAGAGGACAAGGCCAGCGTCACCGCGAGTTTCGAGTTCGCGCGCCTCCCGTCCACTCTTTCCGCAGCGCTGGACGATGCCGACCTCGAAATCGAAGAGGGCGAGCCGCTGCTGATCCGCCGGCAGCTGAAGGCCGATGGCGGATCAAAGGCGTTCATCAACGACCAGCCCGTCGGCGTGGCGCTGCTGCGCGAAATCGGCGGTGCGCTGGTCGAACTGCATGGCCAGCATGACGATCGCGGGCTCGTGAATCCGCGCGGGCACCGGGTGCTGCTCGATCGCTATGCGGGTGGTGATGTCGAGGCGGTCGCGCAGGCGTGGACGGCGTGGCAGCGCGCCAGCGAAGCCTTGCGCAAAGCGCAAGAAGAAATCGAAGAAGCGAAAGCCGAGCAGGACCTGCTGCTGGCGCATCTGACCGAGCTGACGACGCTCGAACCGCAGGCGGGCGAGGAGGAGCGGCTCGCCAATGCCCGCGCCGACATGCAGAAGGGCGAGAGGCTGGCGGGCGACCTCGAGGAATTGCGCCACGTCTGGGACGGCAGCGACGCGCCGCTGGCGCAATTGCGCAGCGCCGCGCGGCGGCTCGACCGGATCGGCGGGGAACATCCGCTGCTGGCCGAAGCGCTGGCTTCTCTCGACCGTGCCGTGATCGAAGCGACCGAGGCCGAGGAGAAGCTGGAAGCGGCCGCCGAGGCGCTACAGCACGATCCCGCCGCGCTCGACGCCGCCGAGACGCGGCTGTTCGAACTGCGCGCGCTGGCTCGCAAGCATCGCTGCGAAGTCGACGAACTGCCGCGCAAGATGCGCGAATTCCGCGCGGCACTCGATGCCATCGAAGGCGGCGAAGCGGAACTCGACGCGCTGGAGACCGCCGAGCGCGAGAAGGGGGAGCTCTATCGCACCGCGGCGCGGCAATTGCATGAAGCGCGGATAAATGGGGCGCAACGCTTGGACGCGGCGGTGGCGGCGGAACTCGCGCCGCTCAAACTCGACGCCGCGCAATTCCGTACCGACGTGCAGGAACTGCCGGCGGAGAAATGGGGCGCGGCAGGGATCGACGCGGTCGAATTCCTGATCGAGACCAACCCCGGCGCAGGCTTCGCGCCGCTCGCCAAGATCGCTTCGGGAGGTGAGCTCTCGCGCTTCATCCTCGCGCTCAAGGTGGCGCTGGCTGAGCAGGGCGGGGCGGCGACGGTGATCTTCGACGAGATCGACCGCGGCGTCGGCGGCGCGGTGGCGAGCGCCATCGGGGAGCGGCTCGCGCGACTGGCGCAGGACGGGCAATTGTTGGCGGTGACGCACTCACCGCAGGTCGCGGCGCGCGGCGGCACGCACTACCGCATCGCCAAGTCCTCCGAGGGGACGGTGACGAAGACATCGGTCGAGCGGCTGGATGAGGCCGGGCGCCAGGAAGAGATCGCGCGCATGCTCAGCGGAGCCGAGATCACCGACGAAGCACGCGCGCAGGCGGATCGCTTGCTGGAGGGGGTGTGATGAAACTTCGAGAACTTCTCAATCGTGCAGTGAAGCCAATTCTGAATGAAAGATTCGGAGACCTAGCGCTATCTGTCCCTGAATTTGACGATGATGAGAATGAAGAAAGTTCAGATGCTGTCGACGAGCTTGGCTCATTGTCCGGCCTAGGCTTGGTGATTGAATACGAAAATTCGAAGGGGGAGAAATCGCAACGGGTTATCACTTGCCGTCAGCTCTCGGTCGAAGCGGAAAAGCACTATCTGAAGGCATATTGCCATCATCGGAAAGCGCTCCGAACATTCAGGCTAGATCGCGTCGTAGATATCTTTGATCCGACGACAGGAGAGTCGCTTAGCCCAGTCCAAGCATTCTTCGCTCAGTATTCGCCTGACAAAGTGACGCGGTCCGGGCTGTCATGGGGCATGTCGGTTGGGCGGCGCGCTGATCTCATCGCGGTTCTGAATGCGCTTGTATTCCTAGCGAGGTGCGATCGAGAATTTCATCCCTCTGAGATGTCTTGTCTTGAGAAGGCTCTCACTAACTTTTGGATACGTCTCGAAGTGCCCGGCGACCCCGACTTTGATGATATTCTAGCCTACTCGCGAAGGCTGTCTCCAGATGGGGAAACTTTCTGGCTAGCTCTTCATCGTTTCAAGGAAGACTCGATTTTGGAATCCGTCTTTCGGCGCCACGCCCAAATGCTAATTGAGGCAGACGGTGTTATTCGAGAAGAGGAGGCATACTGGTCTCTGGAAATCGATCAGTTTTTCTCTGAATGACGACCGAGCTTGAAAATCTCTCCGAAGCCGAAGCCGCCAATGAATTGATGCGGTTGGCGCGGCAAATCGCGAAGCATGATAGGCTCTACCACGCCGAGGATGCGCCGGAGATTACCGACCAGGAATACGATGCGCTGGTGCGGCGCAATGCGGAGCTGGAAGCGGCGTTTCCGCACCTGGTGCGCGAGGACTCGCCCAGTCGCAAGGTCGGCCATGCGGTCGCGGCCTCGCCGCTGAGCAAGGTCACCCACGAGGTTCGCATGATGAGCCTCGACAATGCCTTTGCCGACGAGGAGGTGGCCGAGTTTGTCGCGCGGGTGCGGCGCTATCTCAACATTGGCGAGGACGAGGCGATTGCTTTCACCGCCGAGGACAAGATTGATGGGCTGTCCTGCTCGCTGCGCTACGAAAATGGCAAACTCGTGCGCGCGGCGACGCGGGGGGACGGGCAGGTAGGCGAGGATGTGACGCCCAACGTCGCGCATATCGGCGACATTCCGCAGGAGCTTACTCCCCTCCCGCTTGCGGGAGGGGCTGGGGGTGGGCCACTCGACGACAGTGGCTCCGCGCCCACCCCTGACCCCTCCCGCAGGCGGGAGGGGAAATGGAACGGCCCCGCTGTCTTCGAGATCCGAGGCGAGGTCTATATGGCCACCGCCGACTTCCACGCGCTCAACGCGCGGCTGATGGACGAGGCGCGCGCCGAGGCAGACGAGAAAGATAACGCGTTCGACACGGCCAAGGTCCGGCAGTTCGCCAATCCGCGCAACGCGGCGGCGGGCTCCTTGCGGCAGAAAGATGCGAGCGTGACCGCGACCCGTCCGCTCAGGTTCTGGGCGCATGGATGGGGCGCGGTCGAGGGCGATGTGCCGGGCGAAACGCAGGTCGAAGTCGTCGAGCAGATCGCGGCATGGGGCGTGCCGGTGTCGCCGCTGTTCCGGCGCTGCGAGACGCTCGAGGAGATGCTCGCGCATTACGAGGCCATCGGCGCGCAGCGGGCGGACTTGCCCTATGAAATCGACGGCGTCGTCTACAAGGTCGACCGGCTCGATTACCAGCAGCGGCTGGGCTTCGTCGCCAAGGCGCCGCGCTGGGCTATCGCTCGCAAGTTTCCTGCCGAACAGGCTGAAACGACACTCGAAAATATTGATATTCAGGTCGGGCGGACCGGCAAGCTGACCCCGGTTGGGCGGCTCGCACCGGTGTTGGTGGGCGGGGTGACGGTGACCAATGTCACGCTCCACAATCGCGACGAAATCGAGCGGCTCGGGGTGCGCCCCGGCGACCGCGTTGTCGTCCAGCGCGCGGGCGATGTGATTCCGCAAGTCGTGCGCAATCTCACGCCCGACGAGAAACGCGATTCTTTCGAGTTTCCCGACACCTGTCCCGAATGCGGCAGCGAAGCGGTGAGCGAGGAAGGGGGGGTCGATGTCCGCTGCACTGGCGGCCTCATCTGTCCCGCGCAACGCACTGAAAGACTGAAGCATTTCGTCAGCCGCGCCGCGCTCGATATCGACGGACTGGGCGAGAAGACGATCGACCAGTTCTTCGCGCTCGGCTGGCTGGAAAGCCCGGCCGATATCTTCCGCTTGAAGGACCGGCGCGATGAGATCCTCGCGCTTGAGGGTTGGATGGACAAGTCTGTCGATAACCTGTTGGCATCTGTGGAAGCGCGCCGCGAACCGGACACCGCACGGCTCCTGTTAGGACTGGGCATCCGCCATGTCGGCGCGGTAACGGCGCGCGACTTGATGAAGTATTTCCACGAGTTACCGGCGCTTCGTGAAACGGCTGAGAAAGCGCGGGCGGGCGACGAAGAGGCCGTCGTCGCACTCACCAGCATCGACGGGATCGGCAGCGCCGTCGTCGAGGCGCTGGGCGATTTTTTCCACGAAGAGCACAATCGCGCAGTGTGGGACGACCTGCTCAGCGAAGTCAGCCCGCCGCGCTACGAAGTCGAGACGCTCGACAGTCCCGTAGCCGGCAAGACCGTCGTCTTCACCGGCAAGCTCGAGACCATGAGCCGCGACGAGGCCAAGGCTCAGGCCGAACGGCTCGGCGCCAAGGCCAGCGGCAGCGTGAGCGCCAAGACCGACTTGCTGGTCGCCGGGCCGGGCGCGGGCAGCAAGCTCAAGAAGGCACAGGACCTCGGCATCGAAGTGATCGACGAAGCTGGTTGGGCCGAAATCGTCGCAGCGGCGGGATGAGGATGCGCTACACGCTGATCGGGATTGCGTTGGTCCTTGCCGGTTGCGGCAATTCGGGAGGCGAAGATCCCGCCGCGTTCCAGCAGCGCATCGAGGAAGTGGCGCAGGAGCCGCTGGTCGCGGCACCGTCGCCGGAAGAACGCGCTCTTGACCAGGCGCTATTCGACATCGCCGCGCCTTTCGACGGCTATCTCGGCATCGCGGTGCACGATATCGCGCGCGACCGGACGGTGCATTTCAACGGCAACGAGCACTTGCCGCAACAGAGCCTCAGCAAGCTGTGGGTGACGCTGGCGGCCTTGCGCATGGTGGATGCAGGCGAGCTCGACCTGTCCGAACGGGTCAGCATCCGCCGCAGCGACCTGACGCTGTTCCACCAGCCGGTGCGGCAGATCGTGCTCGCCCGTGGCGGTTTCAATACGACCTATGGCGACCTGATGCGCCGCGCGATCACGGAGAGCGACAATACCGCCAACGATATGCTGCTGAAGCGCGTCGGCGGCCCGGCAGGTGTGCGCAACGCGATCGGCGAGGCACGGCTCGGTGCGATCCGTTTCGGGCCCGGCGAGGTGCCGATGCAGAGCAAGATTGCGGGGGTGGAATGGGACCCGTCCTACTCGATCGGCAACGCCTTTTTCGATGCCCGCAAGCGGGTGCCTGCCAGTGCGCGCGAAGCAGCGTTCACCGGCTATGTCCTCGACCCTGTCGACGGAGCCACGCCGCGGGCGATCGCGCTGGCCCTGGCCAGACTTGCGAGGGGAGAACTGCTGGAGCCGGGCACGACGGCGCTGTTCCTCCAGCTCCTGAAAGACGTCAAGAGCGGTCCCAACCGGCTGAAGGGCGGCGTCCCGCCGGGCTGGAGCATCGGCCACAAGACGGGCACCGGCCAGGTCCTCGACAGCGCGCCTCCCGCCGAACAGGCGGGCTATAACGATGTCGGTATCCTTACCGCCCCCGACGGCGCGCGCTATTCCGTGGTGGTGATGATCGGGCGCACCGCCGTGCCGCTGCCTGTGCGGATGGAGCTGATGCATAAGGTGGTGGAAGCGATCGTGCGCTATCACCACGAGGCTGGCGGGGAAGCGATTCCCGACGCGCTGAGGCCCGAGCCGGTCCTGGAGGAGCTGTGATACTGGAAGAACTGCAGCCCATGGCCCTGCGTATCGCTGATCGCCTGCGAGGGAAGGGAGAGAAAGTCGCCGTTGCCGACGGAGCGACCGGTGGTCTGATGGCCGCTTCGCTGCTCACTGTCCCTGGCGCGCTCGACTTCTTCGTCGGGGGCGGGGTGGTCTATTCGCTGCGCGCCCGCGATGTGCTGTTCGTCCTGCCGCGAGAAGCCTATCGCGGTATGCGCGGCACGAGCGAGGACTATGCGCTGCTCCAGGCCCGCGCGATCCGCGACAATTTCGGGGCCGAATGGGGCATTGCCGAGAGCGGTTCGGTCGGCGGATCGAGCCACCCGAGCGGCGCTCCTGCCGGGCGCAGTTGCGTCGCAGTCGTGGGGCCGGCGGGCGAGTTCACCCGAGTAACCGAAACAGGCAGCGACGATCGCATCGCCAATATGCAGGCTTTCACCCGCGCCGCGCTGGAATTCCTCGAACAGGTGCTGTCGCGCTGATCAGCCGGGCGGCACCACCGGCTTGCCGTCGATTTTGAGCGTCTCGCCCTTGGGCAGGACCAGCTTCCCGGTCTGCCGGAAGATCGCCAGCCGCGCATCGAGCCGGGAACGCAGGTGGTAGAAGTTCGACCACCTGTCGGACACGCGGTAGAAATCCCCTTTGCCGATGCGGAATTGCACGTGGTAATCGTCGTAGTACGAATGCCCCCCGTGCCGCATCCCGTCGTCGTCGGCATAATAGGCGCGGGTGAAGACGTTGCCTTCCTCATCGAGGTCGTCGCTGGTGAAGACGCCGTCGAAGTGCGCGAGCATCCACTGGCCCGGCGTCTGGCCGTAGGTCTTCACCTGCCGGATCGCTTCCGCAGAATCCGCCGCGAATTCGTCGCTCGTCAGGTCCGAGAGGACGGCCCAGGCGAAATACATCCCGATATGCGTCGCGCCCGCCTCCTTGGGAAGGTCGTCGGGAAAGGTGCCGTCATAATGCCACGAAGCATCGTCGTATTTCATGCGCGCGCTCTATGAGCGAAGCCCGCGCTGCGCAATCGCCCATCAATCGTTGGGCATCATGTGGATTTCGCGCACCGCCGAAGTGTCAGGCTGGTTGAGTGCGAAGACGACTGCGTCTGCCACATCCTCGGGCTGGAGCTTGGTAGGCTTGGGCTCGTCGAAGAACTCGGTGTTGACCATGCCGGGCGAGATCACGCAGCAGCGTCCGCCGAATTCGCGCATCTCCTCGGCCAGATTGCCCGCGAAACCGTGCACAAACCACTTGGTCGCGCTGTAGACAGAGCCCTTGAAGTGCTCGCGCCCGGCCTTGGAGCCGGTGACAATGAAGTTGCCCTTGGTCTTGCGCAGTTCGGGTAGCGTCGCATGGGCGGTGTAGAGCACGGCGAGGATGTTGACATGGATCATGTCGTGCCATTCCTGCGGATCACCCGTTTCGATGCCCGGATTGTTGACGCCGGTCCCGGCATTGGCAAACACCGCGTCGAGCGCGCCGAAGCGATCGACCGTCCGCTCGACCGCGCTCGTCACTTCGCCGCGATCGGTGACGTCGGCCTGGATCGGTAGCGCTGCGTCGCCAATCTCATTGGCAAGATCGGTGAGCTTGTCGCCCGATCGCGCCAGCAGTGCGACATTCCATCCGGCAGCGGCAGCGGCCTTGGCAGTGGCGGCACCGATGCCGCTCGATGCGCCGGTGATGAGGAGGGTCTTGGCCATGGGAAATCTCGCTCTGCTGTTGGGGCTGATGCTTGATCAAAGCGCTCCGCGCTGCGATGTTCCGCATTAGTCGGGCGTGTAGTCGGGCTTCCGCTTTTCGAGGAAGGCGCGCATGCCTTCATGAAAATTGGGGCTGGCGCTGGTCATCAGCTGGTTGCGGTTCTCGATCGCCATGGCGGCTTCGAGGCTGCCGGCATCGGTGGCGATCTGCAGCCCTTCCTTGGTCATGCGCAGGCCCTTTGGCGAGGCGGCGAGCAGGTCGTCGATCCAGCCTTGCGCTGCGCTCTCCAACTGGTCGTCCGGCACGACTTCGGAAACCAGCCCTACGGCCAACGCACGCTCGGCATGGATGAAACGCCCGGTCAGCATCAGCTCGCTGGCAATGGATTGCCCGACCAGGCGCGGCAGGAAATAGCTCACACCCATGTCGCATGAGGACAGGCCGATCTTGATGAAAGCGGCATTCATGCGGGCGCTCTCACCCGCCAGCCGAATATCGGAGGCGAGGGCGAAAGCGAACCCGCCGCCGCATGCCGGTCCGTGCACCAGCGAGAGGATCACCTGCGGGCAACGGCGCATCTTCACATAGACATCGGCGAGAAAGCCCTGGAATCCGAACCCGCCACCGAAGGGGAATTCCTGATCTTCGCCCTGCCGCTCCTTGATGTCGAGCCCGGCGCAATAGGCCTTGCCCGCACCGCGCATCACCACCACGCGCACCGACCCGTCGTTGTAGAGCCGTCCGAAATAGTCGTTGAGCTCCGCCACCATGTCGAGCGTGATGGCATTGAGCGCATCGGGCCGATCGAGCGTCAGCCAGTCGACCTCGCCGCGCTTTTCGACGGTGATGGTGGTGTAGTCATTGTGCATGGCGGGCCCCTCGTAGTTTTGGCTGGCTATTCACCCTCGGGTATCCACTTCATCACGCCGCCCGCGAGCGGTGTCCAGGTGCCGATCTTGATTCCCGCTTCCGCAAGGGTGTCGCTGACCCATTGGTTGCAGGTGTTGGTGAGCGTGTAGCGGCCGGTCGCGTCGAAATGGACGGCGTGTTGCTGGTAGCTCGTATAGCTCTTGCGCGGCGTGGCGAGCGGCACAGGGGGCAGTGCCGCTTCGACCTGCTCGACCAGGCGCGTGTATTCTTCCGGACGAAGCGTGATCCAGCGAAAATCCTCGCTGGCCTGCGGCCGGACGTAATGCGCCACCCGCAGCAGGCCTTCACCGCCCCCGAATACCACGTTGGCGGCGACGGCCGGATCGAGATCCGTCCATGTCGGCGTATTGAGGAATACCTCCTTCTCGCCCCAGCCGACCGCGATGTGGGTGGGCATCCAGCCATCCTCGCGCGGCCGGCCGGCGGTCGGAAAGGTCTCGCGCCAATCCTTCAGGGGGCTGACGACCGGCATGACGATTCCGGTGTGGAGGCCGTTCGTCTCGATCATCACCGGAATGCCGGCCTCGGGTTCGGTCCACCCGGCATTGCGCGGGATCGAACTGCCGATCCAGGCCGACAGCAGGAAGGCCAGGACGAGGAGCAGCAATGCGCCGACCGCGATGCCGAGGATCCGGAGCGTACCGCCGAACCAGGGCTTCAGCCCGCGTTGCGTCCGATACGCTTTCGCATCCATAGGATCGACCAGTCTCCGTTCACGAGCCTCTTGGCGAGGCGAAATCCGGCACGCCGGTAAGCGGCGCGCACCCGCGCTTCCTGTGTTTCCAGCAGCCCTGCCAATAGCAGATGCCCGCCAGGAGCGACATGCGCGGCGAAATCCCCGGCCAGATCGACCAGCGGCCCGGCGAGGATATTGGCGATCAGCAAGTCGTAGGGGCCGCGCGCAGCGATCAGCGAATGGTCGGTGCCCGCAGCGACGATCATCGTCATTTCGCCCGGCCCGCTCCCCTGCGCGATGCCGTTGGTGGCGGCATTGGCTTCGATGACCGGCACGCAATTCGCGTCGATATCGGTCGCGGTCATCGTAGCATGTGGCCACAGCCTCAAGGCGCCGAACGCGAGCAGCCCAGTGCCTGTGCCGATATCGGCGATGTTGCGCGCTGAAACGCCCTGCCGCTTCATCAGGTCCAGCATCGCGAGACATCCGGCGGTCGTCTCGTGCTGGCCGGTACCGAAGGCTTGGCTGGCGGGGATCGCGAAGTTGACCGTGCCGGGTGTGTCATCAGGCGGGAAGTCGGGGGTGTGGACGTAGAAGCGCGCCGCCCGGATCGGCTCGACGCCCTGCTGGCTGAGCGTCACCCAGTCCTCTTCCGGGAGTTTCTCGACTTCGAAAGGCGGAGCCTCGCCCGCGAACAGGGCGGCGGCCGCCTGCTTGTCCGCCTTGGTCGGTCGGCGCGGGTACCAGCATTCGAGCACCCAGTCCTCGGGCCGGTCTTCCGCCACTTCGCGTCCCGAGATGACCACCGCATCGTCCCAGTCCCACGCCTCGTCATGCGCGAGGAGCGCGGACTGTATCACGGGCTTCGGCGCAAAGGCGGTGAGTTTCCAGCTCGCAGTCATGTCCAGTTCGATTTCTCTTTTTCTCCGTCATCCCCGCGCAGGCGGGGATCCAGCTTCCTACAACATGACCAGGTCTGCAAACCTGTCCTCCCAGTCTGGATTCTGCTCCTCGATAAGCCTGATCTTCCAGTCGCGGTTCCACTTTTTAAGTTGCTTCTCGCGTTGGATGGCTTCGTCGATCGAGTTGAACCTCTCCGCGAGCACGAGTTGGTCGCATCCATATTGTGCGCAGAAATCCGATCCCGCGCCTGTGCGGTGTTGTAGCACCCGGTGTGGGAGTGAGCTTGTGACGCCAATGTAGATAGTCCCGCGATAGCGGTTGGCCATGATATAGACGTGACCTCCCTTCTTCACAGGTGCGCCAAAAAGAAGCTGGATCCCCGCCTGCGCGGGGATGACGAGGTGGTGCGCGTTTTCATATCGCTAGCGGACATAGCTCGCCCCGTTTGCGTCCAGCGTCGCGCCGGTCAGGCTGGGTGGGGCATCGAGCGCGAGATAGGTCGCGACATTGGCGATTTCCTCGGGCTTAGCGACGCGGCCGAGCGGGATGTCGGCCAGCAGGCCCGGTCCGCCGCGGCTTTCGAGATAGTCGCCCGCCATCGATGTGTCGGTGAAGCCCGGCGTAACGGCATAGCTGTAGATGCCGTCGTTCCCATACGCGCGCGCGATGGTCTTGTGCATCGCCAGCATTCCGCCCTTCGCCGCGGCGTAGTGCCAGTGCGCCGGGCTGTCCCCGCGATGTCCCGCCCGGCTGGCGATATGGACGATGCGGCCCGCTTCCTCGCTATCGGCCCGCTCCCGCTCCAGCCAGTGCTGGACGGCGAAGCGGCTGAGCTGCGCGGCGGCCGTCAGGTTGATCCGCAGCGTGTCCTCCCACGCATCGAGCCAGCGGATATCGGCGGCATTGAGCGGATTCTGCTGGAACAACCCGGCATTGTTGATCAGCACATCGATCCGCCCTCCGGCCATTTCCAGCGCATGTTCCCACAACATCTGCGGCGCGGTCGGCTCGGTAAAATCGGCGGCGAGTTCGCTTTCGCCGTCGCCTTGCGTCGAATGCCCGATCACCCTGGCCCCGCGCGCTTCGAGCATTTCGCGGGTGGCGGCACCGATGCCGCGGCTGGAGCCGGTGAGGAGGATGGTGGACATGGCGCGAGCGATACGCGCAAGGGGAAGCGGCTGTCGAGCATGGATCGACGACCGGACTTTGGTGCACGGCCCTTAGCCTATCCTTGCACAGAGCGCTCGTTGCGCTAAGTGGAGGCGCACATCCACCGATGAATTTCGGGACGTTTTTTCGGGACCAGACGATCTATGGCCAACCGCCCACTCTCACCGCACCTGCAAATCTGGAAATGGGGCCCGCATATGCTGGTCTCCATCCTCCACCGTATCACCGGCGACGGGATGGCGCTGGTCGGGCTCGGCGTACTGCTGTGGTGGCTCGGCGCGCTGGCGAGCGGGCCGGAGGCCTATGAAACCTTCTCGACGCTGGCGACAACCCCGATCGGTTATGTCGTTCTCGTCGGGCTGAGCTGGGCGTTCTTCACCCACCTGATGAGCGGGCTTCGCCATTTCGTCCTCGATATCGGTGCGGGCTACGAACTCGATACCAACAAGATGTGGTCGATCGTCTCGCCGGTACTCGGCGTCCTTCTCACCGTGGCCTTCTGGGCCGTGGTCCTGCTGAAATAAGGGGCACACCATGGGCAACGGAACTTCACTCGGGCGCGTTCGCGGTCTCGGTTCAGCCAAGGAAGGCGCACATCACTGGATCGTCCAGCGCTTCACCGCGATCGGCAATGTGGTGCTGATGCTGTGGCTGGTGGCGAGCTTCATCCTGCTGCCGAACCTCAGCTACGACACCGTCAGCGGCTGGCTTGCATCGCCGATCCCGGCGGCGGCGATGGTGCTGCTGATCGTCAGCGTATTCTGGCACGCCCGGCTCGGCCTGACCGTGCTGATCGAGGATTACGTCCACGAAGCCGGTCTCAAATTCGCCGCACTCGCGGCGCTCAACCTTGCTGCGGTCGCAGGCGGTGTCTTCGGCATCTTCTGCATCGCCCGTCTTGCTCTTGGAGGTGTTGCCTGATGGCGACCGACACTAACGCTGCCCCCGCTTACCAGATTATCGACCACACCTTCGATGTCGTCGTCGTCGGCGCAGGCGGCTCGGGCCTGCGCGCCACCATGGGTGCCGCCGAGGCCGGGCTGAAAACCGCCAATATCTCCAAGGTCTTTCCGACCCGCTCGCACACCGTCGCGGCTCAGGGCGGCATCGCCGCATCGCTCGGCAACAACACGCCCGATCATTGGTCGTGGCACATGTACGACACCGTGAAGGGTGCCGACTGGCTGGGCGACCAGGACGCGATCGAATATCTGGCGCGCGAGGCTCCGGCCGCGGTTTATGAGCTCGAACACGCAGGCGTACCCTTCAGCCGCAACGAAGATGGGACGATTTACCAGCGCCCGTTCGGCGGCCACATGCAGAACATGGGCGAAGGCCCGCCGGTCCAGCGCACCTGCGCCGCGGCCGACCGCACCGGCCACGCCATGCTGCACGCGCTCTACCAGCAGAGCCTCAAGTATGACGCGGATTTCTTCATCGAGTATTTCGCGCTCGACCTGATCATGGAAGATACGCCCGAGGGCAAGAAATGCCGCGGCGTGATCGCGATGTGCCTGGATGACGGTACGATCCACCGTTTCAAGGCGCATGCCGTGGTGCTGGCGACCGGCGGTTATGGCCGGTGCTATTACACCGCGACCAGCGCGCACACCTGCACCGGCGATGGCGGCGGCATGGTGCTGCGCGCCGGCTTGCCGTTGCAGGACATGGAATTCGTCCAGTTCCACCCGACCGGCATCTACGGAGCGGGCGTGCTCATCACCGAAGGCGCACGCGGCGAGGGCGGGTATCTCACCAATTCCGAAGGCGAGCGCTTCATGGAGCGCTATGCGCCGAGCGCGAAGGACCTTGCCTCGCGCGATGTCGTCAGCCGTTCGATGGCGCTGGAAATGCGCGAAGGGCGCGGCGTCGGCGAAGATGGCGATCACATCTACCTGCACCTCGATCACATCGATCCCAAGGTGCTGGCCGAGCGCCTGCCGGGCATTACCGAGAGCGGCAAGATCTTTGCCGGTGTCGATTTGACGCGCCAGCCGCTGCCGGTGACGCCGACCGTCCACTACAACATGGGCGGGATTCCCTGTAATTATCACGGGCAAGTCGTGGCCGGTAAGGCGGGCGATCCCGATGCCGTCGTGCCGGGGCTTTATGCGGTCGGCGAAGCGGCCTGTGTCAGCGTCCATGGCGCCAACCGCCTGGGTTCCAATTCGCTGATCGACCTGGTGGTGTTCGGCCGCGCAACCGGCCTGCACCTGAAGGAAAACTTGAAGCCCAATGCTGCGCATGACGCGCTGCCTTCGGACAGTGCGGAACTGGCGCTCGCCCGCGTCGATCACTTCCGCCACGCCAAGGGTGGCACGCCGACCGCGAAGATTCGCGAGAACATGCAGAAGGGCATGCAGAAGCACGCCGCCGTGTTCCGCGACAGCAAGCTGCTGAGTGAAGGCGTCGAACTGCTGGCCGAGGTCAACAAGAGCATGGAGGACATCGCTGTCTCCGACCGCTCGCTGATCTGGAACAGCGACCTGATCGAAACGCTCGAGCTCGACAACCTGATGGCCCAAGCCAATGTCACCATCGCCAGCGCGGAAAACCGCAAGGAGAGCCGCGGCGCACATGCGCACGAGGATTTCCCCGAGCGCGACGACAAGGAATGGATGAAGCACACCATCACTTGGTTCGACGGCTGGGGCGGAAGCGGCGGCGCGATGCGGATCGATTATCGCCCGGTGCACGAATATACGCTCACCGACGACGCCGAGTATATCGAACCGAAAAAGCGGGTGTACTGATTGGATATAGCTAAAAAGGGACAGGTTATGAACATCGGTACGTCAAAATCGAAACTGGTTGTGGTAGCCGCTCTGACAATCGCACTTTCCGGTTGTTTTGCCACGAATGAAGATTGCGAAACCGCCGAGACCGACGAATCCGAGGAATCGTCGGATGGGTTCGTGCTTGAGGCGGAAACGCATCCTGATCCCGCGAAAGAGATAGCTATCGGCGGGGATGTATTCGAACTCGATTCTGATACCGACCACACAACTTACGGGCGCATTTGGACTTACAGAGGTCGCCATATGCTCAATGGGCAGATGTACGACATCTTCACCAGTGACGACGGTTTTTTCGATTATGGATGCATTACGAACGGCGAATATACGAGCGGAGCTCCGTGCATCATAAGCTGATCAGAACATCGTCCGAAATATCCGATGTCAGACCTCGCCGGTCCTTGGGTTAGCGCGGTCATTTCAACCAGGTGCGGTTTGCGACTGAGGGCTGCGTTGCTCTTCGCCATGGCGCTTTCCGCATGTGCAAGTGCCGGTCCACCGGCGCCGCCAACGGCTGTGGGTCCGCTGGGCGAGCCCTATGTCTATTCGCAGCAAGTCGATGCTGGCGGCATTCCGATCCGCTCGTCGGCGCGCGTTTCCGACGGGGCGCTCGAGGCGGCGAAGGATATGGTCGAGGCAATGCTGGCCTTCCGCCCCGATCTGCGCGACCATCTGGTCAGCGCGGGCTATCGCGTGTCGATCATTGCCGAGGAAGAGGCGCTGCTCGACCTGCCGGATTTTGGCGATTGGAAGCGACCGGACCGCGACGATCCTCGCCTGACCCGGTGCGAGCGCAAGCTCTACGAAGTGCGGATCGGCTCACTCACAGACCGGGCCTACTGGAATGCGCGGGCGCGGGGGATCGGCGGGGTGCATACGGTCGGGTCGGAGGAGGATGTCCTCGGTATGCCGTCCAGCCGCTATTACGGCGAGACGATATTCGTGCACGAATTCGCCCACAACGTGCTGTTCGCGATCGAGGCGGTCGATCCCGCGCTCTTCGCGGGGGTCGAAGCGGCCTATGCCGCTGCGCTGGCGGAGGGGCGCTGGCTCAACGAATACGCGACGACGACCGTGCAGGAATACTGGGCGGAAGGCACGCAGTTCTGGTTCGACAGCAATCGCCTGGTGGTGGTCGACGGGCGACGTATCCTCAATCACCAGGATCTCGCGGATTACGATCCGGCGCTCTACGCGGCGCTGTCCAAGGCTTACGGCACCAACCACTGGCTCGAGTCCGATCCGTTCTATCTGAGCGAAGCGCGCGTGCCGCCCGGACCGATTCCCAAAAATACCGCCGAGGTCTGCTGACGTCCCGGCGCCCGCTAGATTATTCCGGCGATCAGACCCTTGTCGAGCGCTTCTTCAGCCGGGATATACCAATTGTCGGGCGCTTTCTCGCGGAGGGTCTCGAAATCGACCGAAGACCCCTCGACGAAAGACTGGAATCCTTCTTCCTCGATCGCGATCGAATGCTCGATCTCGTGCAGTGTCGCTTTCAATTGCGCGATGCAGCTCTTGAGCGGGCCGGACAGATTGATGGTCTTGGCGATCTGGCGCTCGTGCACCATCAGACGGGTGCCGCTGGTTAGATATCTCTTGTCGACCGGGAAGCTCGCCATGAAGGTCGCGCCGGCCGAATAAACCGCCGCCTTGCCGAGAAAGCAGATGTCGCGCCCCGCGTCGCGCAGCAGGCGAATGTCGTCGCCCATGGCGCGCGCCACTTCGGGATCGCCGCCCAGCGTCGTCAGTGCGAGGACCAGTGGACCTTCCGTAGGCGCGGCGCCGAGCTGGTTGCGGAATTCCGCATACATCGCTTCGTCGACCCCGCCGATGAGGCGCAGCTGCGGCGAAGAAAGGATCGATTGCTTCTGCTGGTCTGTGTCCATACCCCACCAACCAAGCGGAAAGGCGCGCGTTCCTGACCTTCTATTCGGCCCGTCGCGCGGTCAGGATCTTTACCGGTTCCGCCAGCATCTGGCCCTTCATCCAGCCTTCGCCCTTGTCGGGGTCGAGCGGGGCGGCGTGGATGGCCTCGACCACCTCCATCCCGTCGGTGACATAGCCGAACACGGCATATCCGTTCTGCCATACCGGGTCCTCGGCTTCCGGGTCGGCGTCCATCCCGGTTTGGTCCTGCACCATGATCGAAAAGTCGCCGTTGGCGGTGCCCGGTTCGCCCATCGCCATGGAAAGCGCGCCGCGGGTGTGGCTGAGGCCGGTTTGCGTGGTGGGCTCGTGCGGGATGCCGGGCAGAACGCGGTCCGGGTCCCATTGGGTGCCGCCCTGGATCAAACCGTTCGGCTGCGGTTCCCAGTCGAGATGCATGGCGCGGTAGAAGACCGTGCCGTCGAAGCGGCCTTCGTCGACATAGCGCAGGAAATTGCCCGCCGTGATCGGAGCACGCTCAGTTTCCAACGCGACAGTGATCGCACCCATGGTGGTTTCCAGCACCACATCGACCGTCTCGTATTCCTGAAGGGAAGGAGCGGGCGCTTCAGCTTCCTGCGCTGCAAGCGGGAGCGCGAGGACAGCCAGCACACCGGCGAGAAACGAACGCAGCATCAGCACTATCCTTCCTGTTTCACGAAGTCGGTCCAGCCTTTTGGCGCGGTACCGCCGGTCGCTTCGGTCGCGGCGATCGCTTCCGCCATCCGCTGCAACGCGCCCTCGCGCCCTTCCTGCCGCAGCAGGATAGCGAGATTGGCGAGGCTGCGAGCATCGCCGCGATCGTTCGCCACGATATCCTCCAACCGCTCGATTGCCAGCGTCGTATCTTTCCGCGTGAGCGCCATCGCCACCAGTGTGCGCCGCGCCGAGCGCGCTTCGTTTGCGGGCATGGCATCGGTTTCCAGCAAGCGGATCAGGGCTTCCTCGCGCAAGCCATCGTCGCTCCGTGCTTCGCCCAGTTCGTAGAGCTTGTTGCCGCCCGCCAGCCGTTCCTCGGCCGAAAACCGGTCCGAGGACGCGAGGTAACGATAGCTGTCCGCGCCGAGCCCGACCTCACCGGCCGCGATATCTTCCTGCGCCCGCGCCAGAATGCAGCTTGCCTGTTCGCCGATCGCGTCATTGTCGGCGACGCAGGTGGCGATGCGCTTCTTGTGAATGCGGCTCTGTCCGCCAAGCGGGCTCATGCCCGAACCGGGCGTCAGAGGGGCAATGCCTGTGGCGCTACGAATATTCTCGTTGGTGAAAAGCGGCTTACCGGGAATGCGCGAGCCGGTCTGCTCGGAAATGCGGTCCTCCTCGCGTTCTGCCGTCACCACGATCGGCGTCTCGCGCGCGGCTTCGACAGGGCCGCGCTGTGGCTGCTCACCCAAGTCCTGCGCGGCGAGGGAAGCGGCGGATACAAGCGCCGATAGGCCGGTCGCCAGTACGGGGGAGCGGGGAAGAAATGTCATTCATCCATGGTGATAGGTCGTTTGCCGATTGGCAAGCGAGATGAACAATTGTTCATAGAAGCTTCATGTTTACAAACGTAATCGAACTGCCTACATCTGTAATCGAAGCCGGACGGGAGCCGGTCTCATGGGAGGTAAGGGTGTCGGATAACAGCCAGCCACAGATCAGCGAAGCGGAACACGCGGTCATGGAGGCGCTGTGGGCGAAAAGCCCGCTGACCGCTGCCGAAGTGTGCGATAGCGTCTGCCGGACGCGCGACTGGAGCCTCGCGACGGTCAAGACATTGCTCTCGCGGCTGGTGTCGAAGGACGCCGTGCTGACCGAGCCGGATGGACGCCGCTTCCTCTATTCCCCCGCTATTGCCCGCGCCGATTACGTCGGCGGCGAAAGTCGGCGTCTCGTGGACCGGCTGTTTGGAGGCAAGGCCGCCTCGCTGGTGGCCCATCTCGCCGAGCAGGAAGCGCTTACCGAGAATGATATCGCCGAGATCGAGGCTCTGCTGAAGGAGCTTCGCCCATGACCGAGTGGCTGGTCGATACGCTGCTGTGGACCGGCGCGCTGATCGCGCTGGTGCTGCTGATCCGTCGTCCCGTAGCCGTATGGTTCGGGGCGCAGGCCGCCTATGCGCTGTGGCTTATTCCTGCGCTTCGGCTGGTGATGCCGGGAATCACTTTGCCCGCGTGGATGAACCCGTCGCCCGAGCCAGTATTGGCAGAGGCACCCGCCGGTGAAGGCTTTTTCGTGCTGACCGCCGAAGGCAGCGACCCCGTCGTGCCCGCGGTGGCCGAACCGGTCGCGACGCTGCCGTTCGACCTAGTGCCGCTCGCATCGGCTGCGTGGCTGACCGGCGTGATTGTTTTTCTGGTCTTCCGCTTCCGCGCCTATTTCCAGATGCGGCGCGAATTGCTCGAGGATGCGAAGCAGGTCGGGGCCATCGAAGGCGGTGCGCTCGGCCCGATCCGGCTGGTGGAGACCCCCGCCACCAACGGGCCGCTGGCCTTCGGCGTGCGCGACCGCGTGATCGCGCTGCCACCGCGCTTCCTCGCGATGACCGAACGTCCGGTGCGCGACCTCGCGCTGGCGCATGAAATTGCCCACCATCGCGGTGGGGATCTGTTTGTGAATTTCGCCGTGCAGCCGCTGTTTGCGCTGCACTGGTTCAACCCGCTCGGCTGGGTTGGCTGGCATGCCATGCGGCGTGACCAGGAGGCGGCGTGCGATGCGCGCGTCGTCGGGACTGCGGATGCCGAGATGCGCGCCACCTATGCGCACACGATTGCAAGCTTCGCAGCGGGACCAAGGGTCGCGCTGGCCGCTCCGATGGCCTGTCCGGTGCTGGGCGACAAATCGATCATCCAACGTTTGAGGAATTTGACCATGACCGATATTTCCCCGCGCCGCCGCTGGGCTGGCCGCGCTCTGCTGATGGCAGGCGCAATGGCGCTGCCGCTGACGGCTTCGATCTCCTACGCCGAGACAGTGCCGCCGCCGCCCGAAGCACCCGCTGCGCCTGAAGCGCCGGCGCCGGGCGATGCGCCGCTGCCGCCAGCGCCGCCTGCGCCTCCGGCACCCCCGGCCTTTGCCCAGGACGAGGATTTCGACGAAGCATTCGGCAACGAGGAGCGCGTGGTGAAAGAGCGCAAGGTCATCGTCGAGCGCAATGTCCGCAAGGGCGACGGCCGCGACGTCAATCGCATCGTCATCCGCCGCACCGGTGCCGATGGCGAGACCCAGGTCATCGAACGCGACGGCCTTACCGACGCGGAAGCCAAGGCGCTGGAAGAACGGATCGAAAGCGAGATGGCCGCGCGCGAGAAAGACTGGGAGAAGATGGAAAAGCGCATCGAGAAGCGCATGAAGATGCGCGAGAAGGAAATCGAGAAGCGCGTCAAGACGATCGAGAAAGAAGCGGAAGAAATCGGTCGCATCGCCGCCGAGCAGGGCCTCGCCGCCAGCAAGCTCGCGCTCAAATGCGACGACAGGAAAGCCGGCTGGACCAAGATCGCCGCGGACGGGACAAGGACGGTCGAGCGAATCTGCGTGGGCGGTCACTCTATTCACCCGGAAAAGCTCGCGATGATGAGCCTGAAGGTCGCGCGCAAGGCGATCGTCAGCGAACGGAATTTGACCGAGAGCCAGCGCAGCGAAGCCTTGGCCGAGATCGATGAAGCGATCGCCGGACTGAAGATCGAAAGCTAGGCCGCCAAGGCCTCGCGGGAGCACCCCCAGTGCTCCGCGAAAAAAGGGCGTCTCCTGCCTAAGCGGGAGACGCCCTGTTTTCTGGCGACCTGCGCTCCTGTCAGTCGTCGATGACCTGCTCTTCGTCTTCGACTTGGATTTCGACGAAGGCGGGGCGCGCAGGATATGGGCAGTCCTTCGCTTCGCCGAGGCCCTTGAGGTAGCCGCGCCGCACTGCGCCTGCGAGGATCGCGGCCTGGAACTCGCGCTGCTTGTCTGCCGCCCCGGTGATTTCGCGAACGACGCCGCGGAACGGGATCAACGAACCGACCGCGCTCTTGGCGACCTTGCCTACGGAGAGGCCGTCCTTTCCGTTTTCGATGTCGAGATCGGGACCGAGGACCGCCGTCAATCGCGCGATTTCATCGCCGATGGCGCTACAATCCGAGAGGTTCTCGTTGGCATAGGGCGCATCCTCCGCCGCGATCAGGATCGGCGGAATGGGATCGCTGGAGAGGTTGAGGTCCTGGATCGGCGTCATCGCAATGTCTCCGGCATTGGGAGCCTTGTCGACGCGTTTCGGCTCGTCCTGCGAGGCGGCACTCGCGCCGATCAGGACCAAGGGGAGAGCGAGAAGCGAAAATCTGTGCATTGGATCACCTGAAATCGAAATACTGGTCGCACACGGTGTCATCGGCACTGTCGAGGCCCGCACGCAAAGCCTGCATACGCTGCGCACTTGTACCGTGCGTGAAGCTCTCCGGATCGATCCGACCGCCCGCACGGCGCTGCAGCGTATCGTCGCCGATCGAACTCGCAGCCTGCAAGCCTTCCTGCATGTCGCCCGGTTCGATCAGATTGCGGTTCTTCCCGGCCCAAACCCCGGCATAGCAGTCGGCCTGCAATTCCATGCGCACCTGCAGATCGTTGGCGCGTCCCGGGTTCTGCTGCTGCAGACTGCGAACCTGCCCTGCCAGCCCGGTCAGGTTCTGGATATGGTGGCCGTATTCGTGCGCGATCACGTAATAGCGCGCGAAGTCTCCGCCGGTACCGGCCATGCGGGCGAGCTGGTCGTAAAAGCTGGTGTCGATATAGATCCCCATGTCGGCCGGGCAATAGAACGGGCCGGCGGCCGAACTAGCGCTGCCGCAGCCTTCGGTATTGACGCGACCGTTGCGATAGAGATCGAGTACCGGATCCTGGAATCGGATGCCCGCGCGCTGGAATTCGGGCGCCCAGGTCTCGTTGAGCGATGTGAGCGCGTTGCAGGCCTCGCGCGCATATTCGCCGCTGGTGCAGACCTCCTGCTCGCTCAAGTCTCCGCCACGCTGCTCAATCGATGCGCCCTGTTGCACACCTTCGACAACCCCGATCGTCTGCATCGGGTCGACACCGAATACGACCGCGCCGATCAGGGCAATCACCAAGGTCCCGCACCCGATGCCGCCGGCCTTGCCTCCCGGCAATCCGCCACCACCGCTCGAACGTACGCGTATCTTGCTGGTATCGAACGGATTGAGCCGCATTATCCTGTCCCCTTCGTACGTTCGCCGCCTGTTTTGGCTGGACAGGGGCGGTTTTGGCCGCAAAACGACCCTCGCGTCCATTCAATTCACCGGAGAACCCGATGTTCCTCGAAGGCAAGCGTGCTTTGGTAACCGGCTCGACCTCGGGCATCGGCCTCGCCGTGGCGAAGGCTCTCCACGCGGAAGGGGCCGAAGTGGTCCTCAACGGCTTCGGCGACGACAGCGAGATTGCATCGCTGCGCGAAGAGCTTGGCGGCGCGGCCCATTTCGGCACCGACCTGACCGACGTTGCCGCCGTCGAAGCGATGATGGCCGATGCCGGTCCGCTCGATATTCTCGTCAACAATGCGGGCATGCAGCATGTCTCGCCGGTCGAGGATTTCCCGGTCGACAAGTGGAACCTGATCATCGCGCTCAACCTGACAGCCGCCTTCCACACCACGCGGCTGGCCGTGCCGGCGATGCGGGACAAGGGCTGGGGACGCATCATCAATACCGCCAGTGCCCATTCCAAAACGGCGTCGCCTTTCAAGAGTGCCTACAACGCAAGCAAGCACGGTATCGACGGCTTCACCAAGACCATCGCGCTGGAGCTCGCGCAGACAGGTGTGACGGCAAATTGCATCAGCCCGGGCTATGTCTGGACGCCCCTGATCGAAGGGCAAATCCCCGACACCATGAAGGCGCGCGGCCTCAGTCGCGAGGAAGTGATCGAGGATGTCCTGCTCGCCAAGCAGCCGACGAAGAAATTCGTCCAGCCGCACGAGATCGGCGCGCTCGCAGTATTCCTGTGCCGCGAGGAAGCGGGCAATGTAACGGGCGCGAACTGGAGCATCGACGGCGGCTGGACCGCCGAGTAGCATCGCGCAAGAAAGGGCAAACGGGTCGCATGAGAACAGGGGGCAGGGCGCTTCTCGGGCTGGTCGCGGGGCTGTCGCTCACCGCTTGCCAGACCATGCCCGGTGCGGAGCGTCAGTTCGACGCTGCGCAGGCCGCTCTCGATACCCATATTCGCGTGCTGTCCGGCGATGACTATGGCGGGCGGCAGCCCGGCACCGAAGGCGGTCGGAAGACCGAGCAATATCTGGTCGATGCGCTGCAAAGCTATGGCTACGCACCCGGGGCCGGGGATGGAGAATGGCGCCAGCCGGTGGAACTGGTGCGGTATTCTCCGGCCGAGGCGAAGGTGACGCTGATGTCGGGCGACGAGACGCGGATAGTCGAAGGCGACCTGCTCGTAGTGTCGGGTCCACCGCAGGATCTGCTCGACCTGCCCGTCGAGCGGATCGCTGCCGATGAGGCGGTTCGCGAGGGAGCCTTGTCGGGCAAGGCGGCGCTGCTGGATGCCGCCGATGCGCGGGGGCTGTTCGCCGAGGTCAACGGAGGCGCACCGGACGCGATCGTCCTGCAGGCCGCGACCAGTGAGGAGTTCGAGCAGTTCTCCCGTTTCGTGAGCGGCGGGCGATGGCAACTCAACGACGACGAGGAGGCGCAGCCGCCGATCGCCGTGCTCTCACCCGAATTCGCGGCTTTTACCGCGCCCGGCGAGAGCCCGCTCTCCATCTCGGTCGAATCGCGACCCAGCATCCAGAGCGTCGAGACCGCCAATGTGATAGGCCGCCTCGCGGGCAACGTTCCGGGCAGCGGGGCGGTGCTGGTCCTCGCGCATTGGGATCATCTGGGGGAATGCGGCAGCGAAGGGGACGAAGATCGGCTGTGCAATGGGGCCGTCGACAATGCGTCGGGCATCGGCGTGATGCTGGAAACCGCGCGCCGGATTGCGCTGCAGGGCGGCCTCGATCGCGACCTCTATATCGTCGGCACCACGGCGGAGGAAATCGGCCTGCTCGGCGCGGAAGCTTTCGCCCGGGACCCGCCCTTGCCGCTGCCGACCATCGTGGCGGCCTTCAACATCGATACCGTCGCCATTGCCCCGCGCGGGGCCTCCACCACGGTCGTTGGCTGGGGCCGCACGCCGCTCGACGAAGACATCCGCGTGGTCGTTGAAGGCCTGGACCGGAAGTTCAAGGTCGACGAATATACCGAGCAGTTCGTCCGGCGGCAGGATGGCTGGGCCCTGCTCAGCCGCGACGTGCCGGCGGTGCTGGTGAGTACGTCCTTCGGGGACGCCAAGGCGTTCGGGGCTTTCCTGAGCGGCGCTTACCACGGTCCGAACGACGAATGGCGCGAGGACCTGGAACTGGGCGGCGCGACCGATGACATCTTCACGCACATCGCCTTGCTCCAGCATTTCGGCAGCGTGCAGAAATACCAGCCGGGCGAGCGGACGGAAGGCGCGCCGGCGGCCGATAACGGGGACGAGTGATCTTGGCCCCTAGCTAAGGTGCGGGCTTCCGGTTACAGGGCGGCGCACGATTCTCTCCTTCTGACCTCGGAAAGCCGCCTCGTGCCTATCAAAGACATCCCCCTCGGCCTCACCTTCGACGACGTCTTGCTGCGTCCTGCGGAAAGCGAAGTCCTGCCCAGCATGGCGGACACGCGCACGAAGCTGACGCGCGAGATCGCGCTCAACATCCCGGTGATCTCCGCCGCAATGGATACAGTGACGGAAGCGGACATGGCGATCGCGATGGCGCAGATGGGCGGGATCGGCGTGCTGCACCGCAATCTCAAGATCAAGGAACAGGTCGCCGCCGTTCGCGCGGTCAAGCGCTTCGAAAGCGGCATGGTGGTCAACCCGATCACGATCTCGCCCGAAGCGACGCTGGGCCAGGCGCAGGCGATCATGGACCAGCACCAGATCAGCGGCATCCCGGTGACCGACAAAGGCGGCAAGCTGGTCGGCATCCTGACCAACCGCGACGTCCGCTTCGCCGAAAATCCGGGTCAGCCCGTCCGTGAACTGATGACGACGGACGATCTGGCTACCGTCCCGCTCGGCACGGGCGAGAACGAAGCGCGGCGGCTGTTGCACCAGCGGAGGATCGAAAAGCTGGTGGTGGTCGACGATGCCTATCGCTGCATCGGTCTCATCACCGTCAAGGATATCGAGAAAGCGGTCACCTATCCCGAAGCCACCAAGGACGAAAGCGGCCGGTTGCGTGTCGCGGCCGCCACGACCGTGGGTGACAAGGGTTTCGAGCGGACCGAGCGGCTGATCGATGCCGAAGTCGATGTCGTCATCATCGACACTGCGCACGGTCATAACAAGGACGTCGCGCTTGCGGTCGAGCGGGTCAAGAAACTCTCCAACGCGGTGCAGGTCGTCGCCGGCAATGTCGCGACGGCGGAAGCGACCAAGGCGCTGATCGGTGCCGGCGCGGACGCGGTGAAGGTAGGCATCGGACCGGGCTCGATCTGCACCACTCGGGTGGTGGCCGGCGTCGGCGTACCACAGCTCACCGCGATCATGGACAGCGCGGAAGAAGCGGCGAAGTCGGGCGTGCCGGTGATCGGCGACGGCGGACTGCGCACCAGCGGCGATGCGGCCAAGGCGCTCGCTGCCGGGGCCTCGAGCGTGATGATCGGGTCCATGCTGGCAGGGACGGAAGAGGCTCCGGGCGAGACTTTCATCTACCAGGGACGCAGCTACAAGAGCTATCGCGGCATGGGTAGCGTGAGCGCGATGGCGCGCGGCAGTGCCGATCGCTACTTCCAGCAGGACGTCTCCGCGCTCAAGCTCGTGCCGGAAGGTATCGAGGGACAGGTGCCTTACAAAGGGCCCGCGAAAGACGTCGTCCACCAGCTCGTCGGCGGGATCAAGGCGGCGATGGGCTATACCGGCAGCGCGACGATCGAGGACCTACGCACCCGTGCGGAATTCGTGCGCATCACCAATGCGGGCCTGGCCGAAAGCCACGTCCACGACGTGGCGATCACGCGGGAAGCGCCGAATTATCCCACACGATGACATCCATCATGTCATCGTGTGAGTCCTCGCGAAGGACAAGCGCATGACCCCCGCCGCGCGGGTTCAAGCCGCAATCGACATCCTCGACCGCGTGATCGATGCTGCGCGCAGCGAAGGTGCGCCGGCGGACCGGATCATCGCCGACTGGGCGCGCAACAATCGGTATGCCGGAAGCAAGGACCGCCGCGCGGTGCGTGAGCTGGTGTACAGCGCGATACGGATATGCGGCGAGGTTCCCGAAACGGGGCGGGCCGCGTTGCTGGCGCTTGCCGAAGAAGACACGTCGCTGCGCGAATGCTTCGACGGCTCGCAATATGGACCAGAGCGGATCGGCGAAGAGGAAGGCGTGGCTTCGCGTGGAATCGCACCGGGCTGGCTGACAGAGGCCTTGGCGCATTCCGGCGTCTCGCACGAGGAACGAGAGGCGCTGCTGGGCCGTGCGCCGCTCGACATTCGCATCAATACGCTGAAGGCTAGCACCGAAACGGTCGAACTGCCCCAAGATGGCGAACCGCTTGCCTTGCCGAACGCCCTGCGTTTTGCGTCCGGCACGCAGGTCGAGCAATGGCCCGCCTATCGCGACGGCAAGATCGAGGTGCAGGACCTTGGCAGCCAGCTCGCCTGCCGCGCCGCAGACGCAAGGCCCGGCGAGACGGTGCTCGATCTTTGCGCCGGGGCAGGGGGCAAGACGCTGGCGCTGGCAGCGAGCATGGAATTGCGTGGCCGGTTGATCGCCAGCGACACCGACCTGCGGCGCGGCCGACAATTGCTGCCCCGCGCCGAACGCGCCGGCGCCGCCGGGATCGAAACGCGCTTGCTCGATCCCGGCCGCGAGCTGGAGGTGCTGGGCGACCTGACAGGCCAGGTCGATTGCGTGCTGGTCGATGCGCCCTGTTCCGGCACGGGCACCTGGCGGCGCAAGCCGGAGGCGAAGTGGCGGCTCACGCCGCATGCGCTTCAGCGCTATGCCGACTTGCAGGACCACCTCCTCGATGTCGCAGCCAGGCTCGTCAAGCCGGGCGGCCGCGTGGTCTTCGTGACCTGCTCGCTGCTCGACGCCGAGGGCCCGGATCGCTTCGAAGCGTTTCTGGTGGGGAATTCTCGATGGGAGGCCGATATCCCCGAGTTGCCGCTCGGCCGTCAACGCGGGAAAGGTATCCGGCTCTCGCCGTTCCATGACGGTACGGACGGATTCTTCATCGCCCGTGCAGTCTTGCCGTGCTAGCCCCGCCGGGTATGGTTGATGGACCGTCATCCGCGCCACCTGCGAGTCTTCGCGTGAAGGAATTGCTTATGCGTTTCGCCCCAGCCGCCGCTGCCCTTTCGCTGCTCGTCGCCGTGCAAACGAGTGTGAGCTATGCGGACGAAGGCGCACCGGCTCCGCGGGCGGCCATGCTGATCACTGAAGGCATGGCGGCGCTCGAGGCGGGACAGCCGCAGCGCGCGGTGGACGCTTTCGAGGCCGCGCTGGCGGTCGATCCCGGCCATACGCCGATCTACTTGCACCTGGCCGAAGCCGCGCGCCGCGAGGGGCTGCAAGGCAAGGCCATCGGCTATTACCGCGAGACGCTGAAACGCGACCCGGACAATTACGCCGCCATGTCGGGCGAGGGCGCGGCTCTGGTCGAGAAAGGCGCGGTCGAGAAAGCGCGGCGCAACCTGTCGCGGCTGGAATCCTTGTGCGGCGAAACATGCCCGGAAACGCGCGACCTCGCCACGGCCATCTCCCGCGGCCCGCAGCCGCGCGTGCTGCGCGCCGAGGCCGTGATGCCCGACGCGACGGTGTCGCAGAATTGATGGTTCCGCGTAATCCAGCGAAGGCTGGGATGCATTCGAACCAGCGCCGTTCTGCCCTTACGAAATCCCTGATTTCGTCGGGATGACGAGAGCTAGATCAACGACCGGAATTCCTTGACGACGGCGCGGTAAACTTCGCGCTTGAAGGGCACGATAAGACGCGGAAGTTCGTCGGGTTCGACCCATTTCCACTCGCTGAATTCGGGGGGATTATGGGCAGCGATATCGATGTCGGCATCCGTGCCCGTGAAGCGGGCGAGGAACCAGTGCTGCTCCTGGCCTCGGTATCTCCCTCCCCATAGCTTGCCCTGCAATTCCTCCGGCAAATCATAGCGGACCGGGTAGGGCATGCGCGCAATCACATCGGCCAGATCGGCGGAAACGCCGGTTTCCTCTTCCAACTCGCGCATCGCCGCTTCTTGTTGCGTCTCGCCCGGATCTATCCCGCCTTGCGGCATTTGCCATGCGCCGAGGTTTTTCGAGTCGATCCGTTGCGCTGCGAAGACCAACCCTTCGCGGTTGGCGAGCATGACGCCGGCGCATTGCCGGTATCGCAAGTCCTCGTGGTCCGCCGAGCCGCTGGCCATAGTCAACTTTTCACCGCCAGCATCAGCTTCATGACCTGGATGACGTTGTCGAGCTCGCGCTGGTAGCTCGGGACTGCTTGCCGCAGGTTGGTGAAGCTGTGGGTGCCGCCTTCGACTTCGAGGAAGACGTGGTCGATACCCGCATGGGCGAGGGCGGCGGCATAGTCGCGCCCTGAATCGCGGATCGGGTCGAGGCTGGCAGTGACCAGCACGGTCGGCGGCGTGTCCTCGTGCCTGCCGAGGATCGGCATGGCCCGCGGGTCGTTCTTGTCGGGCTTGTAGGCGGCTTCGAAAAATTCGATTGCGGCCTTGGTCAGCACGAAGCCTTCCGCGAAGGCCTCGATGCTGTTGGACCTGGCGCTGTCGCTCGCCAGCGGAAAGATCGGCACTTGCAGCACGACCGGCGCATCGGCGGGCTCCTGCGCAAGCGCCTGGCTGACGACGATTGTGGCATTGCCGCCGGCGCTGTCGCCGATCGGGATGACGCCCGTCGCGCCGCGACCCAGGGCGTCGGGCGATCCGGCGATCCAGCGCGTTGCGGCGATGCAATCCTCGATCGGGGCGGGGAAGGGATGCTCGGGCGCAAGGCGATAGTCGACCGCCACGACCGGCAGGTCCATCTGCGCCGCGATCTCCGTGCACAATGCATTGTGCGTATCGAGATCGCCGATCACGAAACCGCCGCCATGGTAGAACACGATGACCGGACCGGGATCGCGGCTTTCCTGCGTATCGTAGAGCCGCAAACCGATGTCGCCGGCCGGGCCGGGGCAGCTCAAATCCTTGATCACCGCCAGTTCGCGCGCGGGCGCATCGGCCATCTGGTGCAATGCCATATAGGCGGCGCGCGCTTCCTCAAGCGAGACCTCGTCGATCGGTGCGCCCCCGGCCTGCTCCAGCATCGCCAGGAAGTTGCGCACGTCATCGCGCACGAAGAATTCGGTGTCTTGCATCGCGGCTCTCCTCTTGTCTCAAAGGCATAGCGGCAGCGCGCAAACTGTCCACCTGCCGCGATTACCCGATGTGACAGAAAAACTTGATTGCCCGCCCACATAAGCGCACCTAGGTCGCGAGCCCGAATGAAAATCCGGCGCGAGGACACGCGCAAGAGGACCGATATTATGGCGACGCAGGTGGCAGAAAGCCCCGACAATTCCCACCAGCCGGAAGCCGTGGTGGTCCGCTTTGCCGGCGACAGCGGTGACGGCATGCAGCTGACGGGCGGGCAATTCACGCTCTCCACCGCGCTGGCGGGCAACGACCTTGCAACCTTCCCCGATTTCCCGGCCGAAATCCGCGCTCCGCAGGGAACATTGTTCGGCGTTTCCGCTTTCCAGATCAATTTCGGCAGCCGGGCGATCGACACGGCGGGCGATGCGCCCGATGTCCTCGTCGCGATGAATCCGGCCGCGCTCAAGACGAACCTCGGGGCGTTGAAGCCCGGCGGGCTCATCATCGCGGACACGGGAGCTTTCACGAAGCGCAATCTGGATAAGGCCAAGTACGAGCAGAACCCGCTGGAAGATGGCAGCCTTGCCAAGTTCGATGTGCTCGCCTTCGACATCAGCGAAATGACCATCGAAGCGGTCAAGCCGTTCGGGCTCGGGAACAAGGACGCGCTGCGGTCCAAGAACATGTGGACGCTGGGCCTCGCGCTATGGATGTTCGATCGCCCGCGCGAACCGATCCACGACTGGCTCAAGGCCAAGTTCAAGTCGAAGCCCGAAATTGCCGACGCCAATATCGCCGCGCTCGATGCCGGGCATGCCTATGGCGAGACGGCGGAATTGAGCGGGCCGGTCAAGCAATTGACCATGCCGCCGGTCGAGAGCGCGCCAGGGCTCTATCGCACGATCACCGGGGCCGAAGCCGTCTCGCTCGGCCTCGTGGCCGGTGCACAATTGGCTGAACTGCCGATGTTCTTCGGCGGCTATCCGATCACGCCGGCATCCGCGATCTTGCACCATCTCGCGCGGCTCAAGGAATTCGGCGTCACCACGTTCCAAGCCGAAGACGAGATCGCCGCGATCTGTGCCGCCATCGGCGCGAGCTATGCGGGCAGCCTTGGCGTCACTTCGTCGTCGGGCCCCGGCATCGCGCTCAAGGGTGAGGCGATGGGCCTCGCGATCATGACCGAGCTGCCGCTGGTCATCGTCAATTCGCAGCGCGGCGGGCCGTCGACGGGCCTGCCGACCAAGACCGAGCAGAGCGACCTCTATCAGGCGGTCTATGGCCGCAATGGCGATGCGCCGATGCCGGTGATCGCTGCGAGCAGCCCCGGCGATGCCTTTGAGACCGCGATCGAGGCGTGCCGCATCGCGGTGCAGTATATGACCCCGGTGATGCTGTTGACCGATGGCTATATCGCCAATGCCGCCGAGCCGTGGAAAGTGCCCGACCCGAGCACTTTCGAGCCGTTCCCTGCGCAGTTCCTGCAAGAGAAAAACGGTGACGATGAGCTGCTTCCCTACAAGCGCAATACCAAGGGCGCGCGTCCTTGGATCAAGCCCGGCACACCAGATCTCATGCACCGCATCGGCGGGATCGAGAAAGCGGCGGATACCGGCCATATCGATTACTCACCCGACAACCACCAGGCGATGACCGACGCCCGCGTCGGCAAGGTTCTCTGCGTTGACGTGCCCGACCAGGAAGTCTGCCTCGGCGAAACCTCGGGCAAGCTTGCAGTGGTGGGCTGGGGCAGCACCTACGGCCCGATCCACCAGGCCGTGCGGCGCGAGCGCGACAAGGGTTGCGACGTCAGCCACATCCACGTGCGCCATATATGGCCGCTGCCCGGAAATCTCGGCGCGCTGCTCCACGGCTTCGATCATGTGCTGGTGCCGGAAATGAACACCGGCCAGTTCAAGACCGTTTTGCGCGACCAGTTCCTGGTCGACGCGGTCCCGCTGACGAAGACCAGCGGGCAGCCCTTTGCCATCGCCGAGTTACAGGCGGAGATCGGCAAGTTCTTTGATGGGATCGACGACAATGAAGGCGGACAGGTGCCGGTCAATGACGACCAATTGCCGAGTCCGGAGGTTTGATGACCAAGCGCCTCACTCTACTACCGTTCGCCCTGAGCCTGTCGAAGGGCTGTCTTCCACTTCCAGCGCTGCATTCGAAGAAAAGTGCAGGGCTTCGACAAGCTCAGCCCGAACGGGTTGGGGAGGTTGCACTGTGAATGAAATGACCAAGATCGAAACCACCCTCAAGGACTGGGAAACCGACCAGGAAGTCCGCTGGTGTCCGGGCTGCGGGGACTACGCGATCCTCAAGGCGGTGCAGCGCACGCTGCCGCAACTGGGAGCGGACCCGAAGAACACGGTGTTCATCAGCGGCATCGGCTGCTCGAGCCGCTTCCCCTATTACATGGAAAGCTACGGCTTCCACACCATCCACGGCCGCGCGCCGGCGGTGGCGACGGGAACCAAGCTCGCCAATCCCGATCTCGATATCTGGCTGGTGACCGGCGATGGCGATGGCTTGTCGATCGGCGGCAACCACATGATGCATGTGCTGCGCCGCAACGTGAACATGCAGATCATGCTGTTCAACAACGAGATCTACGGCCTCACCAAGGGGCAGGCTTCCCCGACCAGCCGTGAAGGCACCAAGTCGCCATCGACCCCGATCGGCAGCTACGATCATCCGGCGCGGCCGGCGGCGTTTGCGCTGGGCAGCGGGGCGCGGTTCGTGGGCCGCGGCTTCGATGTCTCGAAGAACCTGCCGGACGTGCTCAAGGCCGCACACGCCCATCAGGGCGCGGCCTTCATCGAGATCTTCCAGAACTGCATCGTCTACAACAAGGACGTGTTCCATGATTTCGCCGCGCCGAAGGGCGCGGAAGACCAGCAGCTATGGCTCGAAGACGGCCAGCCCATGCTGTTCGCCGGCGGGGCCAAGGGCATCGCGCTGGATCGCGAAAAACTGAGCCTCGAAGTGGTCGACGTGGAAGGTGACGACTGGGAAGCGGCCGGTGTCATCGTGCACGACGTCACCAATCGCTCGATCGCGCATATGCTGGTCGAAATGCCGTTCGGACCGTTCCCGATGGCGCTCGGCGTGCTCTACGACGACCCGCGCCCGACCTTCGAAGCGGCGGTGGCGGAGGAGCGCTCCCGGGCGGCGAAGGGCAAGCAGCCCAATCTCGCGGCGCTGCTGGCAAAGGGGCAGACCTGGACGGTCAGCGGCACCGCGCAGGACCCCGTCTGACCTGCTAAAGCACTTTTTTTGAACCTTTTTCCTGTTCGCGCATTGATTCGGCGAGAGGCCGGATTTCCGGCGCGAACAGGAGGAACATCATGAGAAAGATTATCGCTTTTGCTGCGACCGTCTCGCTCGCCAGCCTGGCTGCGTGCGATTCCGACGACGTCGAGAACACCGTGGTCGACGATATCGACGAAATCGCCGATGCCGATACAGAATACGATCCGATGACCCGCGACTACACCCTGAGCGAAGATGCCCAGGCCCGGCGCGACGCATTCGATGCCGATGCGTTCGGCACCGAATATGCCGGCTATCGCGACGAGGTCGTCGCCGAGCGCGACACCGAGGAAAGCATGGCCGCCGAACGCGAAGCCGAACGCATGGCCGCATCGTCGGATAACAGCGGTTCGGGTTCGGACGATGCGTCCAGCGGCTCGTCCAGCGCCAATGCGGGCAGTTCCGCCGATAGCAGCGGCAGCAATGCCATGCCGACCCGCGACAGCACTACCAACATGCGCACGCGCGCGTCCATGACCTGGTCCTATCTCGACCGGAACGACGACAACCGCCTGTCGGTCGCCGAATATGCGATCTGGGCCATCCCGCTCGATCCGACCAATCCCAAGCCGAATGACGAAGTGCCGCCCTATGTAACGCCGACCCAGGCGAACAAGGCTGCGGACAGCTTCTTCTATTACGATGTCGACGGCGATACCTATCTCGACCGCCGCGAATTCACCGCTGCCCGACGCGGCGAGAACTTCGATCCGGCTGCGACCCCCTGACCCTTGCCGGATCACGCTGGAAGGGCGGCGAGCGACGAGCTTGCCGCCCTTTTTGCATGCAGGCTTTCCTACACGATGCGGCGTGCCTAGAAGGCGGTCCATGTCCGCGGTCTATCCCGTTTTCTGTGCCTGTTCTTCGTTCGGAGCGGAGGGCGGTTTTTTCGCTACTGAACAGTGGTCCATGCGGTCCATGTCTCGGGAGCCTGCGCCATCGATAATCTGACCCACAGCCTCGTCGGCGCGCTGCTGGGGCAAGCGGGGCTCAAGAAAAAGACCGGCCTCGCCATGCCTGCGCTGATCATCGGCGCGAACCTGCCCGATGTCGATGCGGCTTGCTTCTTCTGGCTGGAGGGGGCCGAGCATCTCGGCTTCCGCCGCGGGATCACCCACGGGCCGCCCGCGCTGGTGCTGCTGCCGCTGATACTGGCGGCGCTGCTATGGGGCTTCGACCGCTGGCAGGCGAGCCGAGGGAATCGCCCCGAAGGTCGCAGGCCGGTCAGCTTCAAATGGCTTTTCCTGCTGAGCTTCATCGGCTGCCTGACCCACCCCGCGCTCGACTGGCTCAATGTTTACGGCATCCGGCTTCTGGAGCCGTTCTCGAGCCAGTGGTTCTACGGCGATACGCTGTTCATCATCGATGTGTGGTTGTGGGCGCTGATGGGCTTTGCAACGTGGTTTTCTATGCGGCGGGAGAGGCAGGGCGGGGAATGGATCAAGCCGGCGCGCTGGGCGATTGCGGTCTCTCTGGCGTATATCGGGATGAATGGCCTGATCACCGCAAAGGCCGAAGGGCAAGTTGCAGGCGCCAAAAAAGCATCTGCGGTCGCTGCGGAACAAATCATTGCTAGCCCGCTACCTGTCGCCTTCTGGAATCGCGAGATCATCGAAGGCAACGGATACGGCGACTTCTTTATCGATGGCGACGATGTCGGCGCGGCTGCGCTTTTGCCGCACTGCAATCTCGACGAGGCCGCAGCCCGTGATAAGGAAATTACTGCCTTCTTGTTCTGGTCTAGAGCGCCTTTTGTAACAGAGGATCCAGAGCGTGATGGTTGGCTTCTCAGGGACGCACGGTTTTATGACCCACTCGCGAGGGATCGCTTCTCGGTCAAATTGCCGCCTTGGTCATGCGTCCAGGTATATCCCGCCTACTCTGGGGGAGGACCGACTGTTGTGGCTGTACCGGAACCCCCTGACGACTAACCACGTTGGGCATCCGAAGGGATAAGGATGACCAAACCCCAAATCGTATGGCTGCGGCGCGATCTGCGCATGGCGGACAATCCGGCGCTGTATCATGCGGCCAAGGCCGGACCGGTGGTGGCGGTCTATGTGCTCGACGACGAACGGCCCAAGGATCACAAGCTGGGCGGGGCGGCGCGGTGGTGGCTGCATCATTCGCTGGAGAGCCTGGGCAAGAGCTTCGGCGCGCGCAATTCGCGGATTGTCCTGCGCCGCGGCGATGCGGTGGAGGAGCTGAAAACCGTCGCCAATGCTGTCGGCGCAGAGACCGTCCATGCCAATCGTCACTATGAGCCGTGGTGGCGCAAGGCGCAGGGCGAGCTGGCCGAAGAACTGGAGCTCAAGCTCTATGACGGCAACTACCTATTTCCGCCGGGCCACGTGACGACAGGATCGGGCGATCCCTACAAGATCTACACGCCGTTCTCCAAGGCGATGCTGCAGGAAATGCCCCCGCGCGATGAAGTGCCGGAGCCGGAGACGCTGTCCTCACCGGGTGAGTGGCCCGCCAGCGACGATCTGGGCGACTGGAACCTGCTGCCGACCAAGCCCGACTGGGCCGGCGGCCTGCGCGACTTCTGGACCGTCGGCGAAGACGCGGCGCATGAGCGGCTCGACTGGTGGTCCGACGAGGTCGACAAATACGATGACGGGCGCAACATGCCCTCGGTCGACGAAACCAGCCAGATGTCGCCGCACCTCCATCATGGCGAGATCTCGCCGGTCCAGATCTGGCACCGCTTCAAGGACAAGCGCTCCGACGGGTGGAAGACTTACGAGAAAGAGCTGATCTGGCGCGACTATGCGCAAAACGTGATCTGCCAGTTCCCGGCCTATCCGAAAGAGAGCTATCGCGACGGCTGGGATGCCGACATGGCGTGGCGCAATCCCAATCGCGGGCACATCATTCAGGAGGAGCTGAAACGCTGGCAGAAAGGGCAGACCGGCTATCCGATCGTCGATGCCGGTATGCGGCAGCTATGGCAGACCGGCTGGATGCATAACCGCGTGCGGATGATCGCCGCGAGCTTCCTCATCAAGCACCTGCTGATCGACTGGCGGCACGGCGAAAAATGGTTTTGGGATACGCTGGTGGATGCCGACTATGCCAGCAACGGCACCAACTGGCAGTGGGTCAGCGGCACCGGCGTCGACAGCAACATGTTCAGCCGGATCATGGCGCCGCTGACGCAGAGCGAGAAGTTCGATGCGGCAGGCTATATCCGGGAATACGTGCCCGAACTGGCGGACTTGCCCGACGAGACGATCCACGATCCCGAAGAGCACGGCTGCAAGCCGGACGATTACCCCTCGAAGATCATCGCCCACAAGGAAGGCCGCGAGCGCGCGCTCGAAGCCTATAGCGAATTCAAGAACTGAGGCGCGATTTCAGCAACTGGTCGGCCAGCAGCTTGCCCATCACCGGCACGAAGATCGCCGCCACGACCATCCAGGTCGGGTGCGGAAACATCTGCGTCGTGAAAATGCTCGCCAGGACCATGAAGCCGGCGACGATCCAGCCCGGCGTAATGGTCTTGCCCACGAGGGTGGCGACCGCCGCTCCGCACAGGGAACCGAGGAACCACGCCACCACCACGGTAACCTTCGCTCCCGTCGGGATGACTTCCATCAGCCGCGCCTGATCTTCGGGTTTGGTCATGTCGAGGCCCTCGGGCGGTGGGAAAATCATGTGCCCGGCGCTTTCTACGGCACCGACGATAAAAACCGCGGCGATCAATCCCGCCAAGGTCGCTAAGATCAGGCGGACCCACGTGTTTTCCATGTTCTGCTCCTCCCTTCGGGGCAGGCCTATCAAATTCGGGACAAGGCTCCAATCGCCGAATGGCGGGCCTTGCGAGGGGTGGCGCAGCGCGGCATAGGCTCACTCCATGAATGCAGAGGGCAGCAGGAGGGGCGGCGGGCTGTTCGACGCCGCGCAGCGTTTCGAGCGCGGGCCCGGCCTGCTCGCGCGCGTGCTCGCACCGGGCTTCCGCAAGGTGCTCGACCGGATCGATGCCGGTCTAGAGCGCGGGACCATGATCGGTCACTTGCCCGACGGCACGACGCGGGTCCTCGGTGGGCGCGCGCCCGGCTACGAAGCCGAAGTGCACTTGCACAATTGGCGCGCGCTGCTGCGGCTGGCTACCAACGGTTCGATCGGATGGTACCAGGCATGGGAGCAGGGCGAGTGGGAAAGCCCCGATCTCGTGCAGGTCTTCGCGCTGTTCGGGGCCAATGCCTCTACGCTGGGCACCACCGCGCGTGCCAAGAGCATCTGGCAGCGCGCCTTGCGCCAGGCCCATCGGCTGAACGCCAATACGCTCGAAGGTTCGCAGCGCAATATCCGCGCGCATTACGATCTCGGGAACGACTTCTACGCCGCCTGGCTGGGCGACACGATGACCTATTCGAGCGCGCTGTTCGGGAGGGGGGGCGAAGCAGACCTCGACCGTGCTCAGCATGCCAAGATCGATGCGGTTCTCGACCGTCTCGACCTCGGCGAAGGCGAAACGATGCTGGAGATCGGCTGCGGCTGGGGCACGCTGGCGCAGGCAGCGGCGGAACGCGGGACCCGCGTCGATGCAATCAGCCTGTCCGACGAGCAATTGGCCTGGGCCCGCGAGGGTGCGAGCGAGCAGGTGCAATTCCTGAAGCAAGACTACCGCGACACCGACGGTCCCTACGATGCGGTCGCCAGTGTCGAGATGGTCGAGGCCCTGGGGCGTGAATTCTGGCCGACATATATGGATTGCATCGCCCGCAACCTGAAATCGGGCGGCAAAGCGGCGCTCCAGTTCATTTCGATGCGCGACGACCTGTTCGAGGCCTACGTGAATAGCGCCGATTTCATCCAGGCCTACATCTTCCCCGGCGGCCTGCTGATCCGCACGAGCGAGTTCCGCCACTTGGCGGAAAAGCGCGGGCTTGCGTGGCAGGACCAGGTCGATTTCGGGCAGGATTACGCCGAAACGCTCAGGCTGTGGCGAGAGAATTTCAACGAGGCCGTCAGGCAGGGGCGCCTGCCCGAAGGTTTCGACGCGCGCTTTGTCGGCTTGTGGCGATACTACCTGCAATATTGCGAAGCCGGCTTTCGCTGTGGCAGCATCGATGTACACCAAGTGACACTGGTGAAAGAGGATACGGGAGAGGACGCGTGAAGAAATGGATCCTGGGCGGACTGGCCGTCATCGCCGCTGCAACGGGCGTCGGCTATGCGACGCTCGACGATGACCAGAGAGCGCTGCTGGCCAATCTCCCGACCGATCGCAACGTGCTGTTCTGGTCGGTCGAGCAGCGCGATGCCGCCTTCCGGGCGATGGACGCATTGCCGGTGCTGGCCGAAACGCGCACCATCGAAGCGGGCGGCGACCCCTATCCGCTGCCGGAGGGCCTGCCGCTGGAGATGGATTTCGATCTCGATGCCTATTTCGCCAGCCAGCGCACCTCCGCGCTGGTGATATTGCATGATGGCAAGATCGTGCTCGAACGCTATGGCCTCGGCTTCGACAAAGACGGCAAGTGGACGAGCTTTTCCGTCGCCAAGAGCCTCACCTCGACCATGGTCGGCGCGGCACTGCAGGATGGCGCGATCGAGAGCATCGACGATCCCGTCACCAAATATATCGTCGGGCTGGAGGGCAGTCCTTACGAGGACGTCTCGATCAAGCAATTGCTTACGATGACCAGCGGGGTGCGGTGGAACGAGGATTACACCGATCCGCAGTCCGACGTCGCCCAATTCAACGATCATCGCGCCGAGAACGGTCTCGACGTGACGGTGAGTTACATGCGCCAGCTCCCGCGCGAGGCGCCTGCGGGCGAGAAATGGGTCTATAAGACCGGCGAGACCAATCTCATCGGCGTGCTGGTGAGCGAAGCCACGGGCAAGCCGCTGGCCGAATACCTGTCCGAGAAAATCTGGAAGCCCTTCGGTATGCAGCAGGACGCGACCTGGTTGCTCGGTGCTACGGGACATGAAATCAGCGGGTGCTGCATCCAGGCGGCGACGCGCGACATGGCGCGCTTCGGACTATTCGTGCTGCAGGACGGCGTGGCAGGTGGCGAGCGTGTCGTGCCCAGAGGCTGGTTCGCAGAAGCGACGGTGAAATCAGCCGATATCGGCGCGCCCGGCAAAGGCTACGGCTACCAATGGTGGACCTATGACGACGGCGCCTATGCCGCGCAGGGTATTTTCGGGCAGGGGATCTTCATCGACCCGGCGCGCAAGCTCGTGATCGCTTCGAACTCCAACTGGCCGACCGCCACCGATGCCGATGGCGTCGGGGCCGAGCGAGAGCGGTTCTACCAGGCGGTACGCGATGCGGTGGATCGCCGCGCGGGTCCGATCATGGAAGCACGGGCAGGGGCAGACGCGGCTGAGTAGCGTCCGCGCCCCCTAAGCGAAGGGATCGTACCACTGGCCGGCCTTGCCGGTGTAACGACGCAGGATGTCGTCGTGGACAATCGGGCTGAGCAGGTCCTCGAACGCGCAGCCGACGGTGCAATTGTCCCACCAGATGACCTTGGCCATCAGCGATTCGAGGCCGGGCAGGGTGAGCCAGCACACCTGGCCTTCGTGCATGCGATTGATGGCAGCCGCGCTGAAGCCGGAGATCGATAGATCGTGTACCACCGTATGATAGCGGCGACCACCCGACGGCCGTAGCTGCGCCGGGATCGAAAGCTTCGTGCGCGGGGCGCAGCGATCTTCCTGCGCCGCAAGCTCGTATCGCTCGTTGGTGTCCTGCTTGGTCATCCCGCCTACTCCAAGCGCATGGGTGCGCGCGTGAAAGGTCTATGTGGACGACCGCAGTTTACCCGCAGGTAATCAACGGCGGTTAAGCCGCATTAACCAACCCGTTCGCGGTGGCGGGTTTCGAAGTCTTCGCCAAGCAATTCAACAAGTCTTTCAGCGACTTCATCCGGGGACTTAACCGTTTTGGGGTCTTCCCCCGGATAGGCCTTGGCGCGCATTTGCGTGCGCGTCGCGCCCGGGTCGACGATAGCGACGCGGATGTTGCCGACCTTTTCGACTTCCTGCGCATAGCTATCGAGCAGATTGTCGAAGGCGGCTTTGCTGGAGCCGTAGGCAGACCAGAAGGCGCGGGGGGTGGCGCCGACGCTGCTGGTGAGCCCGATCACGCGCCCTGCCTCGGCCCGCTTGAGCAGCGGATCGAAATTGGCCAGCAACGCCTGCGTCGCGAGGACATTGATCGTCAGCGCCTGGTTGAACTGCTTCTGGTCGATCTGTGTCACCGGTGTGAGGTGCGGCAGATAGGCCGCTGAAATCACAAGAATATCGAGTGCATCCCAGCGTCCCGCCACCGCCGAGGCGAGCCGGGCGACGCCGTCCGTTTCGGTCAGGTCGACCGGGGCGATGGTGGAACTGCTCCCCGCATCGTGGATCGCGTCCTCGACCTCCTCCAGCCCGCGCACGTCGCGAGCGGTCAGGATCACGTGCGCGCCTGCTGCACCGAGCGCCTTGGCCGTGGCTGCGCCAATTCCCTTGGACGCGCCGGTGACGAGGGCAATCTTGCCCGAAAGAGATTTCTGTTCAGTCATTTAAGCGACTTTGTTGACAGGAAAAGAAAGCTGCGCCGCGCCGTCCTGCTTCATGCTCAGGTCGGTCAGCGAGGTGGGGTAATCGCCGGTGAAGCAGGCATCGCAGAATTGCGGACAATTGCTGTTGCGCGGCTTCTCGCCCACGGCGCGGTACAGGCCGTCGATGGAAACAAAGGCGAGGCTGTCGGCGCGAATGAATTCGCGCATCGGCTCGACGTCCATTCGAGCGGCGAGCAGCTTGCTCCGCTCTGGCGTATCGACCCCGTAGAAGCAGCTATGCGCGGTAGGCGGGCTGGCGACGCGGAAGTGGACCTCGGTCGCCCCGGCTTCACGCATCATCTCGACGATCTTCATCGAGGTGGTGCCGCGAACGATGGAATCGTCGATCAGCACGATCCGCTTGCCTTCGACGAGGGCGCGATTGGCATTGTGCTTGCGCTTCACGCCCGAATGCCGCGCGCCATCGGAAGGCTGGATGAAGGTGCGTCCGACATAGTGACTGCGGATGATGCCGAGTTCGAAAGGCACGCCCGATTGCTGCGCATAGCCGATGGCAGCAGGCACGCCGCTGTCGGGAACGGGAACGACCAGATCGGCGTCGCAGGGGCTTTCGATCGCGAGTTGCTGGCCGATGGCCTTGCGCGCTTCGTAAACGCTGCGCCCGTCGAAGATCGAGTCCGGGCGGCTGAAATAGACATGCTCGAAGATACAGGGCCGCGCCGCGCCTTCGCCGAACGGTCGGAAGCTCGTGACATTGCCGTCGAAATCGACTTCGATCAGTTCGCCCGGCTCGACCTGCCGATCGAATTTCGCGCCGACGACATCGAAGGCGACAGTTTCGCTGGCGAAAGCCACGGCATTGCCCATCCGACCCATCTGCAGCGGGCGAATGCCGAGAGGATCGCGGCAGGCGATCATGCCTTCGGGCGTCATCACGATCAGCGCATAGGCGCCTTCGACGAGGCGCAGGGCGTCGACCAGCCGATCGCGCAGGGTCGGATAGCGGCTCGTTGCCACCAGGTGGATGATGACTTCGGTGTCGCTCGTCGACTGGAAGATCGCGCCCTTGGCGACAAGTTCCGCGCGCAGCGTCTCGGCGTTCGAGATATTGCCGTTATGCGCTATCGAGAAACCGCCGAAGGCGAGGTCGGCATAGAGTGGCTGGACATTGCGCAGGCCGGCCCCGCCGGTGGTCGAATAGCGCACGTGCCCGCCGGCCATGGTGCCGGGCAACTCGGCTATCGCCTCAGGCGAGGAAAAGTTTTCCGCGACGTGGCCGAGCCCGCGACGCTGGTAGAAGTGTTCGCCATCGAAGCTGGTGATGCCGACGGCTTCCTGCCCGCGATGCTGCAGGGCATGCAGCCCGAGCGCGGTCGCGGCGGATGCATCGGTGGCATTGATTGCGCCGAAGACTCCGCATTCTTCGCGCAGCTTGTCGCCGTGCTCGTCGTAAAAGGGATGGCTGGTGATCATGACCGTCGCGCCTGCTGCTGCCCCCGTGCGCGAACCCAATGGCGATGTTACGACACGATTACAAGGGGCGAAGAACCGCAATCCTTACCCGGTTATAACCTTCGCGGATTTCATTGCGCAGACAGGAAGGGATTTCTAAGGCGTGGGCACAAGCAACCAATCGGAATGCCTTTGCTGCTCAGCCCCTTCGAATGGACCATCGCCAAGCGTTACCTGCTACCCGGCAGGGGCGAGGCATTCATCGCGCTCGTCGCCGGGATCAGCGTCGGCGTCGTGATGCTGTCGGTCGCCATGCTGGTGATCGTGATGAGCGTGATGAACGGCTTCCGCGCCGAGCTGCTCGACAAGATCGTCGGCGTGAATGGCCATGCGATCGTACAGGCCTATGGCGGCCGTCTCGACAATTGGGAAAGCATTCTCGAGGAAGTGCGCGATACGCCCGGCGTCACCGAAGCCTCGCCGCTGATCGAACAGCCCCTGCTGGTGACTTTCAACGGCCGGGTCGAGGCCGTCTTCGTGCGCGGCAACACGCAGGAGGATATCGCCGAACTGTCCGACAAGGTCGTGCTCGGCAACCTGCAGCGACTGCAGCCCGAGGCGAGCGTCGTGGCGATAGGGGCGCGGCTGGCCGAGAACATCGGCGCGCGGGTTGGCGATGTGGTGACGATCATCAATCCCGCAGGGCGCTCCACGCCCTTCGGCACAGTGCCGCGGCAGGTCGGCTACGAGGTCGCTGCCATCTTCGAGGTCGGGCTCTACGACTACGACCAGGCCTTCATGGTCATGCCGATCCCCGACGCGCAGACGCTGCTGCTGACCGGCGACACCATCGGCATGATCGAAGTGAAGACCGAAGATGCCGACAATGTGGCGGAAATCATGGCTCCGGTAGAGGCAAAACTTTCCGGAATAGCCCAGGTTCGCACATGGCAGCAGATCAACAGCTCGATCTTCGAAGCCTTGCAGGTCGAGCGGGTGGCGATGTTCTTCGCGCTCAGCTTCATGGTGCTGGTGGCGGCGTTCAATATCCTCTCGAGCCTCGTGATGCTGGTGCGCGCAAAAACTCGCGATATCGCCATCATGCGAACCATGGGCGCGACGCGAAAATCGCTGCTCAAGATTTTCGTGACGACCGGTTTCACGGTCGGCGCGATCGGAACCTTTGCGGGGCTCCTGCTGGGAACGATTGTGCTCTATTTCCGCGAACCGATCGTCGATGTGATCGCGTTCGTGACGGGTCAGGAATTGTGGGACCCCGAAGTCCGCTTCCTCTCGACGCTTCCGGCGAAGGCCGATCCGGTCGAGATCATCGGCATCGTGGTTCTCGCGCTGGTGCTGAGCTTCCTCGCGACGCTTTACCCCGCGCTCAAGGCTTCGGGCACCGATCCGGTTCAGGTGCTGCGCTATGAGTAAGGCTGTCGTCGAATTGCGCGGTGTGACCCGCAGCTTCGAGCAAGGCGGCACCCGGATCGACGTGCTGCGTGGTATCGACCTGGCGGTGCAGCCGGGCGAGATCGTCGCGCTGCTGGGTCCTTCCGGTTCCGGCAAGTCGACCCTGCTGCAGGCTGTCGGCCTGCTCGAGGGCGGCTTCGGCGGCGAAATCGTAATTGCGGGGACGGCGGCGGAGAAATCGGACTCCGGGGCGCGCACGACCTTGCGGCGCGACCACCTTGGTTTCGTCTATCAGTTCCATCACCTGCTGCCCGATTTCAACGCGCTGGAGAACGTGGTGCTTCCGCAGATGATCGCGGGCAAGAGCCGCGAGGCGGCCGAGGTACGGGCGCAGGAATTGCTCACGGCACTGGGACTGGGCGCGCGGCTCGATCACCGGCCGAGCCAGCTTTCCGGTGGCGAACAGCAGCGCGTCGCGGTCGCGCGGGGCCTCGCCAACAAGCCCGACCTGATCCTTGCCGACGAGCCGACCGGCAATCTGGATGAACACACATCCGACGCTGTGCTCGACCAGTTCCTGCAACTTGTGCGAGGCGAGGGCAGCGCGGCGCTGATCGCCACGCATAACGAACGGCTGGCGAGCAAGATGGACCGTGTGGTGCGCTTGCACGAAGGCGTGCTCGAATAGGCGGACCCAAGTGTCATGTGGCGCGTTATCCCCTTGAATAGGAGGAATTGATGTCAGACCATCCCACCGCTTTCGGCGACACCCCGCTATCGACCGGCACCATTGCCTGGGACGACCGCGCCGCGCTGCACAAGGCCGATGACGGCGACGGTGTGCTCGACGGCGCGAAGGCGCTGCGCCGCGGCACATTCGCGGACATCATCCGGCATCTCATGCTTCTGCCGGAGGAAACGCGCGACGACTATGTGATCGAGAAAGCCGGCGACCGCGAATATTCCGCCGCCGAAGCCGCGCATTTGGCCGCGCGCAGCGATTTCCCGCGCGAATAGGGCGTTTCTGCCGAATACCGGGCGCCGCTGGTCGATAAGGGCTGGCATTGCTTGGGCGTGACCCGTCTGGCACTCTTCCTTAACCGAGGGGGACATCATGCCGACATCACTGCTTCTCGCATTCGCGCTCCATGCTGTCACTGCGCAGGCCGCAACGCCGCCGACGCTTCCTGCTTCGCCACCGCCCGGCTGCCAGAGCGAGGCCCATGGCCAGTTCGATTTCTGGGTCGGCGAATGGGAGGTCTTTCCCAACGGGCGCGACACCAAGGTCGCCGACAGCCGCATCGAGCGCAAGCACGGGGGCTGTGCGGTGCTGGAAAACTGGATGCCCTTGCGCGGCGCTGGCGGAACCAGTCTCAACCATGTCGATCCGGCCAGCGGGATGTGGCACCAGAAATGGGTCGGCTCGGCACCCGGCGCGGTGGAGTTCAGCGGCGGGCTGGCCGAAGGGAGCATGGTGCTGACCGGCAACTGGCCGACGCCGGTAGCGCCGCACCAACTGATCCGCATGACCTATACGCCCAACAACGATGGCAGTGTCCGCCAGCACGGAGAATCCTCGACGGACCATGGGCTTTCGTGGCAGACGTCCTTCGATCTCCTGTATCGACCGAAAGCGACTCCCGAATGACCACCATTGCCGATTTCACCGTCACCACCAATCGCGGCGAAGAGCTCGATCTCGCCGAGAAGAAGGGCAAGGTGCTGTTGGTGGTGAACACCGCCAGCAAATGCGGTTTCACCCCGCAATATGACGGTCTCGAAGAGCTCTACCAGCAATACAAAAACCAGGGCTTCGAAGTGCTCGGCTTCCCCTGCAACCAGTTCGGGGCGCAAGAGCCGGGCAGCGCCGACGAGATCGCAGAGTTCTGCAAAGTCAATTTCGGTGTCACCTTCCCGCTGATGGAAAAGGTCGAAGTCAATGGCCCCGACGCCTCGCCGGTGTTCGACTGGATGAAGGGGGAGGCGGAAGGCCTGATGGGCTCGACCGGGATCAAGTGGAACTTCACCAAGTTCCTGATCGATCGCGAAGGCAATGTCGTGAAGCGCTTCGCCCCGCAGGATTCGCCAAGCTCGATCGCCAGGCATGTCGAGAAGCTGCTGTAACCTTGGGGGTGCGCGATCCGAACAACGGGCATATTCAGATGGGGATTTGAGCCATGCTCGAAGCAATCAACGAATGGATCCTGGCGCAAGGCGCGCAGTACAACGTGAACCCCTATGTGTTCGTGGCCATCTATGTTGGCGCGATCCCGTTTTTCCTCGGCTCGATCGCGTGGCTGGTGAAGAACGCGCGGGCCGGCAAGTCGACAGTGCTGCCGACGATGGCGGCGGGGTTCTTCTTCGTATCGGCCTATATCTATCTCGCCATTTTCGGGCAGGATATTCCGGTCTGGGTGTGGATCTTCCTCGCCGCCCTGGTCGTCTACGGCGCATTCTCGCAAGTGCGCGAAACGCGCAAGAAGATCGCAGCGGCGAAGCAGCGAGAGGAAAGCGCGCTTTAAGACCCACTCCGTGATTCCCACGAAGGCGGGAATCCAGCTTTGATTGCCAAATGCAAAAGTCAGCTGGACCCCCGCCTGCGCGGGGGTGACGTTAAAGCGGTCATTGTCGACTGGATTATCCCCAAGCGGTGATCCGCAGCCTTTGCGAATCCCGCGCGGCTCACCATAGTGAAGCCATGGCCTTCGCTCCCTTCGTCCCTCTACGCGTCCTGTCGAGCTATTCGATGCTCGAAGGCGCGATCGATCCGAAGGCGCTGGCGAAACTGGCGAAGGAACGCGGCTTTCCAGCCATCGCGATTTGCGACCGCAACGGGCTCTACGGCGCGGTGGCCTTTGCCGGGGCCTGTCGCGACGAGGGTATCCAGCCGATCATTGGAGCCTTGGTGGGCGTGGCTCGGCCAGGCTCGGACGCAATCGATCACTTGCCGCTCTATGCACAGGACGAAGCGGGCTATCTCAATCTCTGTCACTTGGTCAGCAAGGCGCATCTGGAGCGGCCGGTCGAACTGGTGCCGCATGTTTCGCTCGACGATTTCGACGGCCGCACCGAAGGCCTGATTGCGCTGACCGGCGCGAGCGAGGGCGGGGTCACGCAGCTGCTGGCAGAAGGCCAGAAGGACCACGCCGAAGCCTATTGCGACCGCCTGCAGGCACTCTTTCCCGAGCGGCTTTATGTCGAACTGTCGCGGCGGGGCAACGCAGTCGAGCAGGCCGCCGAAGAGGCGCTGGTGGACCTGGCTTATGCCCGCGACCTGCCCTTGGTCGCGACCAACCCTGCCAACTTCGCCGAGCCCGGTTTCCACAAGGCGCATGACGCGATGCTGTGCATCGCCGGCAGCTACAAAATCCACGAGGAAGACCGCCCGCGCACCGACCAGCAGGCGTGGGTCAAGTCCGACCGGATGATGGGCGAGATATTCGAGGACCTGCCCGAAGCCACCGCCAATACGCTCGTGATCGCGCAGCGCTGCGCCTATGCGCCGCCCTATCGCGATCCGATCCTGCCGAGCCTCGCTGGCGATCTCGAAGGCGAGGAGCGGATGTTGCGCGAGCTTTCGACCAAGGGCCTCGAGAAACGGCTGGAGCCCTACGAGGACCTCTCGGATGAAGACCGCGAGGAATATTTCGAGCGGCTCGATTACGAGATCGGCATCATCAACCGAATGGGTTTCCCCGGCTACTTCCTGATCGTTGCCGACTTCATTCAATGGGCCAAGGACCACGGCATCCCGGTGGGGCCGGGACGCGGTTCGGGTGCGGGTTCGCTGGTCGCCTGGGCGCTGACCATCACCGATCTCGATCCGATCCGTCTGGGGCTGCTGTTCGAGCGCTTCCTCAACCCGGAACGCGTGTCCATGCCGGACTTCGACATCGATTTCTGCGAGACGCGCCGTGGTGAAGTCATCCGCTACGTGCAGGAGCGCTACGGCCACGACAAGGTCGCGCAGATCATCACTTTCGGCAAGCTCAAGGCGAGGGCGGTGCTGCGCGATGTCGGGCGGATCGTCGACTATGGCTACAACCGCACCGATCGCCTGTGCAAGATGGTGCCCAACCATCCGACCGACCCGTGGACCCTCCCGCGCGCGCTCAATGGCTCGGCGGAGTTCAAGGCGGAATATTCGAACGACAACGACACCAAGGCGCTGATCGACCTGGCGATGCAGCTCGAAGGGCTGCCGCGCAACAGCTCGACCCATGCGGCGGGCGTGGTGATCGGCGACCGACCGCTGTCGCAGCTGGTGCCGCTCTATCGCGATCCGCGCTCCGACATGCCGGTGACGCAGTTCGACATGAAGCATGTCGAGAGCTCCGGGCTGGTCAAGTTCGATTTCCTCGGCCTGAAGACGCTGTCGGTGCTGCAGAAGGCGGTCGACCTGCTGGAAAAGCGCGGGATCGATGTCGATCTCGGCGCACTCGCATGGGACGATCCGGCGGTCTACGAGCTGATGAAGTCCGGCAATACGGTCGGCGTGTTCCAGCTCGAATCCGAAGGTATGCGGCGCACGCTGACGGCCGTGAAGCCGACTAAGTTCGAAGACATCATCGCGCTCGTCTCGCTCTATCGCCCAGGCCCGATGGACAACATCCCGCTGTTCGGCAAGCGCAAGGCGGGGCTCGAGCCGATCGAATACCCGCACCCGAAGCTCGAGGAAATTCTGGCCGAGACTTACGGCATCTTCGTCTACCAAGAGCAGGTGATGCAGGCCGCGCAGATCCTCGCCGGATACTCGCTCGGCGATGCCGACTTGCTGCGCCGAGCTATGGGCAAGAAGAACCAGGCCGAGATGGACAAGCAGCGCGCGATCTTCGTCGAAGGCTGCGCCAAGGTTTCCGATATCGATGCCGACAAGGCCAACGAACTGTTCGACTTGATCAACAAGTTCGCCGGTTACGGCTTCAACAAGTCGCACGCGGCGGCTTACGCGCTGCTCGCCTACCAGACGGCATGGCTCAAGGCGCATTACCCGGAAGAATTCTACGCCGCGTCGATGTGCTTCGACATGCATCAGTCGGAGAAGCTGGCGGTATTCGTCGACGATGCGCGCCGCTATCCGCTCGTCGAAGGCGGGATTGTGGTCGCGCCGCCGGATATCAATGCGTCGGAAGCCGAGTTCACGGTCGAGCGGACCGACGATGGCTATGCCGTGCGCTATGCGCTCGCTGGTATTCGCAATGTCGGCGAGAAAGCGATGGACGCGATCGTGCGCGAGCGCGAGGCAAACGGCGTGTTCGAAAGCCTCGGCGATCTGTTCGATCGTTTACCGCAAGGCGCGATGAATTCCCGCCAGCTGGAGGCGCTGATCGCTGCGGGCGCGCTCGACGGGCTGGAGCCCAATCGCGGCAAGCTCGCCGCCAATGTCGACCTGCTGCTCGCCACCGCCGATGCCGCGATCCGCGAGCGTACCAGCGGCCAAGAGGCGCTGTTCGGGGGCGACCTGGCAGCAGAAGACACACTGCGCTTGAAGGACGCCGAAGACTGGGACCGCCCGACCCGGATGGCGAAGGAGCGAGAGAATTTCGGGTTTTATTTCTCCGAACACCCGGTCGAGCATTTCCGCGACGTCGCCAGCGCCAACGGCGCGCGGCCCTATGCCTCGCTGATGACGGGCGGCGCGCCTGCCGGGGGCCGCAGCAAGGCGATGATGGCGGCGATGGTCGAGAAAGTGAATATCGGCACGACCCGCAGAGGCGCACAGTTTGTGCGCGCGGATTTCTCCGACAGTTCGGGCCAGTTCAGCGCCGCCTGCTTCGAAGACAGTCTGGTTGAAAGCTTCAAGACATGGGCCGCGGACGGCACTTGCGTGCTGCTGACGGTCGAACTGGACTCGCCGTCGCCCGACGAGCCTCCGCGCATAACCGTGCGCGGGGCGCGGCCCTTGAACACAGTCGCCGGTAGCCAGCGCATGCTGATGACGCTTGATGTCGCCAGCGAGGATGCCATCGCCGAACTCGCGCTGGCGCTGCAATTGGGCGAAGCGGGGCATGGCGAAGTGCGGGTGCGGCTGAACCTCGGCGAGGGGATGGTGGCGAGCATGCGGCTCGGTCACGACTTCCGCCTCGACGGCAAGCTCGCCGAGCAATTGCAGGCGATCCCCGGCATAGCCAATGTCCGATTGGTGCCAAAGGCCGGGCCGCAGGGGCGCCGCTTCAACAAGGCGGCCTGACGAGCGGCACTCCGCCAATTTCTCGCTTGCCGCGGGCGCTTTCCCCGCCCTATCTGGTTGCAAAGAGAAATCGAAGGAGAGGACTTCAATGCTCGGCCAGATGCAAGAATGGACCATGCGGATCACCCACGTGATCGACCACGCGGCGCGCGAAGCAGGGGATCGCGAGATCGTGACGCGGTGGGCCGACGGCAGCGAAACCCGCACCGACTGGAAAGGCATCCGCACCGATGCGCTGAAAATGGCGCAGGCGCTGCAGGCGCTCGGCATCAGGAAGGGCGACAGGGTCGCCAGCCTCGCCATGAACCACTCGCGGCACCTGGTCAGCTGGTATGGCGTCGCCGGAATGGGCGGAGTGCTCCACACCGTGAATCCGCGCCTGTTCGAGGACCAGCTCGAATATATCGTCAATCACGCCGAAGATAAGGTCATGCTCTATGATGCGGCGTTCCAGCCGATCATCGACAAGATGCGCGAGAAGTGGACCACGGTCGAACATTATATCTGTTACGATTCCGGCGAGCAGAGCCAGTCTTTTGAAGACTGGATCGGCGCGCAGGATGGCGATTTCGAATGGGTCACCGGCGCGGAAACCGATCCGTGCATGATCTGCTACACAAGCGGGACCACCGGCAACCCCAAGGGCGTCCAGTACGAGCATCGCTCGACATTGATGCACGCGCTTGCCGGTCTGCAACCGGCAGCCTTCAATTTCAGCGCCAGCTCGGTGATGCTGCCGGTCGTCCCGATGTTCCACGCTGCCAGCTGGGGCCTGCCCTATGCCGGTGCGATGGCGGGCATCAAATTCGTCTTCAGCGCGGTCAACGATCCGGCGGTTTTGCACCAGCTGCTGATCGACGAAGGCGTGACCGACAGCGCGGGCGTCCCGACCGTCTGGCTCGCGCATTTCCAGTATTGCGACAAGGAAGGCATCGACCTGCCGCCCTTGAAGGCTGCCACCATCGGCGGCTCGGCCTGTCCGCGCTTCATGATCGAGCGACTGATGAAGAACGGCACCCGCGTGCAGCACGCCTGGGGCATGACCGAGACTTCTCCCATCGGCACGGTCGGCGGGCCGACCTGGGACTGGGACCAGCTCAGCTTCGAGGAAAAGGTCGACAAGACCGCGATGCAGGGCCGCCCGGTCTTCGGCGTCGAATTGCGCACCGTCAGCCTCGACGACATGGTCACCGAACTGCCACGCGACGGGGAAAGCTCGGGCGCGCTGCAGATTCGTGGGCCGTGGATCATCAAGCGTTACTTCAAGGCCGAACAGGACGCGGTCGGCAATGACGGCTGGTTCGACACCGGCGATGTCGGCATCATCCATCCGGATGGCACTTTGCAGCTCACCGACCGCACGAAGGACGTGATCAAGTCCGGCGGCGAATGGATCAGCTCGGTCGAGCTGGAGAATGCGGCTTGCGGTCACCCAGCCGTCGCCGAGGCGGCCTGTGTCGGCATGCCGCACCCGAAGTGGGACGAGCGACCGGTGCTGTTCGTGGTCAAAAAGGAAGGGCAGGAGGTCGAGGCGGAAACGATCGTCAATTTCCTGAGCGACAAGGTGGCGAAATGGTGGCTGCCCGATGCGGTCGAGTTCGTCGACGACATCCCGCACACCGCGACCGGCAAGATCAGCAAGAAGGACCTGCGCGACCGGTTTGCCGATTACAAGCTCGAGGCGTGAGCAATGGCGGAGCATTACATCGATCCCTCGCCCGCAAATTTCCAGGCGTTCAAGGACCTGCCGCGCGACGAGCCGATCCTCATGCTCAACCTGCTGCGCTATCGCAATCTGGCCCAGTATCCCCCGGGACATGAACATCACGGCAATGGCTGGTCCGGACGCCGCGCTTACGAGGAATACGGCACCACCAGCGGTCCCATCTTCAAGCGCGTAGGCGGTGAGATCGTGTGGCGGGGCGCGTTCCAGGCGATGGTCACCGGACCCGACGACCAATCGTGGCACGACGGATTCGTGGCGCGCTACCCGCATGCCGGCGCTTTCTTCGAGATGATTACCGACGCTGACTACAAGCAAGCGGTGATCAACCGTACCGCAGCGCTGATCGACAGCCGGTTGATGCGCTTCGAGCCGGGCGAGGTCGGCGGCGGCTTCGGCTAGGCACGTGCCGGCTTCACTGTCGGTTCATTCTCCCTGCCGCACGGTGTGCACAAAGGCGGCGATAGTGGGAGAACCGACATGAAAACGCTTACCAAGACGGCTCTGGCCGCGCTGTGCGGTGCGGCACTGGCCACACCCGCGCTGGCGACGGAGCGCACCGTCCCGGCAGACCTCGTCTTCACCGACGCGATGGTGCCCTATCTCTATCAATACGCGGCCTGCGTCTTCGGCGGACCGGGCGCCACAGCCGACGAGCGCATTGCCGGATGCAGCGGCGAGAAAGCGCGGCTGCAGGCCGAAGCGGACGATCCGTTTTATTACTGGCATCGCGGCAAGGAACCGACCCGCGACCGCCAGTTCGCGCGCGCCTTTCGCCTCCTCGACGACGAAGCCCGCATTCTCGAGCAGCACTACGGCCCGGTGCCGGAAACGGTGACGGACTATATGGATTGCCTCGGCAAGAACATCGCGGGTACCGACAGTTTTCAGGCCGGTCGCAGCATCGATTTCATCGCGTTCAATCAGCCGTGCCGCGAAGCCGCCTCGTTCTCCTTCGAGACTGCCAGCGACCTCGAACTGCGATTGTTTCAGCGCGTGCAGCGGCGGGACCGCGTCATCCGCGTGCCGCTCTCGACCACCATCGCTTACGAATTCGACCGCGGCCTGCTCGGCGCGCGCTATTTCTAGCGCCGTTGCTCGGGGCGACCTCAGCCGTCCTTGTAGATCGTCTCGCGCATCTTCTTGAGCATCTGCGAGTAGACCACGAGCTGCATGCGATAGTTTTCCATCGAGATACCGCCATCGGCGATCATGTAGGCCTGCACCACGGCGCGGCCGTCGTCGGTCAGATAGCTTTTCCCCGCCGACCAGCGGCGGTTATAGTCGCGGACCAATTCGGCGACTTGTGAATCGGTCTTGTCGCTGGGCTTGCCGAAGCGCGCGGAAATATTGGTGCCCAGACATTTGCCGGTAGCGCAAGCGGTGAAAGTCGCGGTCGCGGCGGTGCCGTTGGGAAACTTGATCAGAAAGCCGTCGTTCTGGCCCGGTTCGATTGTGCCGCCGATCTCTGTTACCGTGGCGCGCAGAGTATCGTAATCGAAGCTGTTTAGAGTGCGCGAAGCCGAAAAGCTTTGGGCGGTGGCCGGCGTGAAAGCCATCGTGGCGGTTCCAGCAGCAATCGTGGCGGCAAGGATCAGGTGTCGCATTTTTCCCCCTCTGATATGTAACAGCCCGGACCGTAACACCGTGCTTCGCAAGGATGCAACCTCGGCGCTGTGCGACCCACGCGGCGCGGCTACAGCAGCCTGAGTTGGCCGTCGATTTCTGGCCTGCGGAAAGCGCTGCAATCCAGTTCGAAGCGATGGCGCTTCACGCCCGCTCTCCTGCAGGCGAGGGCGAAGCGCGCGCGGAAAAGATCGTCCCAGACGCCGGTCGGGCGCAGGCGAGTGAAGAAATTCGGATCGTTGTCCTTGCCCGAGCGGATCGAGCGAACGATCGACATCACTTTTCCCGCCCGCTCGGGAAAATGCACGTCCAGCCATTCGCGGAAGAGCGGCGAGACTTCGTGCGGAAGGCGCAGCGGGATCCAGCCGACCGACGGTACGCCAAGCGCGGCGGCTCGCTGGACGATCTCTTCCATGAAACGGTCCGTGATGGCAGGGATGACAGGAGCGACCGAACAATGCGTCGGCACGCCTGCATCGGCCAGTTTCCCGAGCGCATCGAGTCGCTTGGCGGGTGTTGCTGTACGCGGTTCGAGCCTGGTCGAGAGCTTCGGATCGAGGCTGGTGACGGAGATCGCCACAGCCACCAGTCGCCGCCGCGCCATTTCGGCCAGCAGGTCGAGATCGTCCAGCACCCGGTCGGATTTCGTGGTGATGGTCACCGGATGGCGGGCGTCGAGACACACCTCGAGCACTTCGCGCGTGATGCGGTATTTGCGCTCGATCGGCTGGTAGGGATCGGTATTGGTCCCCATCGCGATCGGTCTGGGCGCGTATTTGGGCTTCGCCAGTGTGGCGCGCAGAAGCTCCGCGGCATTGGGCTTGGCAAACAATTGCGTTTCGAAATCGAGGCCCGGCGAGAGATCGTGATAGGCGTGGGTCGGGCGCGCAAAGCAATAGACGCAGCCATGCTCGCAGCCGCGATAGGCGTTGATCGAGCGGTCGAAGAAGATGTCGGGCGACTGGTTGAAGCTGATGATCGACCTGGGTCGCTCTTCCGTCACATGCGTACGCAGCTTGGGGGGAGGGCCATCGAGCGCGACCATGTGATCGCGCCAGTCGCCATCGACTTTGCGGACCGACAGCCCGAACCGGGTCGACACATCGCCCGATTGCGCGCCGCGCCCGGCGACCGGTTTCTCGCGATTCTGCTCCATCCGCACAGGATAGAACAAATGTGGAACAAAAGGAAGTTTATCCGAGCGACACTTGCAGCGCCGCACCGCTAGCCCACAGTCCGAGCAGCAGCACCGATTCCCACCCGATACCGCCGGGTCCGAGCTTTTCGCGCCTGAGCAGGCCGAGCAGCAGGATCGCCGTCATCAATGCGACCAGCCCCATCCAGAACAGGCTACGTTCGCTGATGGCATGATAGATGCTGCCGTCGCGGTAAGCGACGTCGCTCGCGGCGATGAACAGCGCGTCGAACATATTGCCGCCGATGATCCCCCCGATGGCGAGCTGGAGCGCGCCGCAGCGCACCGCGGCGATGGTGGTCACAAGCTCAGGCAGGGAGGTGACGATCGCGGTTCCAAGCGCGCCGACCACGCCTTGCGAGATGCCGAGCCGCCCCGAGAGCGCGAGGCCGGTCTCGCCGACGACATAGCCCGCCGAGCCGACTATCAGCACAAGTCCAGAGAACAGCAACGCAAGCACCGTCGTCGAACGAGCGTCGTCTTCCTCGTCGTCTTCCTCGTGGCGGGTGTCCTCGGTCTCCTTTGGCTTCCACATCGGCTTCTGCTTGATGCTATGCGCATTGTGCAGGCCGATCAGGTAGACCGCGACCAGCACCGGACTGAGCGGATTGATGCCAAACAGCGCGAAGGGCGGCGCGGCATAGGCCATGATAGGCAGGACCGTGAGGATGATGAGCACCGTCGCCTGGCCGAGATTGATCGCGCTGGCGCCGGCGTGCTCCAGATTGACCTTGCGATAGGCGACATCGGCAAGGGCCAGGAACATGGTCTGCGCGGCGATCCCGCCGAGCGCGTTGGACACGGCCAGCTCCGGCGCGCCGCTGGCAGCGGTGCTGATCGAGGTTACGATGCCCGAAATGCTGGTCCCCGCGCCGAGCAGGACCGCACCGATCAGCGCTTCACCCAGGCCCGTGCGGTCGGCGAGGACATCGGCAATGCCCGCCATCTTGGAGCCGAAATAGGCGATGACCAGTGCCGATCCGGCGAACAGCAGGGCAAGCGTGGTGGTGGTAAGGCTCGCGAATTCGGGCACATGGCTAAAGCGCAGAGCGCTGGCGCCGGTTCCGAAAGGCCTAGCGTTCTCTCAGGCGCGGCATGAGTTCGACGAAGTTGCAGGGTCTGTGGCGGCTGTCGAGCTGGGCATCGAGGATGCCGTCCCAGCCGTCTTTCACCGCGCCATTGGAGCCGGGCAAGGCGAAGATATAGGTGCCGCGTGCGACGACGGCGCAGGCGCGCGATTGCAGCGTGCTGGTGCCGATCTTCTCGTAGCTGAGCCACCGGAACAGCTCGCCGAAACCCGGGATGTCCTTGCTCTTCACGCGGTCGAGCGCTTCTGGCGTCACATCGCGGCCCGTCAGCCCGGTGCCGCCGGTGGTGACGATCGCGTCGATCTCCGGATCGTCGATCCAGCGATGCAGGTGTGCGGCGATTTCCTCGACACTGTCGCGGCTGATTTCGCGGGCGACCAGTTCGTGGCCCTTCTTCTCGATCCTCCCGGCAAGGATGTCGCCCGATGTGTCATCGTCGAAAGTGCGCGTGTCGGAGATCGTCAGCAGTGCAATGCGCACCGATTTGAAGTCGAGACTTTTGTCGATTCCCATCAGTTGGCGGAGGCCATCCGCACACCGGTTGCGCCGCTGACCTCGGGGAAAGTCGGCCACTTGCCCTCTGCCAACGCCTTGCGGCTGGAGCTGTCGGCATCGGCCTGGCGCTCGTACATCCAGTAATTGCGCATCACGATGGCGACATAGCCGCGCGTTTCCCAATAGGGGATGCTTTCCATGTAGAGCAGCGCGTCGCCCTGGTCGCGCACTTCGCTGTTCCAGCGGGTGATCGGCGTGAGCCCTGCATTGTAAGCAGCCATGATCTTGGGCAGCAGGCCGCCGGTCGCGCCGCTGTCGCGCAGCATCTGCAAGTGTCTCTGGCCGAAGGCGAGATTGACTTCCGGGCGCGAGAGGTTGCGGGCGGTGCCGGAGACGCCGATCGTGCCCTCGTGATCGCGCGCCGCGGCCGGCATGATCTGCATCAGGCCGCGCGCGCCCGCCGGGCTGACGACGCGCGGACGAAAATTCGATTCCTGCAACGTGTGTGCGTAGGCGAGTGCCGGATCGACCTTCCAGCCGTCGACCGGCTGCCAGCGCGGTGCCGGGAAGCGGAGCGCAGGCTCGTAGGTCCCGCCGCGCGGGGTGTTCTGCGCCATCCACAGCTGCGTGCCCGGCAGGCCGAGTTCGCGCGCGAGGCGGGACAGCGCGTCATATTCGGACGGGTCGCCGATGCGCGCTTCGTGGCGGAGAATCTCGTCGGACAGATCGTCGCGACCGATCTCGGCCAGCGCCACGGCGGCGCGGACATTGCCGTTATCGCGCAAGCGCTGCCAGTCGGCGGGCGAGAGGTCGGGCGTTTCGCCGTCGTCGGGCAGGGTCTGGCCGAGCTGTTCGCGCGCGAGCATGCCGTAGAGCGTCTCGTGCATCATCGCTGCACCGCGCAATTGCTCGGCGGCTTTTTCCGGCTCGCGGCACCGGACCAGCGCGCGCGAAGCCCAATAGTGCGAGGCTGCACCCAATTCGGGGTTCATTGCCCACGCCGCTGCACGGCGGAACCCGTCCGCGGCTTCCCCGCAATTGCCGAGCCGCCACGCGGCAAGGCCGGCGACCCATTCGCCTTCCGCCACCCAGGCACCCGAGCCGTCGAGGCTCACGGTCTTGGCCATGGCCAGCGCGGCGGCATCCTGGTTCTCGATGTAATAACTCCACGCCACGCGCTTGCGCCATTCGGCCCGCGCGGCGGAGCTGAGCGAAGCGTCGATCCCGTCGAGCAGCTGCCGCGCGCCGTCGGGATCGTCGTTCTTGATCCGGTCGAGGATCGCCGAACGGATCGAACCGGGCATGGTGCCGTCGTCGATGCTCCGCGGTGCGATGCGCTTGGTGATGTAGGGCTGGCGGGTGAAGCTCTGTTCCTGCGGGAGGTAGGGCGCCGACATCAACCCGCGCTTGAGGCCGAGATTGGCGATCTGCTCGGCCATCGGCAGGCGCGTGCCCCGACCGAGCCACGTCTGGATTTGGGGCAGTTCGACCCGCGGACTGTTGGCGTGGAGATAGTATTCGGCCAGCGCAACCTGGTGCAGCGGGCCTTCGCTGCGCTGCCCGATCAGCGTTTCGACCGTATCCCAGCGCTCATCGTCGATCGCCGCGAAAAGCTGCGCATAATAGGCTTTCTCGCTGTCGCTGAGCAGCGTGGGGACATTGTTGTTTTCCGCCCGCGCGCGGAAATACTCGGCGGCACCTTTGGCGAAGGCGGGGGCGGGCATGGCCGTGGCGAAGGCTGCACCGGCGAGGACGCCTGCTACGACCAGAGAACGAAACACGCGAATGGGGACCATGCCTAGCTACCTGAAAAATCCAACCATTGTTGCCAGAAGCGAGCCCTAAAACCGGGGCGGCGCCCCAGATTGGCGACATCGCGCGCTGGCAACAGCGGAATGCTGCCGCTTTCATGGTTGAAAATACGTAAATTTGCAGAGTCTTGCGCCGATTCGTGCGGCAATAGCGACAGGATGTCGCGTCCGAAGACGATCAACCGTTTCGGAGCGGCCAGCGCAACGTGGTGCGCGGCAAGCCTGCCGTAGCCCGCGGCCTCGACTTCGCTCCAGTCCGGACGCAGCGTGTGGCGGGGCAGGATCGAAGCGAAATAGACCTGTTCCTCGTCCAGTCCCGCCGCTCTCAGGAAGCCGTTAAGCAGCGCGCCCTGCGGACCCGAAAACAGTCTGTCCCCATCGGTTTCTTCGGGCTGCGGCAGCAGCACCAAGAGCTCGCTGTCGGCCGACCCGCGTGGTGCAATGCGGGGAAACGCACCCTGCGCCGCAAAATTTTCATCCTCGACCCACCAACGCTGGAACTCCGCCAATTCAGTGGGCCATGTGTCGGTTTCGCTGCCCACCGGGGAGAGGCCGGGCAGCGCGGCATGCGGCGCTGGCGCGGGCGGCTTCGGCTTGGGCGGCGGTGCTTTCGCTTGCGGCTGTGCCGTAGCGTGTTGCGGACTGGTGCCCGTCTCTCCATCGAGCCAGCCGCTCGCTTCGTCGACCACATGCACATCGGCGCCGGCGAGCTTCCACCAGTCGAAGGCAGCGGCAATATCGGCTGCGGAAAGGGAGGAATGTTCAGCGCCCATGGACCTGAGCAGGTCTTGACCTCAACGCCCCCAGCAATCAAGGGTTTCTGCCAAGTTTCACCGATTTCGATAGGGGTGTTTTACAGGTCATGAGCGAACGCGAATCCATGCCGTGCGATGTCGTGATCGTCGGGGGCGGCGTTGCCGGCCTCGCTGCGGCGATCCGTCTCAAGCAGATCAACGAAGAACTCGAAGTCGTCGTGCTCGAGAAAGGCTCGGAGATCGGCGCGCATATCCTGTCCGGAGCGGTGGTCGATCCCAAGTCGCTCGACGAACTGCTGCCTGAATGGCGCAGCATGGATTGCCCGATGGCGGAGACCCCGGTGACCGACAATTGGCACTGGATGCTGTCAAAGAATGGCAAGATTTCCGTCCCGCACCTCGCCATGCCGCCCTTCATGTCGAATGCCGGTTGCTACACCGGTTCGCTCGGCAATCTCACCCGCTGGCTCGGCGAGCAGGCCGAAGGGCTGGGCGTGATGGTCTTCCCCGGCTTCCCAGCCAGCGAAGTCATGTTCGACGAGAAAGGCGCGGTGAAGGGCGTCATCACGCAGGACATGGGCATTGCCGAAGACGGCAGCCACAAGCCCGACTACCAGCCCGGCATGGAGATCGAGGCCAAGTACACCTTCTTCGCCGAGGGCGCGCGCGGCAACCTGACCAAGCAGCTCAAGGCGAAGTTCGACCTCGAAGCCGATTGTGAGCCGCAGGTCTACGGTCTCGGCATCAAGGAATTGTGGGACATCGATCCCGACAAGCACGTGCCGGGCCGCGTGCTGCACACGCAGGGCTGGCCGCTTTCGGAAAGCGACAGCTGGGGCGGGGGCTTCCTCTACCACCAGGCCAACGGCCAGGTCGCGCTCGGTTTCGTGACCGCGCTCGATTACAAAAACCCTTGGGTTTCCCCCTACCAGGAATTCCAGCGCTGGAAGCAGCACCCGGCGATCCGCGAATATCTCGAAGGCGGCAAGCGTGTCGCTTACGGCGCGCGCGCGATCAACGAAGGTGGCTGGCAGTCCGTGCCCAGGCTCGCCTTCCCCGGCGGCGCACTGATCGGTTGCGCGGCAGGCTTCGTCAACGTCCCGCGCATCAAGGGCAGCCATACCGCGATGAAGAGCGGCATGCTGGCGGCGGAATCCGCCGCCGCTGCGATCGCGGCGGAGCGCGAGCATGACGAGCTGGCCGATTACGACAGCAATCTGCGCGACAGCTGGATCGCGACCGAGCTCAAGAAGGCCAGGAACGCGCAGCCGCTGGTCGCCAAGTATGGCGGCGACATCGGCACTGTGCTGGCCGGCGCCGACATGTGGATGCGCGCCCTGAAAATCGGCCTGCCCTTCACGATGAAGCACGATCCCGATTACACCAAAACGGGCCGTGCCGATCTTTATCCCATCATCGACTATCCCAAGCCCGATGGCGAGATCACCTTCGATAAGCTGACCAATGTGGCTTACAGCTACACCAACCATGCCGAAGACCAGCCGGTCCACCTGCAGGTGAAGGACTGGGAGCTGCAGAAGGAAAGCGAGCTCGGCGTCTATGGCGGGCCCTCGGCGCGCTATTGCCCGGCGGGTGTCTATGAATGGCTGGAGGACGAAGACTCGGGCGAGATGAAGTTCCAGATCAATGCCCAGAACTGCGTCCACTGCAAGACTTGCGACATCAAGGACCCGAACCAGAACATCAACTGGGTCACGCCCGAAGGCGGCGGCGGGCCGAACTATCCGAATATGTGATCTTCCTCCCCGAAACGGGGAGGGGGACCACGAAGTGGTGGAGGGGCGAGCCATGATCACAGGCACGCGCGACTCTGTGAAACTCGCCCGTAAGATGCGTAGCGAGATGACGCTGCCGGAGGGCAAGTTGTGGATAGAGCTGCGCAAGCGCCCCGGCGGATACAAGTTTCGGCGACAGCATCCGGCGGGACAATTTGTGCTCGACTTCTATTGCGCGGCAGCCCGGCTGGCCATCGAGGTCGATGGGCAGGCCCATGATTGTGAGGCCGTGGTTGATCGAGACAAGCGGCGCTCGGCTTGGCTTCGGGACCGCGGGATAGCAATGACCCGGATACCGGCGCGACTAATACTGCAGGATATTGAGGCAGTTGTGACGCGCTTGGTCGAGATTTGCGATGCCAGGCGAGTGGAATTGAAGCGGAAAGCTCGCGCGCCCCTCCACCATCCTGCGGATGGTCCCCCTCCCCAGATCGGGGAAGAAGGGTGATTACCGAAACCGCCTACGCAAAGATCAACCTTGCGCTGCACGTCCGCAGCAAGCGCGAGGATGGCTACCACGAGATCGAAACGCTGTTCGCCTTCGTCGATGCGGGCGATGTGCTGGTGGCGCGGGCGGCGGAGGCGGATCGGCTGGAGACGGTCGGCGAATTTGCCGATGTGCTCGACAATCCCTTCGATAATCTCGTCGCGCGCACGATGTCGACGCTTCCCCGTGAGGGCGGGCTGCATGTCACGCTGGAGAAGAACCTGCCCGTCGCAGCGGGGCTCGGCGGCGGATCGGCCGATGCAGGGGCGATGTTCCGCATCATCGAGCAGATGCATGGGCTGCCTGATGACTGGGAAGAGAAGGCCATCCGCCTTGGCGCCGATGTGCCAGCCTGCGTCGCCAGCGAGATGGCGATCGGGCGCGGGACCGGGACCGACCTCGAACCGGTCGAGAACGACATGGCGGGTATGGCGGTGCTGCTGGTCAACCTGCGTGTGCCGCTGCCGACCGGGCCGGTCTTCAAGGCGTGGGCCGACACCGCAGGCGGTGAGGATCTTGGGCCACTGCCCACAGGCACCGCGCGCGAAATCGCCCGCAAGGGGCGGAACGACCTGAGACCTCCCGCGGTCGCCATCTGCCCTCCCATCGCGGACGTCCTTCAGGCGCTGGAGGCAACCGATCCGTGGATGTGCGAAATGTCTGGATCCGGGGCGACCTGTTTTGCGTTGTATGATGAAACCGAAATGCGCGATAAGGCCGCGCGAGCCATCGCCGAACATCACCCGGGCTGGTGGCAGATGACAGGAACTCTCCAATGATTCTCGACGACAATCCCTATCGCCAGGTCGGCGAGCCGATTCCCGGCAAGATCGTATGCGTGGCCGACCACGCCTCGAACTTCGTGCCGGAGGATATCGAGCTGGGGATCGATCCGGCGCTGCTCGAAACCCATATCGGCTACGATATCGGGACCGGCGGCATCGCCGACCGGCTTGCGCGGCGTCATGCCATCCCGGCGCATATCGCGTGCGTCAGTCGCCTCGTATGCGACTTGCATCGCAGGGAAGACGATGCCGCCGTGATGCCGACATCGAGCGACGGACATTTGATCGCGGGCAATATCGGTGCCGACGTCGAAAAGCGCCTGGCAAAATATCACCGGCCCTATCACGAAGCGCTGGCGTCATGGCTCGACGATGCGCGTCCCGAACTGATCGTGGCGCTGCACAGTTTCACACCGAGCCTCGAAACGAGCGATGAAGAACGGCCGTGGGAAGTCGCGCTGCTCTACAACCAGGACGACAGCGCCGCGCAACATGCGATCCGGCTGTTCGGCGAAGAGGGACTCACTGTCGGCAATAACGAACCTTATTCGGGCAAGGAACTGAACGCGACGATGGACCGCCATGCCGAGGCGCATGGCCGGCATTACCTGACCGTCGAGATCCGCCAGGACCTGATCACCAACGAGGCCGACCAGGCGCGCTGGGCCGCGATGATCGCCGATATCGCCAACCGCACGGCGCTGGCGCTGAAGGGTGTCTAGGGCGCGCTAAAGCCTGTGTGCGCTTGAATTAGCCCGTCATCCCAGCGAAAGCCGGGATCGCTGTCCGCCAAGTCGGACATGTCCGCATGAGACCCCAGCCTTCGCTGGGGTGACGGGAGGGATGTGAATGTCGTCGAGATTCGACAAGTCCAAGCTGCCCAGCCGCCACGTTTCGGTCGGGCCAGAGCGCGCGCCGCATCGTTCGTATTACTACGCGATGGGTCTGACCGAGCAGGAGATCGCGCGACCCTTCGTCGGCATTGTTAGCGCGGGCAACGACAGCGCGCCCTGCAACACGACGCTCGATGCGCAGGCGGACATCTGTCGCACTGGCGTCAACCAAGCAGGCGGCATGCCGCGGCGCTTCAACACCATCACCGTGACGGACGGTATCGCCATGGGACACCAGGGCATGAAAAGCTCGCTGGTCAGCCGCGAGGTGATTGCGGACTCGATCGAGCTATCGGTGCGCGGGCATTGCTATGATGCGCTGGTCGGATTCGCCGGCTGCGACAAGAGCTTGCCCGGCATGATGATGGCCATGCTGCGGCTCAATGTTCCGAGCATCTTCGTCTATGGCGGATCGATCCTGCCGGGCCGCTTCCACGACAAGGACGTGACCGTCGTCGACGTGTTCGAAGCGGTCGGCCAGCACGCGGCGGGCAATTGTCCGCTGAAAGAACTGACCGCGCTGGAAAAGGTCGCCTGTCCCGGGCACGGCGCGTGCGGCGGGCAGTTTACCGCCAACACCATGGCCTGCGTCGGCGAAGCGATCGGCCTGTCGCTGCCCAACAGCAATATGGCCCCCGCGCCCTATCGTTCGCGCGAGGAGATCGCGGTGGCGGCGGGGCGGCAGGTCATGACGCTGCTGGAGAAAAACCTGCGCCCGCGTGACATCTGCACAAGGGCCGCATTCGAGAATGCAGCACGGGTCGTCGCGGCAACGGGCGGCTCGACCAATGCCGCTTTGCACCTGCCTGCCATGGCCCATGAATGCGGCATCGACTTCGACCTGTTCGATGTCGCCGAGACATTCAAATCAACACCTTATATCGCAGACCTCAAACCTGGCGGGCGCTATGTCGCCAAGGACATGCACGAGGCGGGCGGGGTCTACATGGCGATGAAAACGCTGCTGGAGGGCGGTTTCCTCGATCCCGAACCGATGACCGTCACAGGCAAGACGCTGGGCGAGAATATCGAGGAGATCACCTGGGACCCCGACCAGAAGGTTTTCTACGACGTATCCAATCCGATCACGCCGACCGGCGGCGTCGTCGGGCTCAGGGGTTCTCTCGCGCCCGACGGGGCGATTGTGAAGGTGGCGGGAATGGAACGGCTCCAGTTCAGCGGCCCAGCGCGAGTATTCGATTGCGAGGAGGATGCCTTCAAGGCGGTCGAGCAGCGCGACATCGCCGAAGGTTGCGTCATCGTAATCCGCTACGAAGGCCCCAAGGGCGGCCCCGGCATGCGCGAAATGCTCTCTACTACCGCAGCGCTCTACGGGCAGGGCATGGGCGAGAAAGTGGCGCTCATCACCGACGGGCGCTTCTCCGGCGCGACGCGCGGCTTTTGCATCGGCCATGTCGGCCCGGAAGCGGCAGACTGCGGCCCGATTGCGCTGGTCGAGGATGGCGATACAATCAGCATCGATGCCGTTGCAGGCACGATTGAGCTCGACGTCGATGCCGAAACGCTTGAAAAACGGCGTCAAAGCTGGACACCGCGGGCGAACGATTACCAGTCCGGCGCGCTGTGGCGCTATGCGAGGAACGTCGGTCCTGCGCATGAGGGCGCAGTGACTCATCCGGGAGCGAAATCGGAACGCCATGTCTTTGCGGATATCTAGCGCGCTGGTGTGCACGGCTGCTCTTGTCGCCTGCTCCGGCGACGCGGTGGACGAGACGGCCGTCGAACCGGGCGACCAGATGCTCGCCTGCGCCATCGGCGCCGGGACGGAATTCACCGAAAGCTGCACCTTGCAAAAGGTCGGGCAGGACGGCGAAACGATCTACCGCGTAAACCATCCCGGCGGGGGCTTCCGCCTGTTCGACATCGCAGCGGATGGCAGCGGGCTCGTGCCGCATGACGGAGCCGAAGGCGCGGTGAATACGCTCGACGGCGATATCCTTCAGGTTGCCGTCGGAGAAGATCGCTATCGCTTCCCGGCGCAGGCGAATGCCGAATAGCGCCAATCTCAGGCAGGTCCTTACCGTCGCCGAAATGCAGGCGGCGGAACGGGATCTGATGGATGCTGGCATTTCCGTCCACGAACTGATGCAGCGCGCCGGCCAAGGGGCCGCCGACTGGATCTGGCGGATGACCGGCGGCAGGCCCGTCACCGTGTTGTGCGGCCCCGGTAACAATGGCGGCGATGGCTATGTCATCGCGGCGGAAATTGCGCGCCGCGGTGGCGAAGTAAGGGTCGTCGCACCGATGCCGCCAAAGACCGAAGCAGCGAAGCGGGCCGCCGAGACATTCAAGGGCAAGGTCACCACATCGGGCGAAGGCTTGCGCGGGGAAGTGCTGGTCGATTGTCTGTTCGGCAGCGGCCTCTCGCGACCGCTCTCAGCCGAGCATCGCGCGCTGCTTCGGCGGTTGCGAATGGAGCACGCGCTCGGCGTCGCAATCGACGTCGCCAGCGGCGTCGACGCGGACAGCGGCGCGTGGCCCGAAGGCATGGCGGCGTGGGACTGTACCATCGCATTGGGAGCGTGGAAGCGCGCGCACTGGATCGGCGAAGCGTCGGCGAAATGCGGCACCCGCAAACTGGTCGATATCGGCGTGGCCGCGCGATCCGAAGACGAGCAGTTGGCGCCCGAGCCGGACTTCGCCCGCCCGGCATGGGATGCCCACAAATATCGCCGCGGCCTGCTCGCAGTCGTGGGGGGTGCCATGCCCGGAGCCAGCGAACTGGCTGCCTGCGCAGCGGTGGGTGCCGGGGCGGGCTATGTGAAGCTGCTCGGGAGTGACAATTCAAGGCGACAGCTTCCGCCAGATCTGGTCGAGAAAAACGGCGACCTGACTGAACTTCTCAGCGACGAGCGCATCAGCGCTATCCTCGTCGGTCCGGGGCTTGGCCGCGGCGAAGAGGCACGCGATCGTCTGGCTCACGCGCTTGCGGAAGGCGAGCCGACCGTTTGCGATGCCGATGCGCTTCATTTGCTCGATGACGAGATGCTCGACGGCGTCGATGGCACGAAAATCATCGTCACTCCGCACGAGGGCGAGCTCGCGCAATTGTGCAAGAACTTCGGCGTTATCGCTGCATCGAAGCGGGAACGGGCTATGGCCGTGCACAGCCGCACCGGTTTGACGGTGCTGGCCAAGGGACCCGACACGATCCTCGCCCACGACGGGGGCGTGGCCTACTTCCCGCAAGGGTCGAGCTGGCTGTCGGTGGCCGGCAGCGGCGATGTGCTTGCCGGCATCGTCGCTTCCCGGCTGGCGACAGGCGACACGCCCGCCCGGGCCGCGATGGCGGGAGTGTATCTGCACCAACAGGCGGCGCGCGAGGCTGCGGGGCCTTTCTCCGCCAGCGATCTGGCGCAAGCGATCCCAGCCGCCTATCGCGCCTTTCTGTGACCATAGCCGAACCAATCGTCCGCATCGCCGCGCGCGGTGACGGCGTGACCGAGAGTGGTCGCCACGTCGCGGGCGGCGTACCGGGTGACTGCGTGCGCGACGACGGCTCGCTCAAACGCGGACCGCATCATGTCGCACCGCCCTGTCGGCATTTCGCCAAATGCGGCGGCTGCCAGTTGCAGCATGCGGATGAGGAGACGCTGGCACAATTCGTGACCGACCGCGTCGTGCTCGCCGCCGAAGGGCAGGGGATCGTGCCACAAAATGTCGCGCCTGCGCATCTCTCGCCGCCCGGCGCGCGGCGTCGCGCTACCCTCCATGCCACGCGGCGGGGCAAGACGATCCTGCTCGGCTATCGCGAAGGCCGCTCGCACACGATCATCGACCTCAAGGAATGTCCGGTCTTGCAACCGACGCTCTTTGCATTGGTCGACCCGTTGCGAAAGCTGCTGGCGGGATGGGAAGGGCGCGTTGCCGTCGATATCGAGCTGACGCAGGTCGATCAGGGCGTGGCATGCGGTATCAAGGGTATCCGGGCCGAGAACCTGCAACAGACCGAAGCCCTGCTCGATTTCGCGCGCGAGAATGCGCTTGCGCGGCTGACGGTGGACGACGGACTGGGCCCGGAGACGGTGTGGGAGCCTGAGCCCTCGACGGTCTCGCTCGGAGGCGTGCCGGTCGTGTTTCCGCCCGGTGCTTTCCTGCAGGCCACGGAGGACGGCCAGGCGACGCTTGTCGCGGCCGCCAGCGAATGGCTTGCCGGCCATTCGCCGGTTGCCGACCTGTTCGCCGGGCTCGGCACTTTCGCGTTGTCGCTTGCAGGCCCGGAAAAGGTCTTGGCCGCCGAAGCTTCGCGCGGTGCGCATCTCGCTTGTCGGCAGGCTGCGCGTCTATCCGGCAAGCCGGTCTTCGCGCAGCATCGCGACCTGTTCCACAATCCTTATTCGGCAGAAGAGATCTCGAAGCTGGCCGCCGTCCTGCTGGATCCGCCCCGCGCAGGTGCGCGTGAGCAGGTGGAGCAGATTGCGCAAAGCAGCGTCGGCCGCGTGGTCTATATCAGCTGCAATCCCGCAAGCTGGGCCAAGGACGCCAAGCGGCTCGTCGATGCAGGGTTCGAGCTGAAGGAAGTGCGCCCGGTCGGCCAGTTTCGCTGGTCGACGCATGTCGAACTCGCCAGCCTGTTCGTCCGCCCGTCAGGCGCGTAGCGCGGCGAGGATCTGCTTTTCCAGCCAGAACCGCGCGTGGTCTTCGACATAGGCATGCGTCGCGCCTTCGCAGCGCTGCACCCTTTCGTCATCCTTCGGCCAGGCGCCGTCGAAAACCTGCGCGGTGCGGTCTTCGCTTGCCAGCAGGATATGGACTGGGCCTGAAAATCCTTCGATGCCGGCACGCATGCGTTCGGCCAGGCCGGATGGTGCTACGCGTCCCTTGGAAGCCTGGCGCAATCCACCGACAAGCTTGCGGATATTCACACCCCCACTGACCAAGCGCCAGATTTCCTTCGGGTTTTTGAGCTTCTCCGCATAGCGTGCGCGCACCGCTTCGGGCGGAGGCGTATCGTCGCTGGTGTCTTCGATCGTCCAAGGGTTGGAGAGGATCAGTCCGTCGCACAGGGCGCCGCCGCCGAGCATCAAAGCGCTCGCGGCATCGCAATTGCCGAAAGCGACGATGCGATCGAGCGTCGGCACGATTGCTTGGAAGGCTTCGCGGGCAGCGTGAATGTCCGACTTGGACCTTTCGAAGCCCTTGTTCTCGCCTTCGCTGTCGCCGACCCCGCGCCGGTCATAGCGGAAGACGGGGAAACCGGCCTTGGCGATCCGCGCGGCCAGCGCGGCCTGGCCCCCGAACGCGCCCGAGCGCAGTTCGTTGCCGCCGCTCACCAGCAACAGGCCGGTCGTCGAGGGCGCGGTGTCGAGCGTACCGGCGAGCGTATCGCCCTTGCAATTGAAAGTCAGATGCAGGCGGCTCATCCCGCGCCTCCCGCGCTGTCGAGCGAGACAGCGATGATCGCTGCCAGTGCATCGGCCTGTTCGGGATCGTCATCCGGCTCGGCGCGCAGCCAGAGCGGCTTGCCCCCGACGGTCGCCTGATCGATCTTCCGGCGCAGCGGGCTCTCGGCGACTTCGGCGGCCTCGAGTTGCGAAACCATGCTCGCTCCGAGCTTCCAGCCCGCCAGTTCGACGCCTTCGCTGCGGCCAAGCCGCATCAGCGCGTCTGTTGTTTCCTCGCGGCCCGCTTCCTTGGCCGCTATGATGCGCGCGCGGACCATGCCGCGCAGGACCTGCTTGCCCCCGGTCGGGGCGTAATCCCAGCCGGGCAGCCCGACCGGTACCAGCAGCGCGCCCGCGCGAACCGCGAAATAACGCGTCGGCTTGAAATGCTGCACTGCCGCTTTCATCGCCTCGCGCCACCCGTCCAGCGACTGATCGGCGAGGCTCGCCTTGCTCTCGTTCCAACCCGGTTGGTCCGGCATCACGCTGTCGATCCCGGTAAGGTCAAGTCGCCGCATCACTTCGACGAGCTGGTGGCGCATCTTGTTATGTTCGTCGAACAGCGGCGGGATCACCAGCAGGCGGTGATCGCGGCCTTTCTCGAAAATGCGGGCGTTTTCAGTGCCGGTCGTGCCGCCGGGCAAGGGGCAGGGCCACTCGGCGAACATGTGCTGGATCAGCTCTCGGCGACTTTGGCTTCGGCAAAAGCGAGCAGCCCGCCGTAGGTCTCCAGCATCTCGCCATCGACGTCATCGTCTTCGATCAGGATATCGAGGCGGTCTTCCAGCTCGGTCAGCAGGCCCGCGACGGCCATGGAGTCGAGCTCGGGCAGGTGACCGAACAGGCCGGTGTCGGCATCGAATTCGGCAACATCCTCGGCTTCCAGGCCAAGCACGTCGCACAGGACCGAGCGCAGGGCGCTGTCGATCTTGGCGCGGCTCATGCCCAGCGCGTCGTCTTCATCTTTGACGGGATCGGCTGCCATGCTCTGTCCTGCCCCCATACCGGATCGGCCCCTGAAAGTGCGCGGGTGCCTAGCTTTCCGCGGGCGCGGGCGCAAGCCGGGTAACGAATCGCTTGGCCAAGGCCGGCCAGGCCTTGATCTGCCGCGGGTCGAGGCAATCGATCAGGAATCGCGGCCTGACCTCTTCCATCCAGTCCGCCTTGTAGCGATCGTTGCCGGTGCCGAAATCGACGAGGGCGACCTTGTCCGTGTCGATGACATGCTCGAAGAGCGCGGCGCTCAATGTCGTTCCGGCGGAGAGGCTCTTGGTCTCTTCGAGATGGGCGAGCTTGTGGATGTAGGCGACGCCGTTCTCGACCGTCCAGAATTGCGCCGCGACTGCGCGACCTTCATGACGAGCGACGGCGAGACGGATACGGCCTGCGGCACCCTCGGCTTCGGCAAAAGCACGCAGGATTTCGGGCGTGTCCTCGGCCGGCTTCCAGCTTTGCGCGTAGATTTCCTCGTAGGCCGCCCAGGCCGCATCGTCGAAATGGGTCAGCAATTCCACGTCGACCTTCTTGGCCTTGCGTTTTAGCGTGGTGCGCATTCGCCCGGGCCGCTCGGCCCAGTATTCGGCAAAGCTCCGGCCCCTCACCGGCAGGACATGATTATAGTCGCATTGTTCTCGATGCACGCTCCACCCAGCGGCGCGGAACGCGGCTTCTAAACGCGTCGCAGACCCGTCTTCGTCCGGTACGGGTGAGAGTGTGACGCGGTGCGAGTGAGCTCTCAGGTCCCTCGCTAGTGATGCCAAGAGACGATCGCCTTGCGTGCCTGCAGGGGCAAGTTGACGCCAAGTGAAGCTGTACCAATGGTTGAGCGGTTCGAGCCGGCCATTGGCGCGGGTGAGGGCGAGGGCAGCCTTGCGCTCTCCGTCGCTCGCCATGGCCAGCAGCGGAGGCTTGCGTTCGGCCAGCAATGCATACCATTCGGGCCTGTCGAAAGGGGACGCGTCTTTTGGCATCATGCCTTGCAAGACGTTAACCCTGTCGTGATAGCTGGCAGCGATTGCAGTCACAAAAACCCCACAAAACCCTCTCGGAAACCCGATGTCCCAAACGCCTGACCCGACGCCAAAGCCGCTCGATCACCTTGCCGAATGCGGCGAGGGCGATGCTCCGGCGCTGGTCTTGCGCGGTGAGACACTTACCTATGAGGACTTAAGAAGCCGTGTCGCTGCACTGGCTTCGTGGCTGCAGGCTCAGGTCCCCGAAGAGGGCGAGCGGATTGCGACGTGGGCCGCAAAGGGCGCGCTGACGTGCCTGATGCCGCTCGCCTGTGCGCGGGCCGGACTGGTGCATGTGCCGATCAATCCGCTGCTCAAGCGGGCACAGGTCGCGCATATTTTGGCCGATAGCGGCGCGCTGTTGCTGCTGGGGACGGCGGCGCGATTGAAGTCGCTGGAACAGGGCGATGTGCCCGCCGGATGCACCCCGATGGACGAAAAGGCGGTATGGGAGGCAGTCGAGGCGCATGAAGGCGCTTTGAAACCTTCAGACGCCGATCCGGATGCGCTGGCGGCGATCCTTTACACCAGCGGTTCCACCGGGCGGCCCAAGGGCGTCATGCTGAGCCATGCGAATATGTGGTTGGGGGCGGTTAGCGTGGCCCATTATCTCGGCATGGAGAGCGATGACGTGACGCTCGGCGTGCTGCCGCTCAGCTTCGATTACGGGCAGAACCAGCTGCTTTCGACCTGGTATACCGGCGGCAGCGTGGTGCCGCTCGATTACTTATTCCCGAACGATGTCGTAAAGGCCTGTGCGAAACACAACATCACGACGCTCGCGGCGGTACCGCCTCTGTGGGTCCAGCTGACCGAGATCGAATGGCCGTCTGAAGCAGTCGCATCGATGCGACGGATGACCAATTCGGGTGGCGCGCTGACCGAAGATCTCGTGCGAGATTTGCGCGCTATCTTCCCGCAGACACGGCTTTTTCCGATGTACGGCCTGACCGAAGCCTTCCGTTCGACATATCTCGATCCTTCATTGGTGGACACGCATCCGACTTCGATGGGGACGGCGATTCCCTTTGCAGAGATTCTCGTGATCGACGACAATGGCGAAGTGGCGCAGGCCGGTGAGGAGGGCGAACTCGTCCATTGCGGCCCGCTGGTGGCGCAGGGATATTGGCAGGATGCCGAGCGCACTGCCGAGCGATTCAAGTCCGCACCGGATGGCTCACATTATGGCGGGACTGCCGTCTGGTCCGGAGATCGCGTGAAGCGAAACGCCGACGGCCTGCTTTACTTCGTCGGTCGCCGCGACGCGATGATCAAGAGTGCGGGCAATCGCATCAGTCCGCAGGAGATCGAGGACGCAGCGATCGCCACCGGACTGGTCGCCGAGGCGGTGGCGCTGGGCGTCAAGGATGCCAGGCTGGGCCATGCCGTCCATCTGGTCGTGCGCGCAGCGCCCGAAGCGGACGACCCGCAGGGCAAGCTTTTGCCGCGGCTTGTCAAGGAACTGCCCAATTTCATGTTGCCGCAGAAGGTCCATTGGCGCGAGACCCTGCCGCTCAATCCAAACGGCAAGCTTGACCGTACCGCGATCGCGCGCGAGATCGGGGCATGAGCAGCGCTGCCGCAGAGACGGAAAAGCCGCCTGGCAAGCCGCTGGGGCCGATACCGGAGAATTTCGAGGCACAGGACGGCGAGTTGGCAATCGGCGGCAAAACCGCCACGCAATTGGTTGAAGAAGCAGGCGGAACGCCTCTCTTCGTGTATTCGCGCGACATTATCGCGGGGACCATGCGGCACCTGCGCGAGGCGATGCCGGAGCGGCTGCACATCAACTATGCGATCAAGGCCAATTCGCATCCCGAGGTTCTCGCTTTCATGGCCGATCTCGTCGAGGGCTACGATATCGCCTCCGGCGGCGAGCTCGAGAAGATCCAGGCCGCCGGGATCGATACCAGGCGGGTCAGCTTTGCCGGTCCCGGCAAGCGCGATCGCGAGCTAGAGGCGGCCATTGAGGCGGGCGTAACTCTCAATCTCGAATCCGAAGGCGAAGCGCGCCGCGCGCTGGAGATCGCGGAGCGGCTCGGCCAAACGCCGCGCCTGGCGATCCGCGTCAATCCGGACTTCGATATGAAGGGTTCGGGCATGAAGATGGGCGGGGGTGCCAAACCCTTCGGCATCGACGCCGAGCGCGTACCTGCGCTGGGTAGCGAGATCATTGCAGCCGGCGGCGAGTGGCGGGGCTTGCACATCTACACCGGCAGCCAGGCGCTTTCAGCTGAAGCAATCATTGAAACCCAAGCCAATGTCCTTGCGTTGGCGGACAAGATCGCCAGCGAAATGGGCGAAGCGCTGCCAAAGCTCAATATGGGCGGCGGGTTTGGCATTCCCTATTTTCATGGCGACGAGCCGCTCGATATCGAAGCCATTGGCTCCGCCTTGGAAGAGCGCTTCGGCGACCTGCCGGAAACACTGGCCGATGCGCACCTGTGCATCGAACTCGGCCGCTACCTGGTCGGGCTGGCCGGCGTGTATCTGTGCCGGATCGTCGACCGCAAGGTGAGCCACGGCGAGACATTCCTCGTCACCGATGGCGGATTGCATCACCAGCTCGCAGCTTCCGGCAACTTCGGCACGGTCGTCCGCCGCAACTATCCCGCCGCCATCGCAACGCGCTTCGACGCGCCCCCGGTAGAGGTCCAGCACGTGGTCGGATGCCTTTGCACCCCGCTCGATAGGCTTTCGGACAAGGCATTTCTTCCGCGCGCCGATGTCGGCGACATCGTCGCCATTTTCTGCGCCGGAGCCTACGGCGCGAGCGCCTCTCCGGCGGAATTCCTGGGCCAGGGCCCTGCGCGCGAAGTGCTGGTTTAGGTAACCGCGCGCTTAACCTTTACGCGCGCCCTGTCCCGTTTCGGGAACGCCCCTAAGATCCTGAAGAAAGCTAACGGGATATTCACCCTTTTTGGCGAGAAACGCAGCCAAATCGCTGGGACCCGTCCGTCCGTAGTTCGTCGGATGGCAGGGTTCATGCACTTGGCCAAGGACGCGTTTCGATGCCTTACAACCGGTTCCCCACTCTCATGGCAGGCAGCGCCATGGCGGCGCTCGCCCTCTCAGGTTGCGCCGCTGGCGGCGGCGGCAAGGAATTGCCCCCTGCAAACTTCGTCGCATTGCAAGAGGGACCGAGCCAGGAATATGTGATCGGCCCGCTCGACGAGCTTTCGATCCATGTCTGGCGCAACCCCGAACTGGGTGCGCAAAGCATCCAGGTCCGCCCCGACGGGCGCATCACCATCCCGCTCGTCACCGACATGCCGGCGGTCGGCAAGACCCCGGCCATGCTGCAGGAAGATATCCGGCTGCACCTGTCGCAATATATCGAACAGCCGATCGTATCGGTCATCGTCAACAAGTTTGCCGGTACGTTCAGCCAGCAGGTTCGCGTGATCGGTGCGACCGAGAAGCCCGCTTCACTGCCGTATCGCGCCAATATGACCGTGCTCGACGCGATGATCGCGGTCGGCGGCCTCAGCGAATTCGCGGCGGGCAATCGCGCCAAGCTGATCCGCAAGGATCGCCGCACCGGCCAGCAGACCGAATATGCGCTGCGGCTGAGCGATCTGCTGCGCAAGGGCGACAGCCGCGCCAATGTCGGCCTCGCACCGGGCGACGTCATCATCATTCCCGAGAGCGCATTCTGAGGGCGGCCTGACGCATGAACGAAGTCTTCGAAGAAGTCCGCGCAGCGCTCTATTCGGCATGGGCCAGGAAATGGCTCGTGCTCGGCGTAGCGTGGGGCGTGTGCCTGGCCGGGTGGCTGGTCGTCGCGATGATCCCGAATGCCTACGAGTCCAAGGCCAAGATCTTCGTCCAGCTGGACGACATCCTGACCAAGCAGACCGGGATCGCCGGCAGCGACAAGAGCGATATCCAGCGCGTGCGCCAGACGCTGACAGCCGTCGATACGCTGCAGAAAGTGGTTCGCTCCACGCAGCTGGGCGAAGGCGTGACCACCCCGCAGCAGATGGAGCGCGAAGTCGGCAGTCTCGCCGAAGCGGTCAAGGTGAAGAGCGAGGAAGACAACCTCTTCGAAATCACCGCCACGATCGGCAAGGGCCATCTGTCCGATGCCGAAAACGCACGCCTCTCGCAGGATGTCGTGCGCAAGCTGCTCGATGTCTTCCGCGAAGAGAATATCGCCGGCAATCGGGGCGACGTCGCGGAAGCGGTCGCCGTTCTCGACCAGCAATTGCAACAACGCGCGAAGGAGCTGGAAGCTGCCGAAGCGCGGTTGACGGCATTCGAAGCTGAACATCCCGAACTTATCGGCGGAGCGTCGGCCATCAACGGGCGCCTCAACCAGACCCGCACGGAACTGCGCGGGGTCGAGGCCGATATCGCTGCTGCACAAAGTGCACTCGCCGCGATCAATGGCCAGATTGCAGGAACGCCCGCCACTCTTCCCGGGGTCGCCAATCCGGGCAGCGCTTCGGGCGCTTACGCGCAGGCCCAAGCGCAAGTCGCGCAACTGCGCGCGCGCGGCCTGAAAAATACGCACCCGGACATGCAGGCCGCCATCAAGCAAATGGAACTGCTGCGCCAGCAAGCTGCCCGCGAGGGCGGTGGCGGAGCGGGCGGCGTTCCAAATCCTGCCTACAGTTCCCTGATTTCCATCCGCGGCGAGCGCCAGGCCAACCTCCAGGCGCTCCTCGCCCGCAAGGCCGCGATGCAGGCCGATATCTCCATGTCGCTCGCCGATCAGGCCAGCGAACCGGCGCTCGCCGCAGAAGCGCAGCGGATCGGTCGCGATTACGAGGTTCTGAAGACGAAATACGACGAACTGCTGCAGGACCGCGAAGAGCTTGAACTGCGCAGCAACCTGGAAAGCGAGCGCAGCTCGTTCCGCTTCGATATCATCGACGCGCCCGCGCTGCCGCTCAAGCCGGCAGCGCCCAATCGTCCGATCCTGCTGCTGGGCGTTCTGATCGTCGGCATCGGTGCGGGTGTCGGGTCGGCCTTCGCGCTCACCCAGCTGAAATCGACATTCGCCACCACAGCAGGTCTCGAACGGGCAATGGGCCTGCCTGTGCTCGGTTCGATTTCGACCAGCCTGACACCCACCCAGCGTGTGCAGGAGGCGAAGAAGACCAGGATGTTCTTCGCCGGCTCGGCCGCGCTCGGCGGGGTCCTCGTGATCCTGATGGCGATCGAATTCATCCAGGTCGGCAGCGTGGCCTGAGGAGAGGGAAATGACCGAACACAAGAAAATCCCGCTCCCCGGCGAAGGCGGCAAGGACGAGGGCCAGGAAAGCTCTCTGTTCGAACGCGCCAGCGGTGCCTTCGGGCTCGACGGCTTCGGTGCAGCGCCGATGCCCAAGAAGCTCGACGAGCGCCCACTCAAGCGCGCCAAGAAGGTCGAGCGCAAGACGACCGCAATTGCCGAACCGACCGAAGCCTCTGTCGAGCCGGCCACGGATGTGGAAGCGCAATTGCCGGTGCCCGCGGCGGCAGCACCTGCCCCCGTGGTCGTCGAAGGCGCGCCGCTGGCGCCCAGGCTCGAGGGGACACGCCACACCGTCGATCGGGCGCACCTGTGCCAACAGGGGCTCATCGATCCCGACGGCGATGTTAGCGAACTGCTCGAGGAATTCAGGATCGTCAAACGCCAGATCCTGCGCGCGGCTCGCGACAAGGGCACGGCGAAGTCGCGCCGCGTCCTCATCAGCTCGCCCCATCCCGACGAAGGCAAGACTTTCTGCGCGGCCAATCTCGCCATCGCCTTGGCTGCAGAGCGCGACATGGAAGTGGTCCTGGTCGATGCCGATATCGCCAAGCCTTCGGTATTGTCGACATTCGGCCTGCCCAAGGCCTCCGGATTCATGGATGCGCTGTCGAAGCCGGACATACCGGTCGAAGACCTCGTGCTCGGAACCGATATCGCGAACCTCTGGATCCTGCCCGCGGGGCATGTCGACAACCATGGTGCTGAATACGTCGCCAGCGAAGCGACCGCAGATGTGCTCGACCGGCTGACCGTCGGCGTGCCCAATCGCATCGTCATCTTCGATACGCCGCCCGCGCTGGCGGCATCGCCCGCAGCCGAACTTGCCAAGCATGTCGGACAGGTCGTGGTCGTTGCGCGCGCGGACCAGACCGGTCGCAACGCGCTGGAGGATACCTGCCAGCTGCTTGCCGCCTGCGACGACATCAAACTTCTGCTCAACGCAGCCAATTTCAGCCCGAGCGGTCGCCGCTTCGGGTCGTATTACGAGTGAAAGGGGACGCCTCATGAAACGGGCCCAATATCTCACTTCGATCGCCGCCATCGCGCTGGTCGTGCCCGCAACAGCGCAGGCCCAGGCCTACGGCCCCGATGACGGCGTCACCGGTGGCAGTCAGAGCAGCGAGCGCGCCTCGCGCGACGGTCGCGACAGCCGTCCGCAGCGCCAGCGTGCGCAGGTGCAGCCCTATATCGAGGTCAGCCAGGCCGTCCTCGCCGAGCTTTCGCCGGGCGATGAAGTGGTGACCTTCACCCAGGTCGCCGCCGGGGTCGATGTCAGCGTGCAGGGCCGCAACAATGGCGGCTCCGCCTCTGTCCGCGTCGAACAGAATATCGGCTATGGCGATGCCGCGGCAGACAGTACGAGCGTCACGGGTGTCGCGCGCGGCTATGCGTCGGTGGTGCCGCAAGTCCTGACCGTAGAGGCCGGCGCGCTTGCCGCGCGCACTCAGGTCGACAATGGCGGCGGATCGCGCCTCAACGCGGTAGAAGGCCTCGATACCGACAGCGAGAGCCGGGTCTATTCCGGCTATGTCGGCCCCAATGTGTCGACCCGCGTAGGGGAGGTCGACGTCAGCGCGAACTATCGCTTCGGCTATACGAGGGTGGAAGCTCCCGACGCCGTCGTAACGACCCCCGGCAGCCCGCCGGTCGACGTTTTCGACGACAGCACGGTCCATAGCGCCAATGCGCGGGTGGGGCTGAGGCCGAATACATCCACGCCCGGCGGTATCGGCGCTGCGGTCGGCGGCGGCTATTACCAAGAGGATATCGGCAATCTCGACCAGCGCGTGCGCGACGCTTACGTGCGCGGCGATGTGACGGTGCCGGTGACTTCCTCGCTCGCGGTCGTGGGCGGGGTCGGATACGAGGATGTGCAGGTTTCGAGCCGTGATGCGGTGGTCGACGCCGCCACCGGCCTGCCGGTGATCGACGCCGATGGGCGTTTTATCACCGATGAAAGCTCGCCGCGCCAGATCGCTTTCGAAACCGACGGGTTGATCTGGGATGTCGGCGTCGTCTGGCGCCCCTCGCGCCGTACCGCCTTCGAAGCGCATTACGGGCGCCGCTATGACAGCGATACCTATTACGGCAGCTTCGCCTATGCGCCCAACGCGCGTAGCGCGCTGAACATCTCGGTCTATGACGGGATCGCCGGCTTCGGCGGTGTGCTGAACAATGCGCTGGTCGCGCTGCCGACCAATTTCGAAGCCAACCGCAACGCTGTTACCGGCGATCTCAACGGCTGTGTCAGCAGCCTGGAAGGCGGCAATTGCTTCGGCGGTGCGCTTGCCTCGGTGCGCAGCTCGGTCTTCCGCAGCCGCGGCGGCGTGATCTCCTATTCGCGCGCTGTCGGTCGCTACAATGCAGGTCTCTCGGTCGGATACGATCGTCGCACCTTCATCGCCGCACCTGCTACGGTGCTCGCGGCAGCCGATGGGCTCGCGGAGGAAAGCTACTACGCCAATCTCGGTGTCAGCGGCGAACTGGGCCGCGATGCCAGCTTCTCGGTCAATGCCTACGGCAACTACCTGACCAGCGATTTCACCGACAGCGATGCCATGATCCTCGGCACTTCGGCGAGCTATGCCCGCCAGCTCTATGCCGGACTATCAGCGCGCGCTGCCGTTTCGCTCGACTATCTCGACAGCGACGTATCCGGGGAGGACCTCAAGACCGCCTCCGCCCTCGTCGGCCTGCGCTACGACTTCTGAGCCCCACGGAAAGGACAAGACCCATGTTCGACGATTTCTATGGCCTGACGGGGCGGCCCTTCCAGCTCACGCCGGACCCCGATTTCTATTTCGAGAGCATCACGCACCGCAAGGCGCTGTCCTATTTGGGCTATGGCCTTGCGCAGGGCGAGGGCTTCATCGTTATCACCGGCGAGATCGGCTCCGGCAAATCGACGCTGGTCGCTCACCTGATGAAGAAGATCGACCCCGAGCAGATGACGGTCGGCCAGATCGTCACCAGCAACCTCGATGGCGAGGAACTGGTGCATGTGGTCGCGCAAAGCTTCGGCCTCGATATCGAAGGCCACGACAAGGCAGGCGCGCTCGGCGCAATCGAGGATTTCCTTCACGAAGAGGCCCGCGCCGGTCGGCGCTGCCTGCTGGTCGTCGATGAATCGCAGAACCTCAGCATCGAAGCGCTCGAAGAGCTGCGGATGATGTCGAACTTCCAGCTCGGCTCGCACCCGCTGCTGCAGCAGCTGCTGCTGGGCCAGCCGGAATTTAAGGAAGTGCTGGCTTCGCATGGCGAGCTTGAGCAGCTGCGCCAGCGCGTGATCGCGGCGCATCACCTCGGCCCGATGGAATCGGACGAGTTGCAGCCCTATGTCGAACACCGCCTCACATGCGTCGGCTGGGAAGGCAATCCGGCCTGGGATCAGCGCGTTTTCGCTGAAATGTACGAAGCTTCGGGCGGCATTCCTCGCCGGGTCAACCAGATTGCCACGCGCTTGCTGCTTCTCGGAGCGGTGGAGCAACGTACGCGGATCGACAGCGCGATGCTGAGTTCCGTGCTCAAGGAAATGCAGGGCGACAACGCCTTCCCCGAAGCGGCGCCCAAGCCGATGGAGAAAACCGAACGTCCGCCAGCACCGGGTCCGGTCAAGCACGCCTTCGCGCAGGCTGTTGCCGAGACGAGCGCGGGGCAGGATGTCGAGATCGCCGAACTGCGCGAGGCCGTCTCCGAGATGAAGGGGGAAGCAGCGCCGTTGCCGGATGACCTCGCCGAGCGGCTCGATATTATCGAAGCGCGCCTCGACGAGCAGGAAGCGAGCGTTCGTCAGGTCCTGACCATGGTGATCGAGTGGATCGAAGGCGAGAAGCGCCAGGCAGCCTGAGCGAAGGGGGGCAAGGCGTCATGCAATCGCCGCACAGTACTGACGGAACGATCATCAACGGCCTCTCGGTCGATGTCGAGGACTGGTTCCAGGTCGGTGCCTTCGAAAATGTAATCGACCGGGGAGACTGGGACGGTCTGGCGCTGCGCGTCGAGGACAATGTACTGCGTATCCTCGACCTGTTCGATGCCGCCGAAGTGAAGGCGACCTTCTTCACCCTCGGATGGATCGCCAAGCGCAATCCCGCCATCATCCGCCGGATCGTCGACCGCGGGCACGAACTGGCGAGCCACGGCTATGATCATGGCCGCGTATTCGCTTTCGATCGCAAGCAATTCGCGGGCGATATCAAGCTGGCACGGATGATCCTCGAGGATGCGGGCGGCGTGCAGGTGACCGGCTATCGCGCGCCCAGCTTCTCGATCGATAAGCGCACGCCCTGGGCCTACATGGAACTGGCCGAGCAAGGCTATGCCTATTCTTCCAGCGTCGCCCCGGTAGTGCACGATCATTACGGCTGGCGCGAGGCACCGCGCTTCGCGTTCAAGCCGCTGCCATGGTCGGACCTCGTCGAAATTCCGGTCACCACGGCGATCCTCGGCGGCAGGCGCGTAGCGGCAGGCGGCGGCGGCTTTTTCCGCGTGCTGCCCTATGCCTTCAGCCGCTGGGCGATCCGACAGGTTAATCGCCAGGACTGCCGCCCTGCGGTGTTCTATTTCCATCCGTGGGAGATCGATCCGGAACAGCCGCGCGTCGGCAATGCTCCGATCAAATCGAAGCTGCGCCACTACACCAATCTCGACAAGATGGCTGAAAAGCTGCGCGAGCTGGTGCACGAGTTCGAGTGGGGCCGGATGGACATTTTGGCCCATCGCGAAGCCGCGCGCGCGGTGGAGCTGGCTGCGTGAATGCCCCCTTTGCCCTCTGCGAAGAGACGGTTGCGCAGGTGAACCTGCACGATCCGGCCGAATGCGCGCGGATTGCCGATTTCGTCTATCGCGCCAACGGTTCGCCATTTCATCTGCCGCAGTGGCTGAAGGCCGTTCAATGCGGCACGGGACAGAAGGCGACCGGGCTTGTCGCCGAGAAAGGCGGCGAGATCACCGGATGGCTGCCGCTTACAATAGTGCACTCACCGCTGTTCGCGCGTGCGCTGATTTCCAGCGGGTTCGGGGTCGACGGCGGACCGCTTGCGCTGTTCGAAAAGACCGCGCACCGCTTGTGCCGGGTCGCGACAGAACTGGCTGTCCGCGAAAGCTGCACCTCGGTCGAATTGCGCGGCGGCTCTGCGCCGGCGGACTGGGATGTGCAGGCAGACAGCCACTGCGGTTTTGCCGGACCGCTCGCCGAGGATGACGATGCACAACTGCTCGCCATCCCGCGCAAGCAGCGTGCGGAAGTGCGCAAGGGCCTGAAGAACGGACTGCGAGTGACTGTCGGAACTTTCGAAAAGGACCGCGCCGCGCATTACGCATGCTACGCCGAAAGCGTCCGCAATCTCGGCACTCCGGTCTTCCCGCGTCGCCTGTTCGACGCGGTGCTGTGCAAGTTCGGCGAGGATGCGGATATCCTGACAGTGTGGGACGGCAAGCGCCCGGTCGCCAGCGTGCTGACGCTCTATCACATGGGCGCGGCCATGCCTTACTGGGGCGGCGGCGTGTGGGATGCGCGGCACCTGCGCGCAAACGAAGTCATGTATTATAAGCTGATGTGCCACGCGCGCGGCAAGGGGTGCATCACCTTCGATTTCGGGCGCTCGAAGACCGGAAGCGGACCATACAATTTCAAGAAGAACTGGGGCTTCGCACCCGAACCGCTGACCTATGCCAGCTGGACCGCGCCCGGGTGCGAAAAGCGCGATGTCGATCCGACCAGCGCCACTTACCGGCGCAAAATCGACCTTTGGAAGAAGCTGCCGCTGGGTGTCGCCAACAGGATCGGCCCGGTGATCGCACGCGGGCTCGCCTGATGGGCGAGATCCTGTTTCTCGCCCACCGCATCCCCTTCCCGCCGGACCGGGGGGACAAGATCCGCTCGCACCATCTACTAAAGGCGTTGGCGGAGCTGGCGCCCGTGCATGTCGGCACCTTCGGCGAAACCGATGCTGATATGGCCGCGGAAGCGGAGCTGGAATCTATCGCTGCCAGCCACCGCCTGATCCGCCGCACAAAGCCGCTGGCCTTGGCCGGGCTGGAAGCGCTCGCTTCGAACAAACCCGTCAGCCTGACGGCCTTCGACAGTGCCGCTCTTCGCGCGTGGGTGTCACAAGTGCTGAGCGAGAGGCCGATCGACACGATCTTCGTCTTCTCCGGACAGATGGGGCAGTATGTGCCCGACGATTTCGCCGGGCGGGTCATCGTCGACCTGTGCGATGTCGATAGCGCAAAATTCGATGCCTATGGTGTCGACGGCACGTGGCCGCGCCGGGTCATAGACCGCCGCGAGGGCAGGGTGCTCGCCTGCGAGGAAGAGCGACTGGCGCATCGCGCCGACGCGACGATCCTTATCAGCAGCAACGAAGCCAGCCTGTTTAGTTCTCGTCTTGCGAAGCGGGATGGGACCGATATTCGCGTCATCCGCAACGGGATCGATGCCGACTTGTTCGATCCAGCCAATGTCACGCCGCAGCGCGATCTGGTTCAGGCCCGCGGCCCGCAGATCGTCTTCACCGGGCAAATGGACTACCTGCCCAATATCGTTGCGGTCGAGCGCGTCATGGACGCGATCCTGCCGCGGCTTCGCGCGCAGCATCCGAAGGCCACCTTCCACGTGGTAGGCCGCGCGCCCGTTCAGCGCCTGCTCGACCGCGCCGGCAAGGACAATGTCCGCGTTTGGGGCGAAGTGCCGGACGTGAAGCCATTTCTGGCCGCCGCCGATATCGTCATCGCGCCGCTGGCAATCGCGCGCGGCATCCAGAACAAGGTGCTCGAAGCCATGGCCATGGCGCGGCCGGTGCTGCTCTCTCCGGAAGCGGCGACGGGGATCGATGCCGTGGATGGCAAGCATTTCGCCATTGCCGAAAGCGACGAGGCAATGGTCCAGCAGGCATTGCGGCTGATCGACGACACGGGAGAAGCCATCGCGATGGGTCACGCCGCCCGTGCCTATGTGCTGGCGGAGCAAAGCTGGCCCGCGATGCTGGCCGATCTCGCCGGCTTGGTCGGGCGTGGGAAGGGGGCGCGCAATGCAGCCTGACGCGGTCCTCGACGCTTCCGCGCAACACAGCGGCTTGGAGCGCTTCCCCAAGGCGTGGCACAAGCCGCTGGCGCATCTCGCGCTGGTGTGGGGTGCGCTCGCGCTGCTCACCCTGCGCGACTGGTTCGCCATGTTCGATCAGTGGTGGAACACCTCGACCTATAATCATATCCTGATCATACCCGCCATCATCGCTGCGCTGGTCTGGATCAGGCGCGAAGAGCTGGCGAAGCTTGAACCGCAGGCGTGGTGGCCGGGATTGCTCGGTTTTGCTGCAGCCTTGCTGCTCTGGTTCCTCGGACGGATCGGCGAGGTCAATACCTTCAGCCAGCTTGGCGCCGTTGCGGCGCTGCAATTTTCGGTTCTGACCATTCTGGGCCCCCGGGTAACGGCGGGCTTGCTGTTCCCGCTCGGCTACATGCTGTTCCTCGTGCCCTTCGGCGACGAACTCGTGCCTACGCTGCAGATGATTACCGCCGAGATTACGATCGCGCTGACCGAATGGAGCGGAGTGCCGGCGCATATTGAAGGCGTGTTTATCGACACACCCGCCGGCCTGTTCGAAGTCGCCGAGGCCTGTTCCGGGGTCCAGTTCCTTGTCGCCATGATGGCGTTGGGCGCGCTTGTCGCGCAGACCTGCTTTCAAAGCTGGCGGCGGCGTCTCGCCTTCCTGGCCGCCTGTGCGATCGTCCCGATCATCGCCAACGGCATCCGCGCTTGGGGCACGATCTATATCGCCCAGTCGCAGGGTATCGAATTCGCCGCTGGCTTCGACCACATTTTCTACGGGTGGATCTTCTTCGGCATCGTCGTGGCCCTCGTGCTGGGGGGTGCGTGGCGGTTCTTCGATCGGTCGCCGGAAGACCCGGGCATCGACGGCGCTGCCCTCGCTCGGGCGCCCTTGTTTGCAGCGACGGATCGCTTCGCGGCGACGCCTGCAAGGACGCTTGCGACAAGCGGTGCGATGATCCTCTTCGTGGCTGTCTGGGCTTTGCTCGCCTCGCGTCTCCAAGCGACTGTACCGGAATCTGTGTCCTTGCCCGAAATCCAGGGTTGGAAATTGGTCGATTACGATCCCGAATTGCACTGGGAGCCGAGGGCTACAGGCGCGGACCATCGCCTGCTGGGCCGCTATCGCAATGCGGCGGGACAGGAAGTGGATGTCTTTATAGCGATCTATGCATCGCAGGGGGACGGGCGCGAACCAAGCGCCCCGAGCGAAGGCGCTTTGCCGCCTGACACGATGTGGCGCTGGAAGAACGGAGCAAATCTCGCCGATGGTGCCAGGCGCGACGAGTTGTTCGCGCTCGGGCGCATCCGCAGGACCGCCGACACCTATTATCGGCGAGGCGCGTTTCTCGGTGGCAGCGCGGGTAGGCTCAAGCTGGCGACGATCCGTGATCGGATCCTTCTCGATCCGAAGCCGGTCAGCCTGCTGATCCTTTCGAGCGTGGAGCGTAGCGATCAGACACCGGACGCGGCGCTGGCCGCATTCCGCCAGTCCACAGGGCCGCTCGGACCGTGGATAGACCGCATTGTGGAAAGCCGATAACTCGCGTCCATGTGCGGCATTGCCGGGATCTTTCACTGCGGAACGCCCAAGCCGGTCGATCCCCGCCGGATCGAACGTATGACCGATGCGATGGTGCATCGCGGCCCCGACGGCGGTGGCGTCTGGACCGATCAGGGCGTGGGGCTCGGCCACAGGCGGCTGTCGATCATCGACATCGAAGGGTCGCCGCAGCCCATGCTATCCGCCGATGAGCGCGCGATGCTGGTCTTCAACGGCGAAATCTACAACTATCGCGATTTGCGCCGTGAGCTGAAGGAACTCGGCGCTCGCTTCCACACCGACGGCGATTCGGAGGTCATCCTCGCCGCATGGCAGAAATGGGGCCCCGCATGCCTGTCGCGGCTCGACGGCATGTTCGCCTTCGCCATCTACGACCGCACCGAGCGGGTGCTGTTCCTCGCCCGCGACCGCTTTGGCGTGAAGCCGCTATACATGGCGAACCTGAGCGACGGCAGCCTTGCTTTCGCGTCAGAACTGAAGGGCCTGCTGGCGCATCCGCTGCTACGGCGCCAGGCCGATCCACTGGCGGTCGAGGACTACCTGACCTGGGGCTATGTGCCGGATCATCGCTGCATCCTCAAAGGCGTCGAGAAACTGCCCGCCGGGCACTACCGCCTGTTGCGACATGGCGGACCGCCTGCGCCATCCGTGCAATGGTGGGACATCGATTTCTCCGGCAGGCACAGTGGCAGCACTGCCGACCTGTCGGCGCAATTGCTGCATCTGATGCGCGAGGGGGTGGAATCGCGGATGACGGCCGATGTGCCGCTGGGCGCGTTTCTTTCCGGCGGGGTCGACAGCTCCAGCGTCGTCGCGCTGATGGCCGATGCCAGCCGTGAGCCGGTCAACACATGTTCGATCGGCTTCGATGTCGCAGCGCTGGACGAGACCGGTTACGCGCGCCGGATTGCCGAACGATTCGAGACGGATCACCGCGAGCGGATCGTCGATCCCGACGATTTCGGGGCGGTCGACCTGCTGGCGGGCATGTTCGACGAACCATTCGCCGATGCCTCCGCCTTGCCGACCTGGCGCGTCTGCCAACTTGCGCGCGAGCACGTGACCGTCGCGCTGTCGGGCGATGGTGCCGACGAGGCGTTTGCGGGCTATCGCCGGCAGGTCTTCCATGCGCGCGAGGAGCAGGTTCGCTCTATCCTGCCACAGGCGCTGCGCGGGCCGATCCTCGGTGGGCTCGGACGCATCTGGCCCAAGGCCGATTGGGCTCCGCGGCCCTTGCGCGCGAAATCCACGCTGCAAGCGCTCGGTGCGACTGGCGAGGAAGGCTATGCGCGCGCCCTGGCTGTGACGGCGCCGGAAATGCGCTCCCAGCTCTATACCGATGCGATGGAGCGGCAGCTTGACGGATATCGCGCGGAGCAACCCTTCGTCGAGCTGATGCGAAATGCGCCGGCCCGCTCCGGCCTCGACCGGGCACAATATGCCGACCTCAAGTTCTGGCTGCCCGGCGACATCCTGACCAAGGTCGATCGCACCAGCATGGCTGTCAGCCTCGAAGCGCGCGAGCCTCTGCTCGACCACCGCCTGGTCGAATTTGCGGCCGGATTGCCTTACGGAGCGCGCATCAAGGGCCGCCAGGGCAAGTGGCTTTTAAAGCACACTATGGAGCGCTTTCTTCCCCGGGATGTGCTGTATCGGCCCAAGCAGGGCTTCGTGACACCGATCGCCGAATGGCTGCGCGGACCGCTACAGAACGAAGCCCGCGCCATCGCCACCAGTGCCACCATTGCCGACACCGGCTGGTTCTCAACTTCGCGGCTTAAACGCCTGACAGAGAATCATATTTCCGGTTCTGCCGATCATTCCCGATTGCTGTGGCAATTGCTGATGCTCGACCGTTCCATCGGAAATCTGGCGATAACTCTGTGACTTAAATGCCCCAGTTCGGGACTCGGTCCATCCGCCCTCGACAGTTTCCCGATTGCCAAAGGCGCGGCCCGTCGCGTAGCTTACGTTTGTTGGGAGCAAATATCGCCCCGACGATTACGACGACATTCGGGGGAGTCGCATGGACCGAGTGGGAACTGAATTCGAGGACGGCATCATAGCCGACAGCGGGGGATCGCAGTCCCCGGTCGGCGAAATAGGAGGCTCAGCTATGAGGAGCCTTGCGAAGGGACACGCCGGTTTGCCGGACGAATTGTTCGCACTGAGGGAACTCGATGTTCTCTACGATCCCGACCGGCAAACTCTGTGGACCTATATGCGTCCGCAGGGGCGCCCCAGCTTTACCCCGCCGATGCTCGGCGATTTCGAGAATTGGCAACGGCTGATCGCCGCCAATTTCGGGCCGGACAAGGTCCCGTTGCAGTTCCTCGTGCTCGCAAGCCGCGCGCCCGGCGTGTTCTGTTATGGCGGCGATCTGGCGCTGTTCCGGCAGTTGATCGTCGATCGCAACCGCGATGGGCTGGTTCGTTACGGACATCGGTGCTGCGAGATCCTGCACCGCAATATCAACACGCTCAATGTGCCGATGCTGACGGTCGGCATGGTCGAGGGTGCCGCACTGGGGGGCGGGTTCGAGGCCCTGCTGTCATTCGATTACATTGTGGCGGAACGCAGCGCGACTTTCGGTCTTCCCGAAATCATGTTCGGGCTGTTCCCCGGCATGGGCGCGCACGCTTTGCTCAGCCGCAAGATCGGCAGCGCGATGGCGGACCGGCTCATCGTGTCCAACAAGACCTACACGGCCGAAGAGATGTACGAGCTCGGCCTGGTGCACCACTTGGCAGAGGATGGCGGGGCGCTGGAGGCGACGCGCGATTTCCTCAAGAAGTCCGAGCGGCGCCATGCCGGTCTGGTGGCAGCACGACGTGCGATGAAGGTCTCGTGGAACCTCAGCCTGACCGAGCTGACCCGGATCACCGAGCTTTGGGCCGATGCGGCGCTGCAATTGCGTGAGCAGGATCTCAAACTGATGGACCGGCTCGCCTCCGCGCAGGAACGGGGCGCGCGCAAGGCCGCCTAAGCTCTCGCCACTTCGTCTTCGCCATGGCCGAGCGCCATGTATTCGTCGCTGCGCATCTCCATCAGGCGGCTGACGGTGCGTTCGAACTCGAAGCTCCCGTCGCCCGCCTGGTAGAGTTCGGCGGGTTCGGCGGCAGCCGTGACGAACAGCTTGACCCGGTACTCGTACAGCGCATCGATCAGCGTGACGAAGCGCGCCGCCTCGTTGCGGTCCTCCGGCCCCATCTGCGGAATGCCGACCAGGATGACCGTGTGATAGGCGCGGGCGATGGCGAGATAGTCCGGCGCACCGCGCGGCTGGCCGCATAGCCGCTTGAAACTGAAGACCCCGACACCCTTGAGGCTCTTGGGCACGTGCAGCGTCCGTCCGCCGCCGACGTCCAGCTCGGCGCTGGGCACGTTGGCGGCGTCTTCGGGCTTGTAGTCGGTCAGGCGGAAGAACGCCTCGCGCACCTGCGCCGTGGCCGCCTCGCCGAGCGGGGTGTGCCAGGTGGAAAGATCGCCCAGCCGGTCCATCCGGTAGTCGGTCGGGCCGTTGAGAGGCAGGACATCGAGTTTGTCTTCGATCAGCTCGATGAAGGGCAGGAAATGCTCGCGGTTGAGCCCGTCCTTGTAGAGATCGCGGGGAGGGCGGTTGCTGGTGGTCACGATCACCACCCCTTCGTCGACGATCAGTGCGCGGAACAGCCGGCTCATGATCATGGCATCGGCGGAATTGTTCACGACCATCTCGTCGAAGGCGAGGCAGCGCACGTTCTCCGCCAGTTGCGCCGCTACGGGCGGGATCGGGTCGCCGCTCTCCTTCTTTCGCTCCTCCCGTAACAGCGCGTGGACATCCTGCATGAAGGCATGGAAATGTGCACGGCGCTTCCGGCTGATGGACAAGGTATCGTGGAACAGGTCCATCAGCATCGACTTCCCGCGCCCCACGCCGCCCCACATGTACACGCCTTCGGGCGCCTCGGGCTTGCCCCTGAGCGCGCGCCACAGGATCGAACCGCGCTTGGGTGTCTCCTCCAGCTCCCTTTGCAGCCTCTCGAGCCGCGCCGCGACCGCGGCCTGCTCATCGTCCGGCTTCAGTTCGCCGGCAGCGACCAGGCTCTCGTATCGTGCGAGAATACCGCTCATCAATCGAGCTTGCGCGGCGGGAACTTGCGGATGATGCCGCTGTAGGCACAGATAACGTCGTCCTCCTGCACCACCTCGCCGCGCACGAAGACGAGCTTGCCGGTCTCGCGCATGATCTCGGTGACAGCGTCCAGCGGCTTTTTGGGATCGCCACCGCCGATGAACTGGGTCGAAAGTTCGAGCGTCACCGAAGGCCCGGCATTGCCGCTACCGACGACATGCATGGTCGTGAACAGCGAGATATCGATCAGCGCCAGGCTGACAGCGCCGTGGATGATACCCTGCAGGTTCTCGTGCTTGCGCTCGGGGAACATCCGCAATCGGCAGGCATCGCCTTCGCGGCGGGTGATGAGCTTGCCCATCACCGCGCCGTTGAACAGCGTCTGGTCCTTGAGGTTCCAGTGATGCCAACCCGGATTGTCCGGATCCGGCCGATGGTCGAAGATGTCGTCTTTCAGCGCCATAGGCCCGCCCGATAGGGCCAGCCGCCCGGATGATCAAATGGTGCGTTCGGCCATCATCTTCTTGGTTTCGGCGATCGCCTTGGCCGGGCTCAGGCCCTTGGGGCAGACATTGGCGCAATTCATGATCGTGTGACAGCGATAAAGGCGGAACGGGTCCTCGAGGTCATCGAGCCGCTCACCGGTCATCTCGTCGCGGCTGTCGGCGAGCCAGCGATAGGCCTGCAACAGGATCGCGGGCCCCAAGAACTTGTCGCTGTTCCACCAATAGCTCGGGCACGCGGTCGAGCAGCAGGCGCACAGGATGCACTCGTAAAGCCCGTCTAGCTTCTCGCGCTGTTCGGGCGATTGCAACCGCTCCTTGCCCGAAGGCGTCGGCGTCACGGTCTGCAGCCACGGTCGGATCGAAGCATATTGCGCGTAGAAATGCGTGAAGTCGGGCACCAGGTCCTTGATCACTTCCATATGCGGCAGCGGCGTGATGCGGATTTCGCCTTTCAAGTCCTCGATCGCGGTGGTGCAGGCGAGGCCGTTCTTGCCGTTCATGTTCATGGAGCATGAGCCACAGATGCCTTCGCGACACGACCGGCGGAAGGTCAGCGTCGGGTCGACCTCGTTCTTGATCCTGAACAAGGCATCGAGAACCATCGGGCCGGTCTGGTCGAGATCGATTTCGAACGTGTCGTAGCGCGGGTTCTCGCCGCTGTCGGGATCGTAGCGATAGATCTTGAACTTCTTCACCCGGCCACCGCTTTCGGCCTTGTGGGTGCGCGTCTTGCCCGTGATCTTGGAGTTCCTGGGAAGCGTGAAGGTTGCCATATCGCTCGTATCGTCCTGCTTGGATTTCTTGAGGCCTATCTAGCGGATATCGCACGCGCCGCAAGGTGGGCGAAAGTCCCCAGTGTGCTGAAACTTGCGTGCGCTGCCCCGAGACATGGACCGCTTGGACCACTGTCCAGGGCCAGAAAAGTCGCCGCCGCGTTTTGTGGCGGAGAGCGCGATCGTTTCGGGGAACCTCGAAGCCATGCGGCGGGTCTAACCTGTATGAGCGATGTAAGACAGCAATTCGAGCGGGCGGCGGTGTTCGGGGCCAGCGGCGGCATCGGCCGCGCCCTGGTCGAGGCATTGGCGGATGCGGGCATCGGAAAGATTTACGCCGGATCGCGCAGCGGTCTCACTCACGAAGGTGACAACGTCCATCCTTTCCGCTTCGACTATGACGAGCCAGCGACCCTGGCCGACGCTGCCGAAGCGATGGCCGACGAGCCGCCTCAACTGGTCATAGTCGCCACCGGAGTGCTGACGCTAGGGAACGGCAGCGGGCCCGAACGCAGTTTCAAGCAGATCGAGAGCGAAGCGATGGAAAGGGTGCTGCGGATCAACACGATCGGCCCCGCACTGGTGGCCAAATTCGTGCTGCCGCTCTTTCCGCGCGATCGGCGCGCAGTCTTTGCCGCGCTCTCGGCGCGCGTCGGTTCGATCGGCGACAACGGCATCGGCGGCTGGCACAGCTACCGCGCTTCGAAGGCTGCGCTCAACATGCTGGTCAGGAATTTCGCCATCGAGCTTCGGCGCACGCACAAGCAGGCCGTGGCAGTGTCCTTGCATCCGGGCACGGTCGACACCGCGCTTTCGCAGCCATTCCAGTCCAACCTTCCCGAGGGGCAGCTGACAAATCCGGCGGAATCGGCGCGCAATTTGCTGCGCGTAATCGAGGGCCTTTCGCCCGAGGACAGCGGCCATCAGTTCGACTGGAAAGGCGAGCGGGTACCCGACTAGGGTTACTCACCACATCCCTTCGCCCTGAACCTGTCGAAGGGCAGGCTAAATGTTGCGGCTGGGCTTCGCCCTTCGACCAGCTCAGGACCTCAGCCCGAACGGGCTTGGGTTTGTAAGTCTCAGGCAATCAGCCCGTTGCGACGCCAGCTTTCCGCGAGCAGCGTTTCCAGCAGGTCCGCGTGGCTGAAACCGGCGAACTTCGCTGCCTTCGCCATCACCTTCTCCGACCACAGATTGCAGTTGAGATTGATCTCAATAAAATTGATGTCGCCTTTTTCGAGATCGACACGGAATTCGATGCGGCCATAGTCGAAAGGCAGTAATTCGCGCGCGACCTTCCGCGCCATATCGGTAATGAGCGGTGCGAAGTCCGGGTTATCGAAGGTCTTGAGCGCGGCTTTCTCGGTGTTCTGGACGAGGTCGCGTTTCTCGTAATAGGTCCACAGTTTCTGCGTGTCTTCGCGCTCGTACCACAGCATGGGCAGGGCCCGCGCTTCGCCATCGATGGTGATGAAGGCGCACTGCACGTCGTAGCCGTCGAGATAGGGTTCGACGATGGCATCGTGCCCCTGTCCGTGAATGTTGGCGATGGCGTTAGCGACGCCCTGGAAATCGAAAGCGTCGGAGATGCCCCAGCTGGCCGAGGAGGCGTTGGGCTTGATGACCCAGCGTCCGTCGGGGGCAGCGGGCAGGCTCGCTTCCTCGACGGGCGCGCCGCGGCGGAAGCAGAACCAGTCCGCCGTAGGCACGCCGGCATGGGTACTCACGAGCTTGGAGACGGACTTGTCGTCGCCGAGGCCGCGCAGGAACGGCATGGCGCCGAGATAGGGGATGCGGTGCATGTTGCAAAGCGTCGGGATCAGCATCTCGCTGTTCACGAACCCGCCGCGATTGAGCAAAGGGAATACGAAGTCGGCGTCGGGCGTATCGAACAGCACCCGGTAAGTGTCGGCCAGCGCGAGATTGAGGCCCATGCCTTCCAGCGTGCTGCGCACCTCGTGGTGGTAGATGGCGTGGTTGCCGTCTTCGGGGTGCATACCGCCACCCCACAAGGCATGTTTGGCCATGAAGAGCAGGCGCACCCGCTCCTTGGCCTCCGCCGGGATGCGGAGGGGTTGGATACCGATCATGTTGCGACGTCCTCTTATGGGCGACCTTTGGCGCGCGCGCATACAGCTTCGATCAAGAGGCAGGAAGCGAAAAGCGCCATGCAGAGCGGTGTGAGCGGCGGAGGACACTCCCCACAATCGCGGATTTATGGCACTATGCACCCAAGCGAGGGGAGAAAACGCAATGGGACTGGGCAGTTGGTGGGACCGGCACGGCGTGCCGCGCGTGATCAAGTTCGCCTGCGGCATGCCGGCGATCATGAAGCTGCGCAGCCGGGTCATACCCATGGCGACGGGCGACGTTTTCGAACTCGGCTGCGGCGGAGGGATAAACCAGCAATTCTACAACGCCGCTGCGATCGACAGCTATGCCGGGATCGATCCCGGCGGGAAGCTGCTGGAATATGCGCGCGCCGAGGCGGAGAAGAAAGGCTGGAAAGCCGATATCCGCGACGGGATCGGGGAGGAGATTCCCTTTGCAGACAACAGCTTCGACACGGTCGTCTGCACCTATACCATGTGCTCGGTTCAGGACCAGCCGCAGGTGGTGAAGGAGATGCGCCGCATCCTGAGGCCGGGCGGTCGTTTGCTGTTTTTGGAACACGGGCGCGCGCCGGATGCCGATGTCGCGCGGTTCCAGGATCGGCTCGAGCCATGGTGGAAGCCGTTCGCGGGGGGATGCCACCTGACCCGGCCCGTGACCGAGGCTGTGCGGGCAGGGGGCTTCGACGTCGAGCCTATGGGGGCCGCCTATCTGCCGAAGACGCCCAAGTCGATCGGCTGGAACGAATGGGGTATCGGGCGAAAAGTGGGCGCGTGATCGAGGCCTGGGCCTGACCGCCGCGCCCACCTGTTTCTAGCAATTATTCGTCACCGAAGGTGCGCTGCCACCAGCCGCGGCGGGGTTTCCCATCGCCATCGGTTTTTTCGTTCGCAGCCTTGCCGCCGGCTCCCTTGTCCGTTTCCGCTTCAGGTTTCGCAGCAGCGTCGCCTTTCCCGGTCTTCGATGCCTCGCCTTCGTCGTTGCCGGCCGCAGGCTTCTTGCTGCGGGTGGCCCGTTTCGGCTTGGGCTTGGCCTCGGTTTCCTTTTTGGCAGCCTTTTCCGAAGCCTTGTCGTCTGCCTTTTCCGCAGCCTCGTCGACCTTCTTCTTGCGCGGGCGGCGCTTGGGCTTTTCTTCGGACTTGTCGTCGGCGGATGCCTGGGCCTTGGTGTCTTCGTCCGCCTTCTTCTTGCGAGGCGCGCGACGCTTCTTCGGCTTTTCTTCTTCGGCAGCGGCCTCGGCGGTTTCCGGCGAACCGTCTGGACCGGCAACGACGGGCATGTCTTCCTTCACTTGTTCGGACACCTCTTCGAGCGGGCTTTCATCGTCTTTCGAATCGCTGTCGGCATCGCCCTTGTTGCGTCCACGTCCGCCACGACGGCGACCGCCACGGCGGCGACGCTTCTTGGGCTTTCCGTCATCGTCGTCGTCGGACGTTTCACTGTCGTCTGAATCGTCCTCGTCGGAATCGTCGTCATCTCCGTCGGAACGGTCGTTCTGCTTGTTCTTGTTGCGACCACGCCCGCCGCGACGGCGGCGGCGACGCTTCCTTGGCTGGCCGTCATCGTCCTCGTCATCATCGTCCGACGCGTCGTCTTCGATCTCTTCCTCGTCGTCGTCATCATCGACGATCGGCTCGAACTTGGGAGCTTCCGACGGGCGCGGACCGGAACTGCCGACGCTCATCTTGGCGCCTTCGTCCTCGCCTTCGGGGACCACTTCGACCGTCACGTTGTAGCGGTCTTCGATCTCCTGAAGGTCGGCGCGCTTGGAATTGAGCAAATACACTGCCGCTTCCGTACTCGCCTTGAGCGAGATGACCGTGCCCTTGCCCTTGGCTGCTTCGTCCTCGATCAGGCGCAACGCCGAGAGACCCGCGCTGGACGCGGTGCGGACGAGACCGGTGCCGTCGCAATGCGGGCAATCGCGGGTGGTCGCTTCCAGAACCCCGGTACGCAGGCGCTGGCGGCTCATTTCCATCAGGCCGAAGCCGGAGATGCGGCCGACTTGGATGCGCGCCCGATCGTTCTTGAGCGCGTCCTTCATCGCGCGCTCGACCTTCCGGACATTGGAATTGTATTCCATGTCGATGAAGTCGATCACGATGAGCCCGGCCATGTCGCGCAGGCGCAGCTGACGGGCGATTTCCTTGGCCGCTTCGATATTGGTCGCTGTCGCGGTCTGCTCGATCCCGTGCTCCTTGGTGGAACGGCCCGAGTTGATGTCGATCGAAACAAGTGCCTCGGTCGGGTTGATGACCAGGTAGCCGCCCGATTTGAGCTGCACGACCGGATCGTACATGGCGCGCAGCTGGTCCTCCGCACCGTAGCGCTGGAACAGCGGCACCGGGTCGGAATAGGCTTTCACCCGCCGCGCATGGCTCGGCATCAGCAGCTTCATGAAGCTCTTGGCGAGCTTGTAGCCTTCCTCGCCCTCGACCACGACTTCCTCGATCTCGCGATTGTAGATATCGCGGATCGCGCGCTTGATGAGGTCGCTGTCCGAATGGATCAGGCTCGGCGCGCTCGAAGACAGCGTCTTCTCGCGGATCTCGTCCCAAAGACGCGCGAGGTAGTCGAAGTCGCGCTTGATTTCCGTCTTGGTGCGGCTGAGGCCGGCGGTGCGGACGATCAGGCCCATCTGCTTGGGCAGGCTCAGGTCGGAGACGACCTGCTTCAACCGCTTGCGATCGCTGGCGCTCGAAATCTTGCGGCTGATCCCGCCGCCGTGCGACGAATTGGGCATAAGGACGGTGTAGCGACCGGCAAGGCTGAGATAGGTCGTCAGCGCCGCGCCCTTGTTGCCGCGCTCTTCCTTGACGACCTGCACCAACATCACCTGGCGGCGCTGGATAACGTCCTGGATCTTGTACCGGCGACGCAGCGCCTGGCGCTTGGCGCGAACTGCATCGACTTCCTTGGCCCGGGACTTGCCACCGCGACCCTTCCCTTTGCCCTGGTGCCGACCGCGGCCACGACCACGTCCGCGGCGTCCCCTGGACTTGCCGTTGTCGCCGTTATTGTCGTCGTCATCGTCGTCGTCGGAATCGTCATCGTCCGAATCGTCGTCGTCATCATCGTCGCTGTCGAGCTGGCCTTCCTCGATCGTCGCAACCTTGTCCTTCTCGGACGTGTCGATTTCCTCCAGGCCGTCTTCGGCCAGATCTTCGGCGAGCGCTCCGGAGCTTTCGTCCTCGGCGTCGTATTCGTCGCCCGGCATTTCGCCGCGATCTTCTTCCTCGGCGCGCAGACGCGCCTCTTCCTCGGCGGCTTCGGCCTCTTCCGCGAGCAGCTTCTCGCGGTCCGCCTGCGGGATCTGGTAATAGTCGGGATGGATTTCGCTAAAGGCGAGGAAACCGTGACGGTTGCCTCCGAAATCTACGAACGCCGCCTGCAGCGACGGTTCGACCCTCGTGACTTTGGCCAGGTAGATATTGCCTTTGATCTGCTTGTGTTCAGCAGACTCGAAATCGAATTCCTCAATCCGGTTGCCTTTGAGCACCGCCACCCGGGTTTCTTCCGTGTGGCGCGCATCGATAAGCATGCGCGTTGCCATGTAATTTTCTCCGTGCGCCGAGCGGTATCGCCAGGGTCCTGAGACCCACTGGTGTCGAGCGCTCGCGCAGATATGTGTGGAAACCGCCGCGGCTACTGCCGGAAGCGGAATGGATAGTCCGGCCCGGACGGAATGCCGTCGGAGCGCGGGATTTCGTGTCTACGCCGCAGAGAATGCGCTGAGAGAGCGCCGCCTTGCATGCCGCCACTGCACGACGATCCGAGGATCGCTCGTTTGGAGTGCGGGATGGACTTCTCATCGGACGTATCAACCTGTCGTATTCGAGCCATGAGCGAGAAAGCGCATGGCATTGCCGGTCTTGACCTGCATCGCCCGATTGTGTCGGGTGCGACCCTGCTGGCGATGCGTGTCTCCGGTCGAAGCGGGTGCTAGCATCGCGGGAGAAGTCCGGCAACTATATTGCGCACTTAGCCCCGGCCGCCCTAACAGGGTGCTAAGAACATGTCGCTGCGCATCCAACTCTGGCTGATATTCCTGTTGCCCGTCCTGCTGGTCGGCGGCCTGGTCGTGTTCGGCCTGACGATCCCCGTCCCGCATCTGGGGCGCGATTATGTGCTCGACCTGTTGCTGCCCGATGCCGACGATCCGGTTGACCTGCCGACGGTCTATGGCCCGCCCGACCGGTCGCGCCCGCTGGTGGTGATCGACGCAGGGCACGGCGGCAAGGATCCGGGCGCGAGCGGGGCGGGCTTGCGCGAAAAGACCGTCGTGCTAGGGCTTGCGCAGGCGCTCAAGGACGAATTGCTGGAGCAGGGCGGCATTCGTGTCGCGCTGACACGGGAAGACGATACTTTCCTGGTGCTCGACGAGCGACCGGAGATTGCGCGGCGGCTGGATGCCGATCTCTTTATCTCGATCCATGCCGATTCTGCTGGAGAGGTGAGCGGTGTCAGCGGCGCAAGCATCTACACTCTGTCGAGCGAGGCCTCGAGCGAAGCGGCCGCGCGGTTTGCCGAGCGGGAGAACAACGCCGACCGACTGAACGGCGTCGAGGTCGACGGGCAGAGCGACGTCGTCAGCAACATCCTCGTCGAGCTTTCGCAGCGGCGGGTGCAGGAAAATTCGGCCGAGTTCGCGGGCCTCGTCGTGCGCGAAGGGCGGGGCAATCTGCGCTTCCACCCGCAGGCGCGCCGGTCAGCTGCCCTTGCCGTGCTGCGCGCACCCGATGTGCCGGCCGTACTGTACGAATCCGGCTATATCACCAACCCGGCCGATGCCGCGCGACTCTCTTCGCCGGAGGGGCGCAAAGCCTTCGCCGAGACCATGGCGCGGGCGATCCGCATATATTTCGCAAGACAGAGTTAGAGCATGAGAACGGCGCATAATCACGCAATTTCGTATGGCCTGCGTTCAGTTGAGCGTGTTATGAGCCCCGCCGATCATGGCTGACGGTTCCTCGTTCGAAAACTTTCGCTACATCATCCGCCGCGAAGCGACGGGTGCCTGGGCCTTCCTGCGCCGCAACTGGCAGGAGAAGCGGCTGTTCCGCTGGGGCGCGACCTTGCTCGGGCTTGCCATTGTCGCCTGGCTGATCGGCTGGGCCCTGCTTGCGCGCAACCTTCCCGACGCGGAAACCCTGCTGGAATACGAGCCGCCGCTGCCCACGGTCGTGCGCGGGGTCGATGGCGAGATCGTCCATTCCTATGCCCGCGAGCGGCGCGTTCAGTTGCAATATGCGGACTTCCCCGAACAGCTGATCGAGGCGTATCTCGCCGCCGAGGACAAGACCTTCTTCAGCCACGGCGGGATCGATGCCGGCGGCCTTGTCGGCGCCGTGGTCGATTATGTCAGCAAGATGGGTTCTGGCGAACGTGCCGTCGGCGGGTCGACCATCACGCAGCAGGTGGCGAAGAACATCCTGCTGTCGAACGAATATTCGATCACCCGCAAGCTCAAGGAAATGATGCTCGCGACCCGCATCGAAGGCGTGCTGAGCAAGCAGGAAATCCTCGAGCTCTATCTCAACGAGATCCCGCTGGGGCGGCGCTCGTTCGGGGTACAGGCGGCAGCGCGCGCCTATTTCGACAAGGATGTCGGCGATCTCGAGCTTCACGAATCGGCTTTCCTCGCCGTGCTGCCCAAGGCCCCCGAACGCTATGGCCGCAAAGGGCAGGAACAGGCCGCGCTGGCCCGGCGCAATTTCGTGATCGACCAGATGGTCGACAATGGCTTCATCGAACAGAGCGCGGCGACCATCGCCAAACAGCAACCGCTCGGCCTTGTTACCCAGCGCCGCCAACGCTCGGCCGACGCCGGCTATTTCCTCGAGGAAGTGCGCCGACAGTTGATCGCAGAGTTCGGCGAGACCGTCGATGACGGCGACAACAGCGTCTATGGCGGCGGGCTCTGGGTGCGTACCTCGCTCGATGTCGAAATGCAGGACGCCGCGCGCGACGCGCTGCGCGAAGGCCTGCTGCGGTATCACGGAAGCAAGGGCTGGCGCGGCCCGATCGCGACGATCGACATCAGCGAAGGCAATTGGCAAAGCCAGCTTGCCAGCTCTTTCCTCGGAATCAATTACGAGAACTGGCGCATCGGTCTTGTGACGGAGCGCAGCGGCAGCTCGGCCACGGTCGGCTTCGCGGACGGCGAAACCGCGCCGCTGAGCGGTCTGCCCACTGCGCTGAAGGCCGGCGATGTGATCGCCGTTTCGCCGCAAGGCAATGGTTACCGCGTGCGCACCATTCCCGAAGCATCTGGTGGGGTGGTGGTGCAAGATCCGATGACCGGCCGTGTGCTGGCCATGCAGGGCGGATTCGACAGCAGGCTGGGGGCGTTCAACCGCGCCACGCAGGCCGAACGGCAGCCGGGGTCGACCATCAAGCCCTTCGTCTATGCCACGGGGCTGGACAACGGTTTCACCCCCGCTACCGAAGTCGATAATTCCAGCTATTGCTATTATCAGGGCTCGCGCCTGGGTGAGAAATGCTTTCGTGGCGGGCGCGGGGGGACCTATCCGCTGCGCTACGGGCTCGAGCAGTCGCAGAACATCATGACCGTCCAGATCGCAATGGAATCGGGCATGCCCAATGTCATCAAGACGATCGAGAATGTCGGCATCGGGTCCTACCAGCCTTATCCGGCGTTCGCGCTGGGGGCGGGTGAGACGACGGTTCTCAAGATGGTCAATGCCTATTCGGCCCTGGCCAATCACGGCCGTCTCAACGATCCGACGCTGATCGACTATGTGCAGGACCGCAGCGGCAAGGTCATCTGGCGCGCCGACAAGCGATCGTGCGAAGGCTGCAACATGGCCGAATGGGACGGCGGCGCGATGCCGCGGCTGCAGCCCTCGGGCAAGCAGGCGATGGATGCGCGCACCGCTTTCCAGACCATGCACATGCTCGAAGGCGTGGTGACGCGCGGCACGGGCAAGCGCCTGGCCGACCTCGAACTGCCGATCTTCGGCAAGACCGGCACCACTACTGGCCCGACCGATGTCTGGTTCGTCGGCGGCACGCAGGATTATGTCATCGGTGCCTATGTCGGGTTCGACCAGCCGCGCAATCTCGGTGGCTGGGTCGAAGGCGGCAATACCGCCTCGCCGATCATCAAGAGCGTCATCCAGGCCACCAGGGACCGCTGGGACGACGATCCGGCGATCGCTCCGCCGGGTGTGCGGATGGTCCGCGTGGACCGGCGCACGGGCAAGCGGGTGTTCGACGGCTGGCCGGGCAATGGCGGCGACATCATCTGGGAAGCTTTCAAGCCCGATACCGAGCCGCCACGCTCGACTCGCGCCGACGAAATCGCGGCCCAGCGCAAGCAGATCCTCGAACTGATCCGCCGCGGGAGCACCGCCGGCTCGCGCAGTGGCGAGCAGGAGGTCACCGGCGAAGCCCCGCCTGCCGATTTCGTGGAAGACCAAGGCGGCATCTACTAGACAGTGTTCGACCGGCCGCTTGGCGACAGCGCGCGTTTGGGCCATTGGCCCGCGCGTGCACTTTCGCTAAGCCTCGCGTCCAATCGATCCGAAGGGAATTTCCATGCGTGCCGAAGGGCAGGCCAATATCGACCGTATCGAAGCCGCGCTCGCTCTGGTGCGCCAGTCTCTCGACTGGGAGCGTGCATTGCGCCGCCTCGACGAGCTCAATGCACGGGTGCAGGACCCGGATCTCTGGAACGATCCCAAGGAAGCGCAGGCGATCAGTCGCGAGCAGAAGACTCTCGAAACGGCGGTCAAGACCGTCCGGGAGATCGGCTCGGAAATGGCGGATGCGATCGAGTTCGTCGAGCTGGGCGAAGCCGAAGGCGACGAAGATGTGGTGAAGGAGGGCCTCGCGAGCCTGCAGAAGCTCGCCGACCGTGCGGATGCAGACAAGGTCCAGGCGCTGCTCTCGGGCGAAGCCGACGGCAACGACACCTATATCGAAATCCACGCCGGTGCCGGTGGTACGGAAAGCCAGGACTGGGCCGAAATGCTGCTGCGCATGTATGCGCGCTGGGCCGAGCGGCGCGGCTTCAAGGTCGAGACGGTTGAATATCAGGCGGGCGACCAAGCCGGTATCAAGTCGGCGACGCTGCTGGTGAAGGGCGAGAATGCCTATGGCTACGCCAAGACCGAGAGCGGCGTGCACCGGCTCGTTCGCATCAGTCCATATGACAGCTCGGCACGGCGCCATACGTCGTTCTCGAGCGTGTGGGTCTATCCGGTGATCGACGACAATATCGAGATCGAGATCAACGACAGCGATCTCAAGATCGATACCTACCGCGCTTCGGGCGCTGGTGGCCAGCACGTCAACACAACGGATTCCGCTGTGCGCATCACCCACCAGCCGACCGGGATCGTGGTCGCCAGCCAGAACGACCGCAGCCAGCACAAGAACCGCGCGACGGCGATGAATATGCTCAAGGCGCGGCTGTTCGAACGCGAGATGGCGGAGCGTGAAGCGGCGGCGAGCGGCGAGTATCAGGAAAAGACCGAGATCGGCTGGGGTCACCAGATCCGCAGCTATGTCTTGCAGCCCTACCAGATGGTCAAGGATCTGCGCACCGGCGTCACCTCCAGCTCCCCCGATGATGTGCTCGACGGCGCGCTCGACCCCTACATTTCCGCCGCCCTCGCACAGCGCGTGACGGGCGAGACAGTGGAAGTGGAAGACGTCGAATGATCCGCTGCGCTGTCTTGTGCCTGCCCGTGCTGGCCATGCTGCCCGCATGCGAGCGGGTGCCCGGCAGCGACACCAGCGACCGGCTGGCCAGCGCCATTCAATTCCCCGAGCCCGATCGTCCGGTCTCCAAGCTGGGAGCCAATGCTTTCAGCACCGAAACCGCCCGCGACAGCGTTGGCGAAGCGCGCAAGGTCATGGATTTCGCCGCGATCGAGCCGGGCATGACGGTCGCCGATATCGGCGCGGGCGAGGGCTATTACACCGTGCGTCTCGCCACCCGCGTGGGAGAGAGCGGCCGCGTGCTGGCACAGGATATCGATCCCGATGCGCTGCAGCGGCTCGGCACGCGTGTCGAGCGCGAGCGGCTCGACAATGTCTCCATCAAGCTCGGCGCGCCCGACGATCCGCGGCTGCCCGATGACAGTTTCGACCGCGTCTTCATGGTGCATATGTATCATGAGGTCGAGGAACCCTACGCCTTCCTGTGGCGGCTGTGGCCTTCGCTGAAAGAAGGCGGGCAGGCGATTGTCGTCGACGTGGATCGTCCGACCGACCAGCACGGCATCGATCCCTTCCTGCTCAAATGCGAATTCGAGCAGGTCGGTTTCGAGCTCGAGATGTTCCGCGATGCGCCGGAACTGGCCGGTTACTACGCGCAATTCCGCCGCGCGGCGACCCGGCCGGAGCCGGGCGAGATCGAACCGTGCAAGGGCGAGCCGCGCCGGGCCACGGGCGGGGATACCCGGAACTAGCTGGCGATGGGATGCCGGAGAGACTCTCCAGCGCCCTTTCCACCACGAATACGGGGTGCTAGTCGCCCCATCGATCAATCGACACACATGGGGGAGCACCACCGGGGATGACAGATTTCCCAACCAGTTTCGACCGCGACGAGCTGCTGAAATGCGCGCGGGGCGAATTGTTCGGCCCGGGCAATGCGCAATTGCCCGAGCCGCCGATGCTGATGATGGACCGGATCACGGATATTTCCGGTGACGGCGGCGAGCATGGCAAGGGCCATGTCGTGGCGGAATTCGATATCACGCCCGACCTGTGGTTCTTCGAGTGTCACTTTCCCGGCAATCCGATCATGCCCGGCTGCCTCGGCCTCGACGGCCTGTGGCAACTGACCGGCTTCAACCTCGGCTGGCGGGGCTGGAAGGGGCGCGGCTATGCGCTCGGCGTCGGCGAGGTCAAGCTCACCGGCATGGTGCGGCCCGATCGCAAGATGCTGAAATATTTCGTCGATTTTACCAAGGCGGTACAGATCAGGCGTCTGACGATGGGCGTGGCCGATGGCCGGGTCGAGGCCGACGGTGAAGTCATCTACCAGGTCAAAGACATGAAAGTGGCCCTTTCGGAGGCCTGAGGGGGATTATGCGTCGCGTAGTAGTCACCGGATTGGGGATCGTCTCCTCGATCGGCAACAATGCAGATGAGGTGCTCGCCGCGCTGAAAGCGGGCAAGTCGGGCATTTCCTTCAACGAAGAGATGGCCGAGCATGGCTTCCGCTCGCAGATTGCCGGAGCGGTCGATCTCGACGTGGCGGAGCATGTCGACAAGCGCACGCTGCGCTTCATGGGGCCGGGCGCGGCCTATTCCTATATCGCCATGGGCCAGGCCATCGCCGATGCCGGGCTGGAGCAGAAGGACGTCGTCAATCCGATGACCGGTGTGATCGCCGGATCGGGCGGGCCATCGACCTCGGCCATGCTCGCTGCGCACCAGACGGTGCTCAAAACCGGCGCGACCAAGCGCATCGGGCCGTTCGCGGTGCCGAAATGCATGTCCTCCACGATCAGTGCCAACCTCGCGACCGCTTACCAGATCAAGGGCATGAACTTCTCGATCACCTCGGCCTGTTCGACCTCGCTGCATTGCATCGGCATGGCTGCGCAGCAGATTGCGCTGGGCCAGCAGGACGTGATGTTCGGCGGCGGCGGCGAGGAGCTCGACTGGACGCTTTCCTGCCTGTTCGATGCAATGGGCGCGATGTCGAGCAAATATAACGATACGCCCGAGCGCGCATCCCGCGCCTTCGATGCCGATCGCGACGGTTTCGTGATCGGCGGCGGTGGCGCCATTCTGGTGCTGGAAGCGCTCGAACACGCGCAGGCGCGCGGTGCGAAGATCTACGCCGAAGTCACCGGCTTCTGCGCCACCTCCGACGGGGCCGACATGGTCGCCCCGTCCGGCGAAGGCGGCGAGCGAGCCATGTGCGGGGCGCTCGGAACGCTCGGCGACGATCGCACGGTCAGCTATATCAACGCGCACGGCACTTCGACGCCGGTCGGCGATGTCGGCGAGATCGAAGCGGTGCGCCGGGTCTTCGGCGAAGGCTCGACGCCGCCGGTCAGCTCGACCAAATCGATGACCGGCCACAGCCAGGGCGCGACCGGAGCGCAGGAGGCGGTTTATTGCCTGCTGGCGCTGGAGAACGACTTCATCATCCCATCGATCAATGTCGAAACGCTCGATCCGGCGCTGAAGCCGGAAGAGATCGCGACCGAACTGGTCGAGGATGCGGGTCTTGACACGGTGATGACCAATTCGTTCGGCTTCGGCGGCACCAACGGCACTATGCTGCTGTCGAAGTTTCACGGCTAGGAGGTAGGGATCATGGGCGCACTAGCGGGAAAACGCGGCCTGGTGATGGGCGTCGCCAACGAACGGTCGA